>JBDHIC010000104.1:0-6668 GCA_039589035.1 Gemmatimonadota bacterium | reverse complement strand
GGGAAGCTCGATCTGGAAGACTTTCTCACCGCCTTGCGACAGTTGGAGCGGATGGGACCACTACAGGGGTTGATTGGGATGATCCCCGGCGTTGGAAAGCAGTTGCGGGATGTCGATGTCGACCCGAGCCGATTAAAGCGTATCGAGGCGATCATCCTGTCGATGACACCGGCGGAACGGCGCAACCCAAAGCTGCTCGACGGTAGCCGTCGCAAACGGATCGCGAACGGCAGCGGTACTTCGGTTCAAGAGGTCAACCAGCTCATGAAACAGTTCGGAGAGATGAACAAGATGATGAAGAAACTCAAGACGACGCTGGGGTCTCAGCGTCAAAGGAGGTAACTGGTGGCAGTACGCATTCGATTGCGGCGCATGGGCGCCAAGAAGCAACCTCACTATCGCGTTGTGGTCGCTGATTCCAGGAGTCCCCGTGACGGGCGCTTTTTGGACACGATCGGGACGTACAATCCGCGCGTGGATCCGGCCGATATCAACATCGACCGCGACAAGGCGCTGGAGTGGTTGGAGAAGGGCGCCGAGCCGAGCGATAGCGCTCGCTCGCTGCTCTCCCAGATCGGTGTTTGGCAGCGATTCAAGACCGGCGAGTGGCCGGTTGAACGGCCGCGGCCGGAACCTGTAGCTGCGCCGGCGCCGGCACCTGAGCCCGAGCCAATGCTTGAACCGGCACCAGCGCCCGAACCGGCGCCGGCACCCGAACCCGTCGTCGAGCCGGCGACCGAGATCGCGGACGACGCAGAGCAGACAACGGAGGGGTAGCCCTGACGACACCGGAAACCCTGGTGGTGGTGGGCCGGATCGTCAAAGCCCACGGGCTCAAGGGCGAGGTCCAGGTCGAGCCGATGACCGAGCACGAAGAGCGGTTCGCGGTTGGGCGTACACTCTTGTTAGCGCCCGATGCGGATGGTGAAGGCGTGGAGGTGTCGATCGTGGCCAGCCGACGCCACAAGCAACGGTGGTTGCTTAAGCTCGATCGGATCGACGACCGCACTCACGCCGAGCAGCGGGCCGGTTACTGCCTGCTGATACCGTATGATGAAGCGGTCCAGGCGCGAGCCGAGGACGAGTTCTTTCTGCACGCATTGGTCGGGTGTGAGGTGTGGGATGAAACCGGTCGCTCGTTTGGTGATGTCATTTCGGTGATCGAGTCGGACGGGCCGGTGTTGTTGGAGATCGGCGAACCCGGCGGTCGGCGTCGGTTCTTGCCGTTTGTAGAAGCTTTCGTGCGTCAGGTCGATGCGACGACGATCATCGTGAGCCCACCCGAAGGGTGGGAGGAGCTGTAACCATGCACGTCAACATCGTGACCCTGTTTCCAGAGTACTTCACGCAACCGCTCAAGCAGTCGATCACCGGTCGCGCGCGCTCCAAGGGGTTGTTCTCGTACGAGGTGGTCGATCTGCGGGGATTCGTGCCCGAAGGCGAGCAGGTCGATGACTACCCGTACGGCGGCGGCGGTGGCATGGTGCTCAAGCCGGAGCCGGTTTTCCAGGCGTACGAAGCGCTCGAAGAACCCGATCCGTTTATTCTGCTTTCGGCTCGCGGCCGGCCGTTCACGCATCAGGTGGCGGTCGAGTTGGTGGTCAAGCCGGAGCTGACGTTCCTGTGCGGCCACTACAAGGATGTCGACGAGCGGGTGCGCGAAGCGTTGGTAACCGACGAGATCTCGCTCGGTGACTTCGTGTTGTCGGGTGGTGAGATCGCGGCGCTGGCGGTGATCGACGCCGTGGTTCGATTGCTACCCGGTGTGCTGGGCGACTTCGACAGCGCGCAGGGCGACTCGTTTCATGACGATTGGGCGCTGGGACCGCCATCGTATACCCGGCCGGCGACGTTCCGCGGGCTCGAGGTACCCGAGGTGTTGCGCTCGGGTGATCACGCCGCGGTGGCCCAATGGCGGCGCGAGGCCGCCGAGCGGATCACCCGCGAGCGACGCCCCGACCTGGTGAAGCGAATCGATAGTCAAGCGGGTGATAACACCACCGAACACGCAAAAAGTGAGTGACGATCAAAGTGGGGAGCGGTATACTATCCAGATGATGAATCTCGACCTCGGACTAGAGAAAAAGCGGGACGACATTCCCGATTTTCGACCCGGTGACACAGTGCGGGTGAACGTGCGCGTGCGTGAGGGTCAGAAAGAGCGCCTCCAGGCGTTCGAGGGCGTAGTGATTCGTCGCAAGGGCGGCGGGCCGAGCGAGACGTTTACGGTCCGCAAGGTCTCGAACGGGGTCGGTGTCGAGCGCATTTTTCCGCTCAACTCACCCGTGGTGACCGAGATCAACGTCATCCGCGAAGGGCGCGTCCGCCGAGCCAAGCTGTACTATTTGCGCGAGCTGTCCGGGAAAGCCGCTCGCATACGCGAACGGCGACGGCGCTAGCGCACAGCCGGCTCCGATCCTGACTCGCCTCGAGGACCGGCTCTCTCAACTTTCCGTAACTGAAATCTCTGACACATTGTCTCGCCGGCGTGCGGTCGGACGGTGCACGGTTCGCTATCTGCTCGACGACCCCCGGGCGGGCGTCCAAGCGCTCGGACGGCGCTATTTGGCGGTCATCCGGGCACGCGAGCGTGAGCGCCACCGGCTCACCAAGCTGGTCGAGACCGAACGCGATCTCGCTGGCGACCGGAGCGTAGTTGCCGGGGTCGATGAGGCCGGCGTCTCGCCGATCGCGGGACCGGTGGTGGCCGCGGCGGTGGTGCTACCGGAGGACTGGATCGTGGACGGGCTCGATGATTCCAAACGTCTCGACCCAGGTCAGCGGGAGCGTCTCGACCGCGCGATCCGCGCGAATGCGACAGCGGTGGGCGTCGGCGCTGTAAGCGAGCGCATGATCGACCGGATCAACATCTATCAAGCCAGCTTGATGGCGATGCGGTTGGCGATCGAGCAGCTCGATCGGCAGGTCGACCTGGCGCTCCTCGACGGGCGGCCCCCGCGGGCGTTTCCGGTCCCGCACCGGGCGATCGTGGGCGGCGATGGTCGCGTGCGATCGATCGCCGCGGCCTCGATCATCGCCAAGGTGGCCCGTGACCGATTGCTGATCGAGGCCGACCGGCGCTGGCCCGAGTACGGGTTCGCCCGACACAAGGGATACATGACCCCGGAGCACATTCGGGCGCTGAGAAAACACGGCGTAACGCCAATCCATCGGCTATCTTTTCCACGGGTCTGGGCCGAGGCCGACGCCATGGGTCCACTGTACCGCGATATCGAAGCTCAGTTGGCGAAAGCCGAGACGACCTCGACACTGGAAGCCGCCGAGTTTGCGCTGGACGCCGCCCGCGCATCGCTTCACGCCTCGGAGGAACGGCTCCTTCAAAGGCTGCTCGAATCACGGCGAGAGAAGGTCCTTTTCTTGCAAGGGGATGCGTAGCGTGAGGCGTCCTGTCTACCTCGATTATCACTCCACTACGCCGTGCGATCCGCGGGTCGTAAAGGCGATGCTACCGTGCTTTACCGAGAGCTTTGGAAACTCATCCAGCCGGAGTCACGTCTACGGACGAGCGGCCGAGGAGCTGGTCGAGGATTCGCGGCGGAGGATAGCCGAGATGCTCGGTGCCAAGGCGTCCGAGATCGTGTTCACCGGTGGTGCAACCGAATCGAACAACTTGGCGGTGACCGGTGCGGCGTGCGCCAGGCGCGAGGCCGGCGACGGCAATCACGTCATTAGCTGCGTGACCGAGCACAAGTCGGTGATCTGTCCCTTCGAGCGCTTGGAGGAGGAGGGCTTCGAGGTCACCATGATGGCGGTGGACAAGCGCGGCCGGATCGATCTGGATGAGCTGTCGGCGACGCTCACCGAGAACACGATTCTCGTCAGCTTCATGTTCGCCAGCAACGAGATCGGGACGATTCACCCGATCGGTGAAATCGCACGTCGCGCGCGGGAGGTTGGCGCATGGGTGCACACCGACGCGACGCAAGCGATCGGAAAGATCCCGGTCGACGTTGACGATCTGGATGTCGACATGCTCTCGCTGTCGGCACACAAGATCTACGGCCCGAAGGGCATCGGTGCGCTTTACCGGCGCGAGAGTCCACGACGCGTCAAGCTCAAGCCGTGCATTATCGGCGGCGGGCACGAGCACGGGGTCCGGTCGGGGACGCACAACGTTCCCGGAATCGTCGGTTTGGCGACCGCGCTCGAGTTGGCGGTTCAAGAGCGCGAGGAAGAAAGTCGACGCGTGGCTGCGCTTCGCGATCGATTGGAGAGCCGGCTCATGGAAGAGATCGAGGGTCTCGTCGTCAACGGCGACCGCGAGCACCGGCTACCCAACAACTTGAGCGTCACGATTCCTCACATAGACGGGGAAGCGTTGCTGCTTTCGCTGGATGACGTCGCCGTCTCCAGCGGCTCGGCGTGCAAGTCACAAACCGCCAGCACGTCGCACGTCATCAAAGCGCTGGGTTGGGACGATGAAGAGGGCCGCGGTACGCTGCGCTTTGGGTTGGGGCGGTGGACGACTGAAGAGGAGGTTGACTTTGCGGTTGGGCGTCTAGCCGAAACCGTCAACCATCTCCGCGCCCTCTCCACGTTGTAGGCTTCACATAGTCACCGAATCTCGTCGTTCCGCGTCGTCGGGCTTCGCTGCGGCGTACTCTCTACGTCCCGCTCACCGACCCCGACCCGGTAATGCGTGAGGTGACGCTGGGGTCGCCGGTGTACTCAACGTCGCCGCTACCGGTGACGGTGGCGCGCAGCCTCTCCGATACGTCCAGTCCGACTTCACCGCTCCCAGTAACGGTCACGTCTGCCGTGCGCGCGGGGACGCTGAACAGGTCGAGCTCGCCCGAGCCCGAGACGTTGGCGTCGATGTCGTCAGCCGTTCCGACCATGGTGATCTCACCGGAGCCCGAGACGTTCGCCTCGAGATCCCCGAAGTCGCCTTCGACTCGTACGTCGCTCGATCCCGATACGGCAGCTTCAAACACGGCGCTACGGACGCCCGTGACGTTGACATCGGAGCTTCCGCTCGAGTGGATCGCCGACAGACTTGGCACCGTGATCGCGATCACGATGTCGTCGCGCGAACGATACGAGCCGTCGTAATCGATCTCGAGCTCGCCTTGGCGAACTTTGGTTTCGACTTGCGGCAGTAGGTTGTCGTCGCCGGTCAATCGGATCGATTGCGCCTCGCCGACCTCCACCTCGACGTCAAAATCACCGCCGACTTCGATACGGTTGAAATTGGCCAGTGTACGGTATTCGCTGATGATGTTTCCCGAACCGGCGACGGTCGGTCCGTCCCAGTTCACCGAGATGCCGCACCCGGCGATCGAGACGATCGCCACGAGGGGTGCGAGGGCTAGGCTTCGCATCGGTACCTCCGCATGGTGTGATCACGTGATGAGCTCTGGTACTACCTACGGCGCTGGCCGGTCCCGAGTTTCGCCCTTGAATCCCGGTCGCCGGCCGCTCGCCGGGTTACGTTAGGCCCATGAATCCGGGTCGAATGACGGTGTGGTTGGCGATCGTGGCCTTGGGGTGTGGATCCCCACCGCCGAAGATCGAGGTCCCGACCACCCCCTGGCGATCGATGGCGCCGCTGCCGCTCCCCAGAACCGAGGTCGGCGTGGCCGCGGTGGCCGGGAAGATCTACGTCGTCGGGGGCCTCACGCTGGAACGCGAGGTATCGGCTCAAGTCGATGTCTACGATCCGGCAACCGACGCGTGGATCGCTGGGCCGGCGCTGCCCGAGCCGCTCCATCACGTCGCGGTGACCGCGGCCGGTGGACGACTGTACGCGGTTGGTGGCCACCGCGGTATCCCGTTCCGGCCGGTAGCCAGCGTCTACGTGCTGACTCCAGGCGAAGAGGTATGGCGGCAGGTAGAGCCCCTGCCGCGCGCGCGCGGCGCGCTGGCCGCTACCGCGATCGGCGACGTCGTCTATGCGATCGGCGGCCGGGCCGGCGACGAGACGGCGGTTCGCAACGTCGAGCGATACGACCCCGACATCGGTCGTTGGGAGCCGATGCCACCGCTCCCGACCCCGCGTGAGCACCTGACCGCGAAGGCTCTGGACGGGATCGTGTACGTGGCCGGGGGTCGGGTCGGCAGCCTGTCGAGCAACTTGGGCGCTCTCGAGGCTTTCGACGCGAGCACGATGCGGTGGGAGACGTTGCCCTCGATGCCCACACCGCGCGGTGGCATCGCCTCGGTCGTGTACGGCGGCCGCATCCACGTGTTGGGTGGAGAGTCGACCGCGGCCACCTTTGATGCCAACGAGGCATACGACCCCAAGTCGCGACGGTGGCTCTCGATGGAACCCCTTCTGACCGCTCGGCACGGTCTCGGAGCGGCGGTCGTCGGCGGCCGATTGTTCGTGATCGGCGGTGGGCCAGAGCCGGGTCTATCGGTAACCGGGGCGAACGAAGTTTTGCTGCTTTTGGAGCCGAGAGTCCAGGTTCAAATCCTCGGGGGCCTAACCAAGACCAAAACCGATACGCCAAAGAAATGGGGCGACCCGGAATGGGCCGCCCCATTGATCTGTCACGGGTGTGACATCTGACCACTTCGGTTAAGTCACATTCATCTACACACGTTCTCTGTGAGGCTCCTGTCCACGACGATCTCGCCGGATGCGAGCCGGTTGAAATGGATCCTCCACATCGCGTACAAGCCGACGTCCGTTATTTCATTCGCCG
>JBDHIC010000103.1:0-7487 GCA_039589035.1 Gemmatimonadota bacterium | reverse complement strand
GTCACGCTCGTTCCTGAAGATGTCGGGTGGGGGCAATGACTTCATTGTGTTTGACAACCGTTCGCGGTGGTTTCCGGATGGCGGCGAGCCGGTGGTCCGCTTGTGTCGGCGCGGTCTGGGTGTCGGCGCAGATGCGGTGCTGCTGCTGGAGGAGGACTCCGAGGCCGACCTGAGAATGGTCTACTATAACGCGGATGGCAGCGAGGCCCCGATGTGTGGGAACGGCGCGATGTGTGTCGCCCGTTACGCGCGGATGATCGGTGTCGCGAGCCAACCGGTAATCCGCGTGGCGACCGGAAGCGGCACGCTCGAGGCGCGTGTCGACGACCCTGCCGAGCCAACCGTACGGCTACGGTTTCCCGAGCCGACCGGACTCGTCACCAGCTACCCAAACCTGGAGAGTTCCACCTACGCACACGTTGGCTTTGTCGACACGTCGACACCACACGTCGTGGCCACCGTGGAGGACGTCACCGCCCACGACATCCGCGGGGAAGGAAAGCGCTTGAGGCTCGATTCGCGGTGGCAGCCTGCGGGCACGAATGTCGATTTCGTGACGATCGTGGATCGCCACCATATCCGGATGCGGACTTTCGAGCGTGGGGTCGAGGCGGAAACATTGTCGTGTGGAACCGGCGCCGTAGCGGCCGCCATACTCGGATCCCTCTGGGGATCCGCAGAACCTCCGATCCGAGTCGAGACCAGCGGGGGGTTCCCGCTCGAGGTCGATTTCAACCCGGCTGGCAAGGAGGGTGGCGCGGCACCGTTCGCCCCGCATCTCACCGGCCACGCG
Source organism: Gemmatimonadota bacterium (assembly GCA_039589035.1). Lineage (GTDB taxonomy): Bacteria > Gemmatimonadota > Gemmatimonadetes > JACCXV01 > JAHWKZ01 > CAMYLR01. The sequence continues at coordinate 6,694 of JBDHIC010000103.1, read as the reverse complement.
CGCCTCGTGTACTCTGGCGTCCTCGACGAGATCTAAGAACGCCACAACGGGCAAAACACCGGGTCCACCGGTTGATCGTGCACCAAGGCGACAGTACTTTGCACCCGTCTGATGCGTAATCACCGGCGGCGGGAGCGGGTTCCCGCCGCTCTCCGTTTTTACCCCCACAAAAGCGAAACATGACCGAGCATCGTTACGACCCCGACGTGATCGAGCCCAAGTGGCGCGCCGAGTGGGAGGCGAAAGATCTGTTCCGAGCCGACCTCGAGGCGGCGGCCGACCCCTGCTATGCGCTGGTCATGTTCGCCTACCCGTCCGGTGATCGACTCCACGTCGGCCACTGGTACCACTATGGGCCGGCGGACACATGGGCTCGGTTTCAGCGCATGTGTGGCCGTTCGATATTCGAGCCCTTTGGTTTCGATGCTTTTGGTCTGCCGGCCGAGAACTACGCCGTGCGGACCGGGATCCACCCCAGAGATTCCACCGATCGCAACGTCGCCAACATGATCGGGCAGCTCAAGACGATGGGCGCGATGTGGGATTGGGAGCGCACACTCAACACCAGCCAGCCCGAGTACTACAAGTGGACTCAATGGCTCTTTCTCGAGCTCTATCGGACTGGTCTAGCCCACCGCAAGGCGGCGCCCGTCTGGTGGTGCCCGACCGACCAGACCGTGCTCGCCAACGAGCAAGTCGTCGAAGGCAACGTCTGCGAACGTTGTGGCTCTGAGGTCGATAAGCGGGATCTCACCCAGTGGTTCTTCAAGATCACGGACTACGCCGACGAGCTGCTGGACGGACTCGACGAAGTCGACTGGCCGGAGAGAACGAAGGCGCTCCAACGCAACTGGATCGGCCGGTCAACCGGGGTCGAGATCGATTGGCAGGTGGCCGATCGAGAGGCGACGATCAAGACGTTTACGACGCGTCCGGACACGCTCTACGGCGTCACGTTCCTCGCATTGGCGCCGGAACACGACGCGCTGGATGACATCGTGACCGACGCTCATCGCACCAAGGTCGACGCTTACTGCGAACGGGCCCGTCGTCTCTCAGAGATCGAGCGTACATCGACCGAGGCCGAGAAGACGGGTGAGTTCACCGGCGCCTACGCGCTCCACCCGTTGACGGGGGACGAGGTACCGATCTGGGTCGCGGATTTTGTGCTCGCCGGGTACGGAACCGGAGCGATTCAGGGTGTCCCCGCCCACGACGAGCGCGACTTCGATTTCGTCCGAGCGATGGATCTTCCGGTCGTATGGGTGATCGAACCCGAGGCGACCGATATCGGGCACGACGAGGCTTATACCGGCCATGGTCGGGTTATCGCATCGGGTCCCTACAGCGACATGCGATCCGAGGAGATGCTCGAACGGGTCACGGCCGACCTGGTCGCCAAGGGAGACGGGAAGGCGACTGTCCACTACCGACTCCGTGATTGGCTGATATCCAGGCAACGCTACTGGGGGGCACCGATCCCGATTGTGCATTGCCCCAACTGCGGGGAGGTCCCGGTACCCGTCGACGAACTTCCGGTCGAGCTGCCATACGATGTCGATTTCTCGTTGGGCGCGGGCAAGAGCCCACTCGAGCGTTCAGAATCGTTCATGAACGTGGCCTGCCCAAGCTGTGGGTCCGAGGCGCGGCGCGACCCCGATACGATGGACACGTTCGTCGACTCGGCGTGGTATTTCCTGCGCTATTTGTCACCCAACGACGACGAACGGCCTTGGAACCGAGAGCTGGTCGATCGATGGTGCCCGATTTACCAGTACTCGGGCGGGATCGAGCACGCGGTCCTGCATCTGTTGTACGCGCGGTTCATGGTCAAGGCGATGCGGGATCTAGGGCACCTCGGTATAAGCGAGCCATTTCAGCGGCTCGTTCATCAGGGCACGATTACCAATCGCGGGACCAAGATGTCCAAGTCCCGGGATAACGTGATCAGCCCGGACGACTACATCGATGAGTACGGCGCCGATGCCTTCCGGACCTACCTGATGTTCGGTTTTGCGTTCACCGAGGGTGGCGATTGGAAAGACGAGGGGATCAAGGCGGTCGCCGCTTGGCTACAGCGGGTGTGGCGGCTGGTCGATCGGCATCGGGGCCTGTGGGATGAGGCCGCTGTCGGCGACAAAGAGGGCGCCGACTCAGACGCGGCGCGATCGCTACGCCTCGTTCTGCACCGATCGGTGAAGGGAGCAACCGAAGATCTCGCCAGCTGGCAGTTCAACACCGCCATCGCACGGATCATGGAGCTCGTCAACGAGTGTTACCAGTACGCGCCGGTCGAAGAAGCCCGCAAACCAGAGGATCCGTCGCTAATGCGCACGGCGATCGAGACGGTGATTCGACTCCTGGGACCCATCGCGCCCCACCTCGGCGAGGAGCTATGGGTCATGACCGGTCATGACCCACCGGTAATCGACGCCGGATGGCCCGACTACGATCCCGAGATCTTGCGCACCGAAGAGGTGACGGTCGTGATTCAGGTCAACGGAAAAGTGCGCGACGAGATGCGCGTGCCACGCGACCTGTCCGACGAGGAGGTCGAGGCCCGAGCGCTGGTTCACGGCCGAATCCCGGAGCTTCTCGATGGTCGACAGGTTCGCAAGGTGATCGTAGTACCGAACAAGCTGGTGAGCCTGGTCGTCTAACCCGGCGCGCCCGCCAGGAGTTTTCTCAGTATGCGAGTCCTCTCGACCAAGAACACGGTGTGGCGCGATTCATACGACCGGATCCGGCGCTGGAGCCTGCTGGTCGCAATCGGATTGCATGCGATAATCCTGTTGGCCCTGCCACGGGTGATCGCCGACCGAATCCACGAGGCACTCATTCCGTCACCAAACGTGTTCGTGATCCCGGGTGGGCCCGGCAGCGAGTTGGAGGTGGTGGCGCTCGAACCACCATCCGAGGAAGTCGCCGAAACACAACCCGAGCCCGAGCCAGTGGAAGAGGTCGTCGAGGTAGAGATCGCCGAGGGTCCGATCGAGGAAACGGTACCCGAGCCGGACGCCGCTCCCAGCGAAGGCGAAGGTCGCGATGACGGCGAGCCGGACGGCGAAGGCACGACGGACCCGGACGCCGGTCGAGGTGGCGGAATCGTCAGCCCACCGCGACCTCTGCACCTCGTCGTTCCACGGATCCCCGACGAACTCGACAAGAAGCGGGTTCGCGGCTCGGCGGTCCATCTGCTGGTCGAAGTGCTCGCCGACGGTTCGGTGGGCGAGGTCAGGATCGAGAAGGGGAGCCGTTTCGCGGTGCTCGACACGGCCGCGCTGGCAGCCGCCAAGCAGATGCTGTACGTGCCCGCCCAACGCGGCGGAAGCGGGGTCGTTCAATGGACCCGCGCAGAGATGCGCTTCTAAGCCCGCAGCCCGCTTGACCCGCCCAGACCGCGCTCCTAGACTCCTCAGGGCTTTACCCGGCAATCCCCGAACCCGGATCCATCTGCATGGTGACTACGACTCTCGCGCCGCGTGTTCTAGCGGTCCGGACAATCCCAAACGTCGCACCGTCGTTGGTCGACACGTTGGGGTTGCGGCCGTCACACGCCGCAATCGGGTTCCTCACCGTCGACCAAGACGACCCCACATACGTGGCGGTCGACGAGGCGACCAAGAAAGCCGAGGTTGACGTCGTATTCGCGCGCACGTTCTACCGCGACACATCGCACTCGAACCTCGAACCGGCTGCCCAGACTCTGGTCGTCTTGGCCGGTGACCGAATCGGGGAAGTCGAAGCCGGAATGGACGCTACGCTCACTCACCTCGAGTCACGTGTCAGCTACCGATCGGCCGACGGCAATGGCCGTTGCCCGTACTTGGCCCACCTGGTCGCCCAGACCGGGAGCTATCTGTCGGAGCGGGCCGGCATCGAGCGCGGCGACGCCATCGGGTACCTCAAGGCGACGCCGCTGGAGGCCCTCTTCGGCCTCGATCAGGCACTCAAGGCGGCCGACGTGCAGGTGGGGGAGTGGATCGAGCCGCCGACGCCGACCAACATGGGCGGCGCACTGGTGATCGGAACCGAGGCCGACTGTCGCGCGGCGTGTGAGGCTTTCGAGGCGGCAGTCAAGTCGGTCTACGCCGACCCGGTGCGGTACTGACGATGACCCGCAACGCTCTCGGCCTGATCGAGACCCGCGGTTTTATCGGCGCCACCGAGGCCGCCGACGCGATGTCAAAAGCGGCTCCGGTCGAATTCGTGAAGCGCGAGTATTCACAAGCCGGTTTGGTGACGATCCTCGTTCGAGGTGACGTAGCAGCTGTCAAGGCTGCCACCGATGCCGGCGCGGTGGCTGCCGCCAAGGTCGGCGAGTTGGTCAGCGTGCACGTCATTCCGCGACCGCATCAAGCCACCGACCAACTGGTCGACGTATTGCCCGAGAGCCCGGCGATCGGTACTTACCCGATCGGACAACGTTCGAAGCCAGGTGCTGAGCCGGCCGCACCTACCAAACCGACCGTGGCTCCGTCAACCGAGGTTACGACAAAGCCCGTCACCCAACCGGTGTCGGTCACCGATCTGGAAGCGCGATGCCTCACGGCGATACGGCGCGCCGGTGAGCAGGGGATAACGCTGCCCGATCTCGGGACGGCGCTTGGAACGGAGTGGCGTCGGCTGATCGGCCCAGTCAAGCAACTGCTCGATCGGGGTGCAATAGAAAAGGTCGAGAGCCGCTACTACCCGGCCAGCGAGTGATGCAACGACCGTACTCGCTCGTGTTTGCCAACGCGAAGGGCGGGGTAGGGAAGACCACGTCGGCGGTCCACGTGGCCGGCGCGTTCGCCGAAACCGGCATCGAGACCGTGCTCATCGACCTCGATCCTCAGGCGTCGGCGACCCGTCACCTTGGGATCGACCCCGACACCCTAGAGATCACCGTCACCGATGTCCTGATCGACCCGGTCGGCGGGCTGGCACGGGCCACTGTGCCAACCCGGTATGAGCGCCTGTTCTGCGTTCCGGCCCACGAGAGCCTGGGTCAAATGGAATCCGAGCTGGCCAACGTTTCTGGCCGCGAAGAGCTCCTCGTGGACGCCTGGGACGCCGGGCCGGAGCTGCCATACCGGATCGCGATCATCGATGTCCCACCGGCGCTGTCGCTCTACACCGTCAACGCGTTGCGGTTAGCCGACACGGTTCTGATCCCGGTCCAAACGCACCCCTTTGCGCTCAATGCCGTACCTCGTACCCTCGATCTCATCGACAAGGTTCGAAGACGGCTCAATCCGCGGCTCGATCTCTTGGGTTACATGGCCACGCTTTACGATCGCCGCACGCGCGTCGGTCGCGAGTGCCTGACGACGATGGAGGACAAGTGGGGAGAGCTCCTGTTTCGGGAGCCCATCCCGATCAACATCGCGCTCGCCGAGGCCGCCCGCGAGGGGCGCTTGCTGTTCGAAGTCGACGCCAACTCGACCGGCGCGGCAGCTTACTACAGCGTCGCCGCCGAGATCGCTGAACGACTGGCCGCACGACGCCAAGAGGCGGTCGTCAAACAGGCGTCGTGACTGTGCGGGGAAGTGGAAGCCGCCCTGTCGTCTCCGCCGATGACGTGCGAGCGGTACACCGCGACGGAGGGTTTCAGCTGGTCGTCCCTGTAAATGCGATCGTCACGCCGTTAGCGAGAGAAGAGGCCGATCGCCGTGGAATCGAGCTGGTCGACAAAGCGAAGTCGTCACCAAACCCTCTGGTCACCGGTCGGCATGTTGCGACTTGCGACCTGGACGACGTAGAGCGCGTCGTCGAACGGGTGCGCGGTCTCGTACCAGAAGCGGATGTAATCGCCGACTTGAGAGGCCGGGCGGCGGCCGACGATCATCGTGTCGTGCTCGCCGACGGTGCGGACCCGCGTGCGGTGCAGGCGGCCCAGACGATTCGCGAGCTCAACATCGCCGAGGTCACGCTGCTGGGTGGCGGCTATGCCGTACGTGAGGCTGCCGAGAAGGCCGGCGCGAGCCTCGATGGCGTAGACATCATCGCTCCGGCGCAGTCGCCGCGACTCGATACCTACGCCGACGGGTTCCGGGCGCTGCAGGCGAGCCGTGACCGCGAGCTGAGCGCCAATGAAGCACGGACGGCACTCGAGGACCCGCTCACGTTTGGCGCTTATCTCGTTCATCGTGGCGAGGCCGACGCTTGCGTGGCCGGGAACCTATCGACGACCGCCGAGACGGTGCGCGCCGCGATTCGCGTCATCGGACCCGCACGTGGCATCCGCACGATCTCGTCGGTCTTCCTCCTGATCGGCGATCAGGGGGCGTTCACCTTTGGCGACTGCGGTGTCGTTCCTGAACCAACGTCCGACCAGCTGGCCGACATCGCGATCGCGTCGGCGGCGACTCACCGCGCTCTGGTCCGGGAGGAGCCGCGGGTCGCGCTGCTGTCTTTCTCGACCAAGGGAAGCGCCAGTCATCCCAAGGTAGATGCGGTGGTCGAGGCGGTCGGAATCGCGCGTGCTCGCCAACCGGGACTGATCGTCGATGGGGAGCTTCAGGTCGATGCGGCCATCGTTTCCGAGGTGGCTCGCTCGAAGGCCCCCGACAGCCCGGTGGAGGGACGCGCCAACGTCCTCGTCTTTCCCGACTTGAATAGCGGCAACATCGGTTATAAACTGGCACAGCGATTGGCGGGCATGATAGCGCTCGGACCGTTGCTCCAGGGACTGGCGGCTCCGATGCACGAT
>JBDHIC010000102.1:0-6765 GCA_039589035.1 Gemmatimonadota bacterium | reverse complement strand
GGGTTGGCGGCGCGACGCGCATTGTTGGATGTCGACGACGAGCTCGCGCCCCACGCTGAGCTGGCGCTCTTTATCGCCGCTCGCGCGCAGTTGGCAGCGACCGTGGTCGCGCCCGCCCTGACCGCGGGCAAGATCGTGCTGCTCGATCGGTTCGGTGATTCGTCGGTGGCCTACCAGGGCTACGGTCGGGGCCTCGAGCCGGAGCGGATCGCCGAGTGGAATCGGTGGGCGACCGGAGAGCTGGTCCCCGATCTGACGATTCTGATCGACGTTCCGGTCAGCGATGCCGTCGAGAGACGGGGCGACAAGCCGCCGGATCGACTGGAGCGCGCCGGGGATGAGTTCCACGAACGGGTCCGAGCGGGGTATGAGAGGCTAGCGGCGAATGAACCGTTTAGATTCTTCGTACTAGACGGCAGGCAACCGATCGACGAGCTGCAAAGCGCGATCCGCAGTCGGGTCGGAGAGCTACTCGAGACAAGGGGCTCGAAAAGGATGGTACCTGAATGATTAGAAAGCGATTCGGCACCTTCTTCATATTGCTGTTCTTCCTCGCGGTTCTAACCGGTGGAATCATCTACGACGATCTCTCGGCGTCGGACAGCGAAGATCCTTACGCCGCGATCAAGCTCCTCAACGAAGCGATCCACCAAGTCTCGGAGAAGTACGTCGACGAAATCGAATCTGACAGCTTGTACATGCGGGCACTGGAGGGCATGCTCGGATCGCTGGATCCCTACTCGCAGCTGTTGAGCCCGACCGAATACAACGATCTGAGGATCCACACCCAAGGCAACTACGAGGGCCTCGGGATTCGGATCGACATCGTCGAACAGATATTGACCGTGATTGCGCCGATCGAAGGCACACCGGCCTATCGAGCCGGTCTCCAGGCGGGTGACAAGATCCTCGCCGTCGATGGTGCCTCGACCAAGGGATGGAGCGAGGAGAAGGCGGTCCAGCAGCTTCGCGGGCCGCGCGGCTCAACGGTGACGCTGATGATCGGGCGAGCCGGGCTCACCGAGCCGTTTGAGACCGATATAACGCGACGTCCGATAAAGCTGTCCGCGGTTCCGTACTCTTTCTTGATACGGGATGGTATCGGCTACGTTCGCTTCACGCAGTTCGCCGAGCGGGGCCGCGACGAGCTTCGTAACGCCATCCGCAAGCTCGAGCGCAGCGGGATGCGCGCGCTCGTCCTAGATGTGAGAGGCAACCCCGGCGGCCTGCTTGACCAGGCGATCGAGGTTTCGGATCTGTTCCTGCCGAAAGGCGTCGAGATCGTGGCCACGCGAGGCCGCGCTGAGGAATCAGACCGCGCCTATCACGCTCGCGACAACGACGATTTTTCGGTCCACCCGATGATCGTCTTGATCAACGGCTCTTCGGCCTCGGCCAGCGAAATCCTGGCTGGCGCCCTGCAGGATCACGATCGCGCATTGCTGGTCGGTGAGTCCTCGTGGGGGAAAGGGTTGGTCCAGAGCCTGTTCTCTCTCGATGATGGTTACTTCCTCAAGCTGACGACCGCCCGGTATTACACGCCAAGCGGGCGCAGCATCCAGCGTGCGGGCGAGCCCGGTTTGCCGACGACACGAACGGGGGAGGAGATCCCGTCGGTGTTCGAACGTGACGGCGACGCGTTCCCGGACAGCTTGGTATTCCAAACCGACATGGGACGGACCGTCCACGGCGGTGGTGGCGTCACGCCGGACGTTGTCGTGCGGGGTGACGGCCTGCCAGAAGTGTCGCAGCAGCTGATCGAAGACATTGCGATCCAGAACGCGTTCTTCCTGTTCTCGGTGACGTATCGGTCGGCACACGCTTCGATTCCCCGGAACTTCAGGCCGGATCAATCGTTGCTGGACGAGTTCAAGGCGTATCTCCGCCAAGAGCGGGGAATCGACTTCTCGGATGAGGCGTTTTTGGCTGAGCTCGAGTACATCCGAGACTCGCTGCAGTTCACGCTGATCAGCCAATACCACGGTGAGGGCGCCGCCCGCCAGGCGGTGCTGCGCGCCGATCTAGCGCTCGCAAAGGCGGTCGACTTGTTGACCGAGGCGGATACGCTTGCCGACCTGTTCCGGTTAGCCGACCGCGAACGTCAGGCATCGCTCGATGACAGCGAGACGCTGACTACCGCCTCGCGCGAGCCCGCAGCGATAACCCAGCCGTAGCCCACTCACGGCCGGCGGCCGTCCTGGTGGACGGCTACAACGTCCTTCACGCCATCCGAGAATTCGCGCCCCGGGGCGGTGACCCCACTCCAAAGCGCGCAGCTTTCGAGCGCTGGCTCGCAGACGCGGCGATGCGCCACGGCGTGACCGACTGCGTCGTCGTGTGGGATGGCTCGATCGCTCGCGCCGAAGCTCCGTCCATCCAGCCGCTCAATGTGATCTACTCGGGTCGGTCGCAAAGCGCCGACAGCAAGCTGCTCGAACTGTGCCGAGGTGATTATGCGGATCGCGCTGCCCGGACCTGGGTCGTTTCGTCGGACCGCGGCGTGCAACAGCCAGCGCGACAGCTCGGTTTTGTGGTGTTGGGAGGGATGACTTTTTACCGCCGGTGGTCGACGGGCTGACACTTCGACCATGGCAAAACCCCCGACCCTCGTTTCGAGGATCGGGGGCTTTTGACCCCACTAGCGGCAGTCCCGTTCTAGTGGTAGGGCTCTAGACGTCGCGATCGCGACGTGTGGCGCAGCCGCTCGATCGCGCGTTCCTTGATCTGCCGGATCCGCTCACGGGAGAGGTTGAAGATCGAACCGATCTCACGCAGTGTGAGCGGCTCATTGCCGTCCAGCCCGTAGTAGAGCTTGACGATCTTCGCCTCCCGCGGTTGCAGCGAGCCCAGCGTCTCCCGGATCTCCTTCTCGCGGGCGCTCTCGAAGGTCTGCTCTTCAGGATCCATCGTCTCGTCATCCGAGAGATAGCTGAAGAGCGTCTTCTCCTCGCCCTCGAACAGCGGTGCGTCGAGCGATAGCGAACGACGCGAGACATTCATCAGCTTCCGCACCTCGTCGACGTCCATGTCCATCGCTTCGGCCACTTCTTCGGGCTTTGGCTCACGACCGAGCTTCTGCGTCAGCTCGGCTTCCTTCTTGGAGATCTTGTTGAGCGTCGTGGCCCGATTGATCGGCAGCCGGAACGTCTTGGAGTTCTCGGCCAGCGCCTTCAAGATCGCCTGCCGGATCCACCACACGGCGTACGAGATGAACTTGACGCCCTTGGTTTCGTCGAATTTCTGCGCCGCCCGCACCAGACCCACATTGCCCTCGCAGATCAGGTCGGGCAGGCTCATGCCTAGGTTCTGGTACTTCTTGGCTACCGAAACCACGAAACGGAGGTTGGATCGGACGAGCTTCTCGAGCGCCAACTGGTCGCCGTCGCGGATACGCCGCGCGAGCTCCGCCTCCTCCGCCCGGGTCAGGAGCGGGTGGTTCTTGATGTCCTCCAGGTAGAGCGCCAAGGCCCCTTCGTCGACCTTGTCAGCGCTCGCTCCGAGAGACATGTTGGTGGTCTTTCTGCGCTTATTTGCCATGTTTTGGGTGCCTGCTTTCCGACACTTACCGGGGTGCACGGGGAAAACCGCGTAAATATAGAAATCGCAGTATTATATCCGACGAACCTCGATCGTGTCAACAGGGTATTAAATGGGCGTTTCTGACCGTTTTGACTCCACCACGGACCGGACGTAGGATAGATACACCGATGAACGATAAAGGTTTACCCCTCCTGTTGGGGATGCTGATCAGCCTGAGCCTCGCCCCCCAGGCGCGCGGCCAGGAATCCGAAGACGCGCCCGGTTTTCAACGCCATTACCTGGAGGTCGAGACCTATCGGGACCAGAAGATCCTGCTGCGCGACTGGCCCGCCCTCTCGCGTCTGGTCGCTTGGTCAGCCGCGCTTGAGGAAACGGTGGCCGAGGAGGCAGACACCCTGTCGACCGAAATGTTCGAGGAGTTCCGGGCCCGCGCCGACTCGCTGGCCACAGAGCCCCTGCCGCCCTTCTTCACCGGCGAAGCGGCCGACAGCGTCCGGGTGACCCTGGAGGAGCTGGTCGCGATCTTGGGCGAGGCCGACTCGCTATTGGGCGAGGCCCCGGAAACGCCCGCAAGAGTGGCCGGTGAACAGCTCAACACGCCGGCCGAGGAGCGGACGTTGGTCACCGGCAATACCGCGGTCAAGGTTCCAGCCGGGGTGGCCGTCGGAGAGGCGGACTCGCTACCGAGTGCCGAGCTGGGGCCCGAGGAGCTGAATTTCGTCGATCGATTGACGCTGGCGCTGACAACCGTCGATCGGCTGGTCCACCTGACCCGGGCGGCCGGTGGTGATCAGACGGAGGCGGTTAACCGGGAACCCACTGCTGGAGAGTCCAACTCGCCAACAAATAGAGCAGCACCCCCGCCAGAACCGTAAGCGCGAGGTTGTGGCCAACCTCCTTGTTGACTTCCGGCAGGAGATCCGTGGCCGCCACGTACAGGGTCACACCTGTGGCGAGCGACAAGCCGACCCCGGCCAAATCGGGCCGCTCGGCCAACATCAAAGCACCGAGCACGCACATCGCGCCGACCAGCGTAGCGGCGCCCATCGCGCGTCGACGCGACTGCCCACTGGCCAAGACGATCGACGCGATGGTGAAGCCCTCCGGCAGCTTGTGAAGCGCGATCGCCACGAACACGAGCCATCCGAGAACCGGTGATACCGCGTAGCCGGCGGCGATCGAGACGCCGTCGAACAACGAGTGAAGCCCAAGGCCGAATACCGCAGCGAAGCTCGATCGACCGTGCACCACGTCGTGGTGCGTCTCCTCACCGAAGTGGAAGTGAGGGACGGCCGCGTGCTCAAAGACGTGTGTCAGGAAGTAACCGGTGACGACGAGCGGCAACGCCCGCACCGGCTCGAGCGCCAACGCCTCCGGCAACATCCTGAGGAAAGCGACCGATAGCAGGAACCCGGCGCCGACAGCGACGAAGAGCTGCAGCATGACGCGGCTCCAGCGGTGACCTACACTGACCAGGAGGCCACCAACCAGGTTGCCCACGCCAGCGACGAATGCAAGCAAGACACCCATAGGTTGCGGGCGGCCAACATAGCCGACCCGAGGAAGGCTGGAAAGCGAACCTGAAAGCGCCTGTGTTCCCGCTCCCGAACGTGGTCTTCTTTCCGCACACGTTCCTACCGCTCCACGTGTTCGAGCCCCGTTACGTGAAGATGGTCTCGACTGCCCTCGCCGGGGATGGTTTGATCGTCATGGTCTTGGCACGCGAGGAGCGACCCGCCGGTCAAGATCTCGCGGTCTACCCCGTTGGATCGGTTGGCCGAATGGTGGTTGCCGACGAAACGGATGACGCACGGTACAACATTGTTCTCGACGGCTTGGCGCGGGTGGCGCTCGACGAGTTTGAGACTGCGCCCGGCGAGTACTTCACCGCCCGCCTGGACATCTTGGGTGAGGCACTGCCCGACCTGCAGGATCCACGAGTGGCGGAGGAAAAGGCGGGTCTGGTCATGACGGCCCGTCAGTACGGCGAACAGGTTTTGCGCGGTCGGGTGCCGATTGACTTCTTGAGCGAAGCGCTGCCTTACGCGACCTTGGTGAATCGATGCGCCAGCCTGTTGCAGGTGAATGTCGACGCCAAGCAGGAGCTGTTGGCACTTGACGACGTCGGGACGCGAGCCGAGATCGTGACACTCCAGATGGTGGAGCAGATCCGCTCGCACGCGGTGATCGAACGGTTCACCGATCGTCGCCCGGACGATCCACGGGCGAACTAGTCATGCGTTGATCTGGTGCTTTGGGGGTTGGTGCCGGGGGAGGGAATCGAACCCACACGGCCTCGCGGCCACCGGATTTTGAGTCCGGCGCGTCTACCAGTTCCGCCACCCCGGCCGAAAACGAAAAGCTAAAGCGACGTCGAGAGCGGTGCTAGCGGTGTGCCGGCTTTCGGAAACGTCATTTAACGCATCCAACCGCGGTACTCGAGCAGGACCTCTCCCTGTGGGAGCGAGTCCGGTGGTTTTCGTTCGACGGTAATCGTCAGCGCGGCCCAGCCGACCAGGAAGGCGTCGTCGGGCAAGCCGGCGAGAACCCGACCATCGCGCGCGTCCCCGAGATCGGCCAGCAGCCGAAATCCGGAGTCGTTTTCGAGCCAAAACGCGTACGTCGAATCGGCGCTCAACGACGCCAATCCGGCTCCGGTGATGACCGCCCGGCCCTGACTGGCGATCAATCGCCCGCGGGCTGGGTCTGGGCCAAACAGCGGTAACTCGTGACGGTCGGGTGCGGCCAGGACCGACAGCAGCTCATCCCTTTTCGCGGCCACAGTCAGCAACGAATCTCGGACGACCAGTTGGGCAGCGAGCGAGTCGGCGCGGCCGTCGGCCGCGGCGCCAGCTGCTGCCAGGCCCGTGTTGCGCCGATTCTCGCGGACCCCAAACGCGATCGCCGCGAGTGCGATGAGCCCGACACCGACCGCGGCCCACTTCCACTTGCGCGCGCTGGCGCGAGCAGAGGACCGGGCCGTGACTGCCGCCAACGCGCGGCGCTCGGCCGACCCGGTTTGGGCTTGCGGGGTCACAGCCATGGCTCGCAAGCGTCGATGGTCAGCGTTGTGTCAATGGGTAGAGTCGGGATGTTGGTGGAGCTGATCGGGATCGAACCGACGACCTCCTGAATGCCATTCAGGCGCTCTCCCAGCTGAGCTACAGCCCCAAAAAACCGAAATCCAAGGTAGATCGCGAGGCTCTGGATCGTCAACCCGATTCG
>JBDHIC010000101.1:0-6881 GCA_039589035.1 Gemmatimonadota bacterium | reverse complement strand
AAGTCCGAGGAGTTGATCCGGCGTATCCGACGCGCACAGATCGCACGCCAGCGGGTCCAAGTCTTCAAGCCGTTGATTGACGATCGTTACTCCGAGGACGAAATCGTAAGTCACTCCGAGATGCGGATTGACGCGATACGAGTCGCGCCAGCCAGCGAAATCCTGGCCCGAGTGGACCCGCGTACACAGGTGGTTGGGATCGATGAAGCGCAGTTTTTTGACGAACAGCTGGTTGAGGTGGTGGATAGGTTGGCGAACATGGGGAAGCGCGTGATCGTGGCCGGCCTCGACCAGGATTTCATGGGCCGCGCGTTCGATCCGATACCCCAACTGTTGGCCAAAGCCGAGGAGATCACAAAGACCCTGGCGATTTGTGTGCAGTGTGGGAACCCGGCCAACTACACGCAGCGCCTGGTTCCCTCTGAGGAGACGATCGTTGTCGGAGGGTCCAATGAGTACGAGGCTCGCTGTCGGCAGTGCTTCGAGCCACGACTGGCTCAAGCCGAACTGCCGCTTACACGCGCCGCAGGCGAGAAAGATCACGGGTTGGATCGATGACAGCTAAACCAATCGACGGGAAAGTGTTAGCAGCTCGGGTACGCGGCGAGATCGCGGCCGCTACTGAGCGTTTGGTGAGCGATACCGGAATCCGACCGGGTCTGTGCGCGGTGCTGGTCGGGGATGACCCTGCGTCTGCCACCTACGTCCGGATGAAGGGCAAGGCGTGCGACGAGGTCGGCTTTGCTTCGCGCATCGTTCGCATGCCTGATACGTCGACACAGGACGAGCTGTTGGAGCAGGTGGCTCAGCTCAACGGTGACCCGGGGATACACGGGATCCTCGTGCAGCTGCCTCTCCCATCGCAGATCGATCCGGACGTGATCACGCTGGCGATCTCACCCTCAAAGGACGTAGATGGGTTCCATCCGACGAATGTCGGTCGGCTCGTCGCGGGAGACTTGGAAACCGGATTTGTTTCCGCCACGCCGGCGGGTATCATGAAACTGATCGCGGAAACCGGATTGGATCCGTCTGGCTGTGAAGCGGTCATCGTGGGCCGCAGCGACATCGTTGGTAAGCCAACAGCACTCCTACTGATGCACGCTCACGCCACCATAACCGTGTGTCATAGCCGAACCAAAGACTTGGTGGCTCATACGCGACGTGCGGACATCCTGATCGTCGCCGTGGGCCGCCCGGATACGGTGCGTGGGGAAATGGTAAAGCCCGGCGCGACCGTGATCGACGTCGGAACGAACCGCGTGCCGCGCGACAACGGAGAGGGTCATCGGCTAGTCGGAGATGTCGATTACGCCTCGGTTGCTGACGTCGCTGGTTGGCTGACACCGGTGCCAGGAGGCGTGGGCCCAATGACGATCGCGATGCTCCTCTCGAACACGTTGACGGCTGCCGAGCGGGCCGCAGCATCGTCGTGAACGTCACGCGCCTCGAATCGGGACCCGTCCTGACCGTCAGTCAGCTTCTTCTGAGAGCCACCAATGCGTTGGTCGCCGAGCTCGGATCGGTCGCGGTTGAGGGCGAGATATCGTCATTTCACCATGCCGTAAAGTCGGGTCACATGTACTGGACGCTCAAAGACGCGACCAGCGAAGTGCGCTGCGTCATGTTTCGGAGCGACAACCAGCAGCTCGAGTTTCCGCTGGTCGATGGAACACACGTCGTGGTCATAGCGCGGCCCACGATCTATCCCAGTCGCGGGCAGTTTCAGCTTCAGATCACGCAAGTGCTCCCGCGTGGGCGGGGCGCGCTCCATCTTCAGTTCGAGGCGTTGAGGAAGAAGCTGGCGGCTGAGGGTCTGTTCGATTCGGAGCGCAAGCGCAGTCTCCCGTTCTGGCCCCAACGCGTTGGCGTCATAACATCCGCTGAGGGCGCGGCGGTTCGTGACATCATCAGCGTGATCCATCGTCGCGCGCCGGCGACTCGTATCGTGTTGAAGCCAGTTCCGGTTCAGGGTCGCGAGGCGGCGCCGGAGATCGCCCGCGCGATCGAGTGGTTCTCAGCCCAGGCGGTAGCCGAGGTCATCATCGTCGGTCGTGGTGGTGGGTCGTTGGAGGATTTATGGGCGTTCAACGAAGAAGTCGTTGTGCGAGCGATCGCCGCGAGCACGATTCCGGTTGTGAGCGCGGTGGGTCACGAGAGCGACACGACGCTGTCAGACTTTGCGGCCGATCTGCGAGCCCCGACTCCGTCAGTGGCGGCGGAGCGGGTCGTGCCCGAGACACGCGAGATCGAGATCGCTCTAGAGCGGTGGCTCAAACGATTGGCCGGGGGCATGGAACGCCAGCGTCGCCGCCGGATCGATGAAGCGCTGGCGCCCATTCGGCGTTACGGATTCCGAAGGGTTCGTGACCGATTGTTTGAAACGCGACAACATTGGGGTGACAGCCTGGGCACCATTGTGCAGCCGGTAGCCGAGCGCAGGCAGCGAGTTGCTGAGAGCCTCGACCTTGGTTGCGATCGGATCCCCTCGCCGGTGAGGTTACGGTTGCGCGAGGCCGCGACCCGTCTGGATCATTTGGACGAGCGCCTCAAAGCGGTGAGCCCGTTGGCGATCCTAAATCGTGGTTACGCGGTCGTCGCTGCGGACGGAGCCGTCGTGCGAGACGCTGCTGCCGTAAGCGTCGGTGATGAGATCGGTGTCAGGCTTGCGCGCGGAGCGCTGTTGGCAACGGTTGACAGGAGTCTCCCCGAGTCCGAGATGGAGGTCGCTGAATGACCCAGATCCCGATCGAGGACGAGACCGCGGCTGGCGACGGGGAAAACGGTCAGCCGATCGAGGAGCAGCTCAAGCGCCTCGACGCCATCGTCGAGAAGCTGGAGAGCGAGGCGGTATCGCTGGATCAGTCGATCGCTCTGTTCGAAGAGGGGGTCGAGTTGGCGGTTCAGATCCGTCGTCGTTTGGAAGTCAGCGAGGGGCGAATCCGGGAGATCGTCGAGAGGTCCGGCGGGTTGTTCTCGCTGGAAGACTTCAACCTCTAGTGGCGTTGCAGACGCGACCGGCTTGAATCGCGTCGAAGAGTTTGTTGCGGTTGAACGGCCGCGACTCGAAGCGGCGATCCGAGGACTGATCGAGCCGCTCGGGCCGCCACTAGGGGCTGCGGCCGCCTACGCCGTCGGTGCCGGCGGTAAACGAATCCGGCCGTTGCTCACCGTGGCTTCACACGACGCGGCCATCGACAGCGGACACCGGATCGGCGGTAACGCTGAGCGAACCCAACTCTATCGGGTTGCCGCCGCGGTCGAGCTGATTCACACCTACTCGCTGATTCACGATGACCTGCCGTGCATGGACGACGATGCGTTCCGTCGCGGGCTGCCGACCACACACCGGGTATACGGGACAACAGTCGCCACGGTGACTGGAGCAGCGCTTCAACAGGTGGCGTTCTTGGCTCTGAGCGAAGCCGCGCGAACGGCACCAGGCTTGGCGGCGGGCCTACCGTCGATCGTTCGACGTCTGGCGGTGGCGGTCGGCGGTGAGGGGATGGTCGGGGGTCAGGTTCTCGACCTGGAAGCTGAGGGCCGCACGCCGGATGCAGCCGGGCTGGAGGCGATCCACCGGGCCAAGACAGCGGCTCTCATCTCGGCTGCCTGTGCGCTTGGGGGACTGACCGCTGACGCCACGCCACAGGCGGTCAGGACCCTTGGCTCCTATGGCGCGCAACTCGGACTCGCCTTCCAGATCGTGGACGATCTGCTAGACGTCACCGGT
The DNA here is from genome assembly GCA_039589035.1 of Gemmatimonadota bacterium. Lineage (GTDB taxonomy): Bacteria > Gemmatimonadota > Gemmatimonadetes > JACCXV01 > JAHWKZ01 > CAMYLR01. Next base: position 3,148 of record JBDHIC010000101.1, on the reverse strand, counting down.
GACCCCGCTGATACGGGCAAAGCGGTTGGAGTCGACCAGGCGCGCGCCAAAGCCACGTATCCGGCTGTCCACGGTGTCGATAGAACCCAGGAACAGGCTCGATTGGCGGGTGATTCTGCTCTTGATGAGCTTGCTCTGCTCCCCGGGGACACTTCGGTTCTGATCGGGATGGTCGACTTTGTGCTCGATCGCCTGCACTAGGGAGTGTCGGAAACGAGACTTTTTTGACCGTAATGGGCACCGAGCGTTAATTTTTTAAACTACAGCTATGTCTCAAATCCTTCCCCGTATTTCCGGCCCCGACGACCTCAAGGGTCTGTCGAGAGAGGCGCTTCACCAGCTGAGGGACGAAGTCCGCCAGCGCGTCCTCGAGGTAGTCGCCAACCGTGGTGGCCATCTGGGGGCGCCACTCGGCGTCGTCGAGCTGGCGGTGGCACTGCACTACGTGTACGACAGCCCGACGGACAAGATCATCTGGGACGTCGGGCACCAGTGCTATCCGCACAAGATCCTCACCGGTCGGAACGCCGACATGGACGACCTGCGGCAAGTGGATGGACCGTCTGGGTTCTGCCGCATCTCGGAGAGCCCACACGACATCTTCGGAGCCGGCCACGCTTCGACATCGATTTCGGCGGCGCTCGGGATGGCGACGGCTCGCGATCTGTCTGGTGACGACTTCAAGGTCGTGACCGTTACCGGGGACGGCGCCATGACCGCGGGTCTCGCATACGAAGGACTCAACAACGCCGGTGCGTCGGAAAGCGACATGTTGGTCATCCTCAACGACAACAAGATGTCGATCGCGCCCAACCTGGGTGCGATGCACAACTACCTGACCGGGATCCTCACCAACCCGCTCTACAATCGCATCCGAGGTGAGATTTGGGATCTCACCGGGAAAATCCCCAAGGTGGCCGACGAAGTCCGCGGGTTTGCGCATCGCATGGAAGAGAGCATCAAGGGGTTGGTTACTCCTGGCATCCTGTTCGAGGAATTGGGTTTCCGGTATTTCGGGCCGATCGATGGCCACGATTTGGACGAGTTGATCGACACCTTGGAGCGGATAAAGGACCTACCTGGTCCGCGCTTGTTGCACATCTTGACCGTGAAGGGCAAGGGGTACTCGTTCGCCGAAGCCAACCAATGGAAGTACCACGGCGTGGGCGCAATCAACCTGGAGTCGGGCAAGGTCGAGGGGCCCGCATCGCCACCCAAGTGGACGAAGGTGTTATCGAACGCGTTGGTCGAAGTCGGCCGGCGTAACGAGAAGGTCGTCGCGATCACGGCGGCGATGCCGGACGGCGCCGGTGTCCAGGGTTTCTTGGAGGAGTTTCCCGAGCGCGGGTTCGACGTCGGGATCGCCGAGCAACACGCGGTGACCTTTGCAGCCGGTCTCGCGCGGGAGGGTTTCATACCAGTGTGCGCGATCTATTCGACGTTTCTACAGCGCGGGTACGATCAGATCGTTCACGACGTTTGCATCCAAGATCTGCCGGTCGTCTTTGTGCTCGATCGTGGAGGGCTGGTTGGAGAAGATGGTCCAACCCATATGGGGGCCTACGATGTGGCGTACCTATCGGTGCTCCCGAACATGATCGTGGCCGCGCCTATGGATGAGCACGAATTGCAGGACCTCCTCTACACGGCGGTGAAGCAACGCGAGCATCCGTTCGCGTTTCGGTATCCACGTGATTCGATCGCCACGGGCGTCGATCTCACGCGCTCCGAGTTCACCTTCCTCCCGATCGGTAAGTGGGAAACCATTCGCGCGGGTGACGACGTGTGCATCCTCGCGGTGGGTACGATGGTCAAGGCTGCAATCGCTGCGGCCGAGGAGCTGGCCACAGAAGGTGTCGAGGCCGAGGTCATCAACTGCCGCTACTTGAAACCGATGGACAAGGACCTCCTGGCTCAGTTGGGACAACGTTTCTCGCGCTTTGTAACGGTCGAGGAGAGTGCCCTTTGGAGCGGCTTTGGAAGCAACGTCGGTGCCCACCTCGCCGCCTACGGGCTCTTCCCCGAGATCCGCTCGCTTGGGTTGCCCGACCGAGTAATCGAACACGCCTCGCGCAAGCTACAGCTGGAGCAGTGCGGGCTAACGCCGGAGTCGATCCGTGACACGGTGTTGGCCATGGAGCGCGCGCCAGCCGGCTCATAGACGTTGGGCTAGTGGCGTCTCGCGCGGCGATCGTCGCGAATCCCGATAGAACGGGGGTGCCGGAGGCACTCGCGACTCTTATCGACGGCCTCAAGGCGCGCGGTTGGGAACCGATCCTGGACCCGACCCTGCTCGCAGGAGTTGATTTCGAGACCGAGCCACTCGACTGGACCGATCCACAAGCACAGCTCGTAATCAGCCTCGGCGGTGATGGTACTCTGTTGAGCGCCGCGCGTCGGGTGGCCGGTCGCTCTATCCCACTTTTTGGCATCAATCTCGGCGGGCTTGGCTTCCTGACGGCCGCCGCGCCGGATGACGAGATGTGGGATCGCCTTGAGGCGGCGCTGGAAGGCCGCGCCCCAGTCGAGGAGCGGATGACACTTGCGGCCGAGGTCGTCCGCGACGGGGAGGTCACTTGCCGTCACCATGCCCTCAACGATGCGGTGATCCACAAGGGCGGAGGACTGCGAACGATCAAGTTGAAACTCGCGATCGACGATGACGTGCTGGGCTCGTACTTGGCGGACGGTCTGATCTTGTCGACACCGACCGGGTCAACCGGGTACAACCTCTCGGCTGGAGGACCATTAGTGGTGCCCGACCTGGACATCCTTCTGGTAACACCGATCTGCGCCCACACGCTTGCGATTCGGCCGATCATAGCGACTCCGGACGAGCGGGTCGACGTCGAAGTCGAAGCTGGCGACGAAGGGTTAGTCGCGGCGACTATCGCGTAGCGCTGGCCGGTCTCGACACCGGCGCCTACTTCGAACGCCTGAGATCCAAGCTCATGTGGGGCGGTCGCGCCGCCCGTGGGGAACAGTAGCTAGCTGTGTTGGCATGCTGAGCCGCCTGAGAGTTGCCGGGTTTGCACTGATCGATGAGGCCGAAGTCGAGTTTGGCGCTGGCCTGAACGTGCTCACTGGCGAAACCGGCGCCGGTAAATCGTTGCTGGTTGACTCGCTGGCGCTGCTCCTCGGGGCGCGC
>JBDHIC010000100.1:0-8793 GCA_039589035.1 Gemmatimonadota bacterium | reverse complement strand
CCCTCGGGGCTGATCACGGAATAAAACGCGTTCTCGAGTATCAAGATCCGGTCGGTGATCCCGATCCCCAGCGCGCCGCCGGATGCACCCTCACCGGTGACGACCGAGATCGTGGGTACCCGGAGCGACGCCATCTCGCGCAGGTTGTGGGCGATCGCTTCCGCTTGGCCGCGCTCCTCGGCGCCGATCCCGGGATAGGCCCCCGGCGTGTCGATGAGGGCGATCACGGGGTGCCCGAACTTCTCGGCCACCCGCATCAGCCGAAGCGCTTTGCGATACCCTTCTGGATGCGGCATGCCAAAGTTACGCCGCAGGTTGTCCTTGGTTCCGCGGCCCTTCTGTTGCCCGATGACCATGACTGGTTGGCCGTCGAAGCGAGCCATGCCGCTGATCATGGCATGGTCATCGGCGTACGCCCGATCCCCATGCAGCTCGATCCAATCGGTGAAGCATCGTTCGATGAAATCGAGCGGGTAGGGTCGCCGTGGATGGCGGGCCAGCTGGACCCGTTGAATGGGGGATAATTTGGTGAAAATGTCTTCCTTGAGGCGGGTCAGCTTGGCCTGCAGCGTGGAAAGTTCAGCCGACACGTCGATCTCGCGCTCTTCGGCCATCGCCTCCATCTCGGCGATTTTCTCTTCCAGCTCGATGATCGGCCGCTCGAAGTCGAGGTACGCTCCGGTCGTCATGCTTCGTGCTCGCGACCGCCGTTTCCCCCGGGGGTCGGTTTCGACGCCTCCAGCCGCACGTTGTCGGCGCCCAGGAGCGCGGTCAGTGGCTCGAGTAGACCGTTGCTCGGAGCGACCGAGATCGTGGTCGCAAGCACCGCATCACAGTCGCCGGTGTCGACGTTCAGGCGGACCGGCATCGAACCCGAGTTGCGAACGAGCAACGCTCGCACCTCGGCCAATGTGGATGGATCGCACTTGTCGGGCGGAACCCTGACCATCAACTGATGGTCGCTTGCATGACCGGCTTCGGATAGCGGTGTCACCGAGTCCGCGATGACCTTGCCGGCCTCGTCATCACGACGGTCCAGTCGACCGCTGACCAAAAGCGGCGTATCGCTATGGATGAGCGCGCGCGCGTTCTCGTAGATCGAGCTGAACGTGATCACCTCCACCGTGCCGCTATAGTCCTCAAGCGTGAAGAAGGCCATGTCGTTGCCCCGTTTGTCGCGCAGCCCGCGCACCGCAGTCACGACTCCGGCAAGGGTGACGGTGCGGCCGTGCGGTTCATCGGCGAGCCCGGCGGCCGTCTGATGAGCGAGGGCTGCCAGCTGGGCGCGAACCTTGTCCAACGGGTGGCCGGAAATATAGAAGCCCAGGACCTCCTTTTCCTGACGCAGCTGTTCTCCCGGCTGCCACGGATCGACGTCGGGCAGTGGGGGCAACGTAGAATCGGTCTCTCCGGTCGCGCCGCCAAAGAGCGTGAACTGTCCTCGGGCGCGCTCGTGAGCTTTTCGTTGGCCGTGTCCAATCGCTAAATCGAGCACGGTGATCTGCTGGGCCCGATGGCCGGCGAGATTGTCACAGGCACCGGCGAGCACCAAGCTCTCCAGCACTCGCTTGTTGGCCTGTCGAAGATCGACCCGTTCAGCGAGCTCGTAGAGGTTTGAGAAAGGGCCCTTCTCTGTGCGCGCGGTGATGATCGATTCGATCGCCCCCCGGCCCACGTTCTTGATCGCGCCGAGACCGAATCGAATGCCGCGGTCGACTTTGGTGAACGCGTAGCCCGACTCGTTGACGTCGGGACCCAGGATCTCGATCTGCATTGAACGGCAGGCGTCGATGTAGCGCACGACCTTGTCGGTGTTGCCCATCTCGTTGGATAAGACAGCGGCCATGAACTCTTGCGGATGGTGAGCCTTGAGGTACGCCGTCTGATACGACAGCAGCGCGTACGCCGCGGAGTGGCTCTTGTTGAACCCGTACCGCCCAAAGGTGGCGATGTCGGTTACTAACCGGTCGACGACCTTCTCTGGATAACCGCGCTCGAGAGCTCCGTGACGAAAGCGTCCCAACTGCTCGTCGATCAGAGACTGGATTTTCTTGCCCATCGCCTTGCGCAGGATATCGGCCTCGGCGAGCGAGAAACCGGCGAGCCGGTTGGCGATCTGCATCACTTGCTCTTGGTAGGTGATGACGCCGTAGGTGTCGGCCAGGAGGTCCTCGATATCGGCGTGATAGGCGTCGACCGACTCCTCGCCGCGCTTTCTCCGGATGTACCGCTCGGTCATGCCGGTGTCGAGCGGGCCGGGTCGGATCAAGGCGTTGATCGCGATCAAGTCTTCGAACCGATCGGGTTTCATCCGCTGGCAGATGTCGGTGGCCAGAGACGATTCGAACTGGAACACGCCATCTGTCTGACCGCGTCCCAACATTTCGTAGGGCAGGGGGTCATCGAGCGATAGTCGCTCGATATCGATCCTTTCATCGGTTTGTTCGGCCACCATCTCGACGGTGTCGTCGATAACCGTCAGGGTGCGCAAGCCGAGCAGGTCGATCTTGAGCAGGCCGACCTTCTCGATGCTGTTCATGTCCCACTGGGTGGTGAGCTCTTTCTTCTCGGATCGATAGAGCGGGACATAGTTGACGAGCTGATCGGGGGCGATCACGATGCCGGCAGCGTGAACCGAGGCGTGCCGGGCCAGGCCCTGAAGTGCTTGCGCATCGTCGAGCAAGCGGCGTACGCGGTCACTCGATTTGTATTCCAGCGCGATCTCCGGAACTTGCTCGATCGCTTCTTCGATGCGCAGCGGCTGCGGAGACCCCGGGGCGTTGGGGATCATCTTCGCCAGTCGGTCGGCTTCCGATAGCGGCAGCTGCAGTACACGTGCCACGTCGCGAACCGCGGCTTTGGATTTCATCGTGCCAAAGGTGATGATCTGGGCTACCGACTGGTCGCCGTACTTCTGCTTCACATAGTCGATGATCTCACCGCGCCGATCGTCACGGAAATCGATGTCGATGTCTGGCATCGAGATGCGCTCTGGATTCAAGAAACGCTCGAAGAGCAAGCCATAACGCAGCGGTTCGATGTTCGTGATCCCGAGGCAGTAGGCGACCAGGCTGCCGGCTGCCGAGCCGCGACCCGGGCCGACGGCGATCCCGTGCTCACGCGCATATGCGATGAAGTCGGCGACGATCAGGAAGTAGCCGGCGTAGCCGGTGCGCTGAATCACGTCGAGCTCGTAGTCGAGCCTCTTGCGAGCTTCGGGCGGCACCAGGTCGTAGCGTTCTTCCAGCCCCGCTCGCGCCTGCGACTCCAGCAGCTCCTCGAGGCTCGAGTGACCCGCGGGAAGCGGGAAAGCCGGCAGCAAAACGCGGTCGAAATCGAGATCGACGTTGCAGCGATCGGCGATCCAGGTAGTGTTTTCGAGTGCTTCGGGATGAGCGCCGAATTGCGCGGCCATCTCTTTTGGGCTCTTCAAGTAGAACTCATTGGAGTAGAAGCGCATGCGGTCTTCTTGATCGACGAGCTTGCCGGTCTGGATACAAAGAAGCACATCGTGGGCCGACGCATCGGTACGGCGTTCGTAGTGCACGTCGTTGGTGGCGACCAACGGTAACCCGAGATCGTTGGCCAGCTCGAGGATGCCGACGTTTACCCTGGACTGCTCGGGGATGCCGTGGTCTTGGAGCTCGAGAAAGAACCGGTCCGGCCCAAAGGCTAGCGCCATCCGCTCCGCGCGCTCCCTGGCTCCTTTGTAATCTTCATGGTCGAGCCGGGTCGCCACCTCGCCCTTCAGGCATGCGCTCAAACCGATCAGGCCGTCCGCATGCTGGGCGAGCGTCTCGTGATCGATGCGGGGCTTGTAATAGAACCCCTCGAGATAGCCGATCGAAGAGAGCTTGAGCAGGTTCTGCCAACCGATGTTGTTCTCGGCCAACAACACGAGGTGGAAGTAGCTGCCCGCGCGGCCAACGCGTTCACGGCGGCTGCCCTCCGCAATGTAGGCCTCCATGCCGAGAATCGGTTTGACGTCACCGTCCCGCGCGGTCTGATAGAACTCGACTGCGCCAAACAAGTTGCCGTGGTCTGTGAGCGCCACCGCATCCATCCCCATCCGCCGGGTCGCTGCCACCATCCTGTCGAAACGGTTCGCGCCATCGAGCAATGAGTACTGTGAGTGCGTGTGCAGGTGAACGAACTTCACGCTGCACCGCTCGCGCAGCGAAACGTCTCGAAGATCTGCTCGAGTTGGATCAAGAACGGGTACTTCGGTCGATCCGGTGCGTAGAGATTGCCATCGAGCAACACGAGCCGTTCGTTGCAGACCAGACCGTAGGTGAGAAAGACCCCCGCAGAAACGTCAGAGTGGTTCTCCCAGACACCCTGAAGCCGTATCGCGGGCCGGCCAGCGAGCTGAGATCGGATGGCGATCAAGCGGGAGCTGGTGCCGGTGGTATCGGGTCGCGTCACGATTGAATCGCCCGGGAAAAGCGCATGACCCCACGCCTCGCGCAACGCGAGCACGCTGTCGGGATCGAGCCCTGCCGATTCCCGTCCCGGAACCCAATGAATCGACACCACGCGGCGAGGGTCGACATTGAACCATGTGCGAGTATCCGGGGGGGCCGACGCTTGCGCCGGTCGATAGACGCGCGGGAGCACGATGGAAAATCCGAGGTCCTCGGCCATTTGATGCGCCAACGACGAATCCGGGCCGCTGGCCCACATGCGCCTGATATGGTAGTCGATAAAGTCCTCGTGAATTAGCTCATACAACGAGTCGAGTTCTTTGTGTACCAGAGCCGAAGTCGCGGCCGGGGTGTCTGCTCCAAGGGCATAAATCGTCTGGTCGCGGGCCCACTTGTCATGCACCTCTTCGACCACCTCGCCGCTGGCCGGTACATCGACTAACTCGGGCAAGAGCAGCGCGTCTCTGGTGGTCTCGATTATCACCAACCGCTTCCACTTCGTGAACTCGCCGATCGATCCGGGCGTCGTGAACGTAACCTCGAAAACGGGCTCGTCTCGGGTCGTCAAGACGGTGCGCTCAAAACTTCTGCGGATCGGGTCGGTGAGACTCGATTCAAGCGCCTCGGGAACGACCACGATGATCGCGTTGTCGGAACCCAATGCCGGTCCTTTGCCGCAGCCCATCGAGGCGACGACCGCTACGGACGCGACCGCAAGAGCGGTCACTCTGGAACGAGTAGATAATATCACAGGGAGAATCACTGCCAGACGTTTTTTTTTAGCGCGTCGAAAGCAAGATAACATCCGTGCGTGAACCTGACCGGCAGTCATGAAAACGTGGCCCCGGGTCCCGGTGGCCATGTCGTTTGCCGCAATCCCTCATAGACGACGATACCGACAGCGATGGCGAGGTTGATCGATCGCGCGCGCGCGTCCATGGGGATCAACAGACACCGGTTTGGGTGTTCCGCGTGGAGATCGGGAGGAAGCCCAACCGTCTCGGCACCAAAGAACAGGTAGTCACCGCGGCGAAAGGTGGCTTCCGTGTAGGGTACTCCGTGATGTGCGGTCGCGTACCAGCATCGGTCCTCGTCGGGATCGGCCGATCGCAGAAAAGCCGCCAAACCGTCATACATCGACCACTCGAGATCCGGCCAGTAGTCCAGACCTGCGCGACGCCTTCGTCGATCGTCGATCGAAAAACCGAGCGGCCCAACGAGGTGGAGCATCGCCCCAGCGGCCACGCAGAGCCGGCCGATCGTCCCGGTATTCTGAGGAATCTTGGGCTCCACCAGCACGACGTGAAAACTGGGGTCGGGGTTCGCTGACACAGTCTGGGAATCTAAAGCATGCTGGAGCGTCGCCTAAGCCGGACTGGGCCGGGTTGACAAGCGGGTCGGGGAACCGAAGAATGGTCGTATGAACGAACTGTGGAGGAAAGTCTCCCTGTGGGCCGCGATCGGCCTGTTGTCCGGGGTGGTTGGCTTCGCGGCCGGCTCCGGCCAAAGGCTCGAGGTAGTCGTCGAGCGCACCGAGCTGAAGTGGAGCAGCACCGGGCGATTGCTGGGTCACCTCAACCGCGGGGCTCCACTCGAGCGACTCGGCGGCCGAGGGGGCTGGACGCGCGTGGGAGTCCATGGTTGGATGTGGCGACCGTCACTCGCCCAAAGCGGCGACCAGTATCGCGTGACCCCGCGCCGGGAAAACATCCGCGTCGGACCCAACGGCAAGATCTTGGGTTCGCTTGTCCGCGGAGTCGAAGTACGCCGGGTGGGGACCCAGGGCCGATGGTTTGAGATCGAGATGATCGGTTGGTTGCCCAACTCGGCGGTCCGCGAGGTGACGGTGGCTGAGCCCGCCGGAGAAGAAAGCGTGACCGACGCCGAGTCAGCGGCGCCCACCGAGACCCCGGGGCCCGGTACACCTTACGCGACGATCGGACGATTGGCTGAGTCGGTCGAGATGCGCCGCGAGCCTGGTGGCCCGGAGATCACGACCTTGCCCAAAGGACTGGACCTGGCAGCGCTCGAGACCCGTGGCGACTGGACCCGCGTGCGCGTGGAAGGTTGGGTCCCGACCGACGTGGTGGACGCTGGATCGGATGGCGATGCCACGCCGGCGGCGGTCGCGCTCGCTCCGGACGAGTTCCTCGGCCGCCGAGTGACATGGACCCTGGAGCACATCGCGCTCCAGACAGCCGACGCGCCAAGCGGTGATCGCCAACACGTGTATATCGTTGTGCCCCCGACGCTCAAGGACGATTTCGAGGAGTTGTCACCTTTCCAGACGATTCGGGTCGCGGGCACGATTCGCACTGGACGCAGCGCCTTGACTGGAAACCCGATCATTATCGCTGAGGAGATCGTGCCGTGACCGCATGGACACGCCGCAACGATCACGTGGTCATCGTGCTTGCAAGGGGAACACCGGTTCTCGAAGGGATCGCCGACGCCCTTCGTGAGGCCGAGGTCGTGAGCGGCTCGCTGATGGGCATCGGGGCGATCGATCATCCCCGGTTGGCCTGGTTTGATCGTTACGAGAAACAGTATCGGGAGCGGACGTTCGATGGCGTCTGGGAGATCGCCAGCCTGATTGGCAACGTATCCCAGTTCCAGGACGACATCCGGCTCCACTGCCACGCGGTGATTTCGGACCGCAACTGCAATACGTACGGTGGCCACCTGACGGCTGGGGTCGTCGGCGTCACGTGCGAGATCACGGTCGTGCCTTACACCGACCCGTTGGTGCGATCGATGGACCCGGAGTCCGCGCTGCCGCTGTTAGACTTGTCCTAGTCCCAGGCGGCGCCGATCGCGGTGCGCGCTTCTCTCAGCACACGCGGGGCGTCATCGGGCAAGTCTTGATACGCCCACGGTGAGATCGTGATCGCCGCCTGATCGGGCTCCTTCTCGAACACGACCACGGTAGCCTGCCTGGTGACCTTCCAGCCCGGTAGGCTCTCCTCGTAGAACGCTGCCACCTGATCCCAGGTGTCGAACGTGAAGGCCTGGATCCAGTGGCTCGATCGTGGAGCGGGTTGCCTCACATACACGGTGGCGTTGGGGTAGGGTGGGATGCCGGCTGCGAGCTCGGCGGGCGGCATCGGCTCGCCGTTGGGGACCGCGGGAGGCAGCGTGTCGGCGTTTACCGCGGGACGGACCCGAGGGGCTTTTAGGGTGCGCTGGTCCCGGCCCATGTCGGGGTTGTCGACGTCGGCGCAGCCAAACGCCAACGCGACCGGCAACAGGATCTTGAGACCGTTAGTTAGAAGTCTTCGACTGTGAACGATGCCCACTTCTCGACGGTCTGGTCCTTGAGTGATTCAAACTGACCGCCGGCGAGACGGATCTGCCATCGCTTCAGCTCGCCAGACTGGGGGTGCCAGCTGTAGAAAGCGATGTCGAATGCACCGGCAGCCTCACGTTGGACCCTCGGCGGCGTGACCGAATTCCGGGCCCGATCGGGAATCTTACCGTACAGCAGCGCGTTGCCACCGTCGGAGTCGAATCGGCGCAGACCCTGGGGGATCTCATCAATTGACTCCAGAACTCGGACCAGGTTGAGCTCGGCAAACGTCAGCGAATCGACGCTCGCAGGCGTGTAGCGGTAATCGAAATTGTAGAACACCTCGACGACGAAACGCGCCAGCTTGAGCGCCTCTTCAGCTGACGCTGGAGCGACTTTCTCGCGATCGAGCAGTGCGTTGACAGCGTCGACGTAGGCGTTTGACATTTCCTTTTGGAAAGCCACCGGATCGGCACGGTTGACGAGGGGCCAGGCACGACTCGACTCCCCGACTACGAACAACGCCTGAAAGAGATCACCCTCGGTGGTGACGCTGTACAACGTCAACTGGCCCAGCGCCGGGTTGAGAATTCGTCCCAGAATCTCGATCTCGCGGTAAAAGCTGCTCGGGGTTGGAAGGAGCAGTTCGCTCTCTCCGGCATCGGGTGGAGTGTTGCGGAGAAACTGCCGCATTAGCCGGTCGTATTGCGGCCACCACAATGTGAAGGCAGCCTGCCGGACGATTTGGGTCTGCGCCGCTGGCGTGACCGGCTCGACTTCCTGGGCCCGCAGCCCAGCCGTCCCGAAGAGGGATAGCCCGACGAGGAGCGCAAGCGGACCTCGCCGCCGACGAGGGCGATGGCGTAGGAATTGTCCGGACATCCAACCGAATCTACCCACCGATTCGTGCAACCGGCAACCGGCCTCGTTGCCGGCCCAAGGACCACCTGCAAACTTGGTCGCCATGGCCACTCCCTTCGATTACGCCGACGGCCAGCTCGGCGTCGACGGCGTATCGCTGACCGACTTGGCCTCCGAGTTCGGCACCCCACTCTATGTCTATCATCGTCCCACGATCGACGC
>JBDHIC010000099.1:0-12070 GCA_039589035.1 Gemmatimonadota bacterium | reverse complement strand
GTATAGACGGCGCTCAGCGGGCTCTCCCAGAAGAACCGTGCCTCGAACGCCTCCCACGCGCCCGACGCGGCTACCCCCAGAATGAGCACATCGAGCACGAGCTTGCCCCCGGCGAGCAGGGCCAAATCGATCCCGGGAGTCGAGAGATAGAGGGTTTCCCGCGACTTGCCGAGGCCATACCCGAGAGCGGTCATCCCCAGGGCGTGTAACCCAAAGTGTGATACTACGAGAGCGTCCCGGAAGAGACCCAGTCCGAAGCCCAGCAACGCCCCTGCTTGGGCGTGCCACGCCAGAGCTCCATAGGTGAGCGCGACGAGCACAAAATCCGGCCGCGCACCCCCAATCGCCAGGGGATCCTCGAGCACCATCGCCGCCAACAGGCAAAAAACCACAAACGTTGCATATCGTTGGCGCGATACCGTTTGCGTACTCGACGGCCGGATCGAGTTGGTCACAAGGAGTCGCTGTCGACCTGAGCCGGCGTGACCGTGTCACCTCCGACCACCGATGCCCTGCCACCCAAACGCTCGCCCACCATCGGCGGATGCGCGTACCCGGGCCAGAACAGTCGCAGATCGTCACCCGCCGAATCATCTGGCGACGACCCCCGCATGAGTACAAACACCGCCGTCAAGGACCCCAGTTCGACTACCGGTTCAACCAGATCGATCTGCTGCAACCCAAGCCGTTGATCCTCCTGGCTCGCGGTCACCTGTCCAATCGGGATTCCGCGCGGAAAGACACCGCCATAGCCTGACGTCACGATTCGATCGCCGGGTTCGGAGCGCGCCCTCAGTGGCAACAACAACTGCAACCGACCTGCCGCACTGGGACGCACGATCCCATACTCGAGATGATCTCCGCCAAGCAGCAGGGCGCTAGCGCTGAAGTCAGGGTGCGTGTACAGCATGACTTCGCTCGTGCCGGGCCCGACGGAAACGACCTTCCCCACCAACCCCTCATCGGTCACGATTGGCAGGTTCTCCGTGACGTTATCGGCACCGCCGGCGTCGACGATCATCACGCTCGGTGCGGTAGCGAAATCACGGCTGATCACTCTGGCCGCAGTAAGGCGAACCGGCAAGTGGTCGGCGAAGCCGAGCAGGTCCCTCAACTCCCGATTCTGCGCTCGAACGATATCCGAATCCGAGAGCTCGATACGCGCCTCTTGAAGCTGACGCCGGAGGTTCGCGTTCTCTGTTCTCAACCTCAGGTAACCGCCAAACACCTCACGGACCCGAGACACCGGCAGCGTTACGACGTGATTGACTGATCGGGCGAGCGAGTCTTGACGTGAATCGGGGAGTGCTAAGAGTACCAGCGATGCCGCCGCGCAGGCGATGGCGACGGCTTCGGCTCGCCGATCAGGAGGTAACAGCGGCATCAGCCAACGCCGAGCCTTGGATTCAGTTGCGGCGGCTCAGGACGAGCACGCCGCGATACTTGTCCGGGTCGTCTAGGATCCGACCGGTGCCACGGACCACGCACGTCAGTGGTTCCTCATCGACGTTTATTGGAAGGTTGGTGTTCTCGCGCAGTAGCGAGTCGAGCCCTCGAAGGAGCGCACCACCGCCGGTCATCACGATACCGCGATCAACGATATCGCTGGCCAGCTCAGCCGGGGTCCGCTCGAGTGCCTGCCGGACAGCGTCGACAACCGCCATGATGGGTTCCTGGATCGCATCGCGTATCTCAGCCGAGTTCACTCGAACCGTTTTCGGGATCCCAGTCACAACGTCGCGTCCCTTGACATCCATGACCTCGTCTCCGTTGACCGATTGATACGCCGAGCCAATCGTCATCTTCACTTGTTCCGCAGTCGGTTCCCCGATGACGATATTGTAGTCTTTCTTGAGAAAGTGCTGGATCGCCTCATCGATCTCATCGCCACCGACCCGGATCGATATATCGCTCACAATACCAGACAGCGCGATGACGGCTATTTCGGTGGTCCCACCGCCGATGTCGATCACCATATTACCGGTTGGTGTTTCGACCGGGAGCCCAACACCGATCGCCGCCGCCATCGGCTCTGGCACGAGGTACACTTCCTTGGCGCCAGCTGACTCCGCGCTATCTCGCACCGCCCGCTTCTCGACTTCGGTGATTCCGCTCGGAACCGAAATGAGGACCTTGGGGCGTACTGGCATCAGGCGATTTCGTAACACGCGCTTCAGAAAATCGCGGAGCATCTTCTCGGTTACTTCGAAGTCTGCGATCACGCCGTCCTTGAGGGGACGTACGGCATTGATCCCAGCCGGAGTTCGGCCCAGCATCTTCTTCGCCTCGAGCCCGACCGCGAGGATCTCACGCGTGTCTGCGTCCAGCGCGACGACCGATGGCTCGTTCAGCACGATGCCTCGCCCCTTCACGTAAATAAGCGTGTTGGCAGTCCCGAGGTCAACCGAAACCTCGCTGGACAGAAATGGGCCAGCGTTCGATCTGAGGAAGCTCAGCACGGCGCGCTCATCGACCAGTCGACCCGAAACCGCCGACCCCGCGAGTCGTCTCGGGCAGGTCCTCGACCTCGACTAGGTCGAGGCGCGAAACGGATCCGACAACGAGCTGCGCGATGCGGTCACCGCGATTGATTTCGACAACTTCTTGACCCAAGTTCACCAACAGGACCTTTACCTCACCTCGATAGTCGGCATCAACCGTCCCGGGGGCGTTCAAAACAGTAACACCATGCTCAGCCGCCATCCCAGATCGGGGTCGTATCTGGCCCTCGCAACTGGACGGTAATGCAATCGCGAAGCCGGTGCCGATCAGCCGCCGCTCTCCGGGGGCGATACGGTGCGCTTCCGCCGCGCGAAGATCAAGCCCCGCCGCAGCCTTTGTCGCGTACTCCGGCAGGGGTAGGCCATGATCACCGAGTCGACGAACGGGTAGCCGCTGCGCGGCATTCAGATTCAGGGTCACACTCGGACCGGAACTCACCCAAGCACCTCGCTCGGATCCCGATAGGGCAGGTCAAACGCCTCCGCGACACCAGGATACGTCACCTCGCCCGCAACCACATTTAGACCCAGGCGTAAGGACTCGCTATCGCGGCATGCCGCCCGCCAGCCCTTGTCAGCCAACCGCCGCGTGTAAGGCAAAGTCGCATTTGTCAAGGCGATCGTCGAGGTCCGTGGTACTGCGCCCGGCATGTTCGCTACACAGTAATGAACGACGCCGTCAACAACAAAGACCGGATCCTCGTGGGTCGTCGGTCGGCACGTTTCGATGCAACCACCCTGGTCCACCGCAACGTCCACGATTACCGAACCCGGTTTCATATGGTGAAGGTCTTCACGAGTCACCAAGTTGGGTGCCTTCGCGCCCGGTAGTAGAACCGCCCCCACGAGCAGATCCGCCCGGCCGAGCATGTCGCGAATGGTGTGCACGTCTGAGAAAAGGCAATCGACGTTGGCCGGCATCACATCTTCCAGGTACCGCAGGCGATCGAGAGATATGTCGAGAATCGTCACCCGCGCGCCGAGCCCGGCCGCCATCTTGGCGGCATTGGTGCCGACCACGCCTCCGCCGAGGATGACGACCTCGGCCGGTGGGGTGCCCGGGACGCCACCCAGCAGAATCCCGCGTCCACCCATCAGCTTTTCCAGGTACTTCGCACCCTCCTGGATCGCCATCCGACCTGCGACCTCGCTCATCGGAACCAGCAGCGGCAGCGAGCCGTCCGCTTCCTCCACTGTCTCGTACGCTACGGCGACCGATCCAGTCTCGATCAATCCGTCGGTGAGTTCCCGCGAGGCAGCAAAGTGAAAGTAGGTGAATACGACCTGACCTGCCCTGATCAACTCGAACTCGGAGGCCAACGGTTCCTTGACCTTGAGGATCATCTCGCATTCGGCGAACAGCTCCTGCGGTCCGTCCACCAGTCGCGCACCCGCGACCTCGTAGGCTTCATCGTCGAACCCTGAGCCCTCGCCGGCGCCGCGTTCGAGCCACACCTCGTGGCCGTCTCGGCTGAGCACCTCGGCTCCTACCGGACGCAATGCGACCCGGTTCTCATTGGCCTTGATCTCTCGCGGTACTCCGATCCGCATGCGTCTTTCCTCAGCTCCGCTGACGTCCGCGTCCGGACCGCTGTTGGCTGCGTTCCTTTTGACCGCCGTTCTGCTGGCCACCATCGCCGCCCTCTGGCTTCTCGAGCAACGCCTTACGGGAAAGCTTCACCCGTCCCTGATTGTCGATACCAATCAGCTTGACGCGCATCATCTCGCCCTCCGACGTGACGTCTTCCACGCGCTCAACACGACGGTGCTCGAGCTCCGAGATGTGAACCAGACCGTCCCGGCCTGGTAGAATCTCGACAAACGCGCCAAACGTCGTAATGCTCTTGACCGGCCCTTCGTAGATCTTCCCGATCTCGGGCTCCTCGATGATCTTCTCGATTCGGCTCAGGGCTTCTTCTCCACCCGCCCCATCGATCGAAGCGATCGTGACGACACCCTCGTCGTCGATGTCGATCTTGGCGCCCGTTTCCTCCTGGAGCCCACGGATCACCTTGCCGCCGCTGCCGATGATATCCCGGATCTTCTGCTTCGGCACTACGATCGTGAGGATCCGCGGGGCGTGTTGGCTGATCCTCTCCCGAGGTCCAGCGATCGCCTGCTCCATCAATCCGAGGATGTGCAACCTCCCGTCGCGGGCTTGCGCGACGGCGCGCTCGAGGACCTCAAATGAAACACCCTTGATCTTGATGTCCATCTGGAAGCCGGTGATCCCGTCGCGAGTTCCGGCAACCTTGAAGTCCATGTCGCCGAGATGGTCCTCGATCCCGAGGATGTCCGACAAGACGACCACTTCGTCGTCTTCCTTGATCAGTCCCATGGCGATCCCGGCACACGCCTTGGTAATCGGCACACCGGCGTCCATGAGAGACAGCGATCCGGAACAAACCGATGCCATAGAGGACGAGCCGTTGGATTCGAGGATGTCAGACACGATTCGAATCGTGTATGGGAATTCCTCGTGGTCGGGAAGCAGGGTGCGCAACGATCGCTCAGCCAGTACTCCGTGACCGACCTCGCGCCTGCCGGTGCCACCGAAACGTCCCACTTCACCGACCGAAAACGGTGGAAAGTTGTAATGCAACATGAACGTCTTGTCCCACTTCGGATCCAGATCATCGATCATCTGCTGATCCTGCCTCGTCCCCAGCGTAACCACCCCCAAGGACTGCGTGTTTCCACGCGTGAAAAGCGCTGATCCGTGCGTTCGAGGCAACACCCCAACTTCGATCTCAATCGAGCGGATCTCGGTCGGATCCCGACCATCCGCGCGTTTACCGGTTTTCACAATCGCTCCGCGCATGGTATCCGACTCGACGTCGTCAATCGCGCGCCGGACTTGACCCTCGACAGCGGCGTAGTCGTCGCCGAGCTCGTCAGCCATCGCCGTAGCAACAGAATCGCGAACCGCTTCTAGAGCCAGGTTTCGCTCATCCTTGTCCGCGATCATCATCGCCTTTTCGACAGCAGGACGCGCCTGCTGGGTGACACGGCCCGCGAGTTCGGTATCAGTCTCCGGAGGCGACCACGCCATCTCCGGCCGGCCGACCTCGCGCTTTAGCTCTTCGATTGTGGCGCAAATCTCTTTGATCGCCTCGTGCCCAACGCGAACCGCACCCAGTAGATCGGCTTCGGACACCTCTAATGCCGATCCCTCGACCATCGAGACCGAATCGGCTGTGCCCGCTACCACAACGTCGATGGTGCTCTCGTCAAGCTGGTCGAAGCTGGGATTGATTACGTAATCCCCGTCGATCATTCCGACGCGAACGCCGGCCACCGGTCCCTCGAATGGAATCCCGCTGATCGACAGCGCCGCTGCGCAACCCACAATCCCCAACACGTCCGGGTCGTTGTCGCTGTCGTACGAGAGAACCTGACACACCAGCTGCGTTTCGTGCATATAGCCTTTCGGGAATAACGGCCGGCAGGGTCGGTCGATCAGCCTGGCAGACAGCGTCTCCTTCTCACCCGGGCGACCCTCGCGCTTGAAGAAGCCGCCGGGGATCTTCCCCGCCGCGTACATCTTCTCTCGATACTCCACGAACAGCGGAAACCAGCCCCGACTTGGGTCGGCCTTGGGGCTGGCTGTGGCGGTGCACAGCACCATCGTCTCGCCATAGCCGATCATCACCGCTCCACCCGCCAACCGGGCGAGCTTGCCGGTCTCGATCGTCATCGGCTTGCCGCCGACATCAAGCGTCTTCTTGATTGTTGCCATTCTCTTTTTCTCCTGACGGTTTCTAGCCGGGGCTCGCCATGAGCCGTTGCCCGGTGTCTAGTGGACGCCCGTCAGGCGGAAGGCGGAAGAAGGTGCGGCACGTTTCGCCGTAAGATATGCGGGGTACGAATCGATCGTCGTACCGCGTACATCTCACGCCGAACACCGCTCTTCCCGCGCTCCGTCACGGGCGCAAACGAACTGCAGTCGACCCGATCGATGAGCCAACTGGGGTACACTACTTCCGGAGGTTTAGCTCCTCCAGGATCTGCCGGTATTGCTCTACATCGCTGCTCTTCAAGTAATCGAGCAGACGCCGACGTCGACCCACCATCTTGAGCAGGCCGCGACGACTGTGGTGATCATGAGGGTGCTGGCGGAAGTGCTCGGTGAGCTCGTTGATCCGCCGGGTGAGAACAGCGATCTGTACCCGACTCGAACCGGTATCAGTCTCGTGTTCCCGAAAACTCTCGATGACCTCGCTCTTCTGCGAAGAACTCAAACCCATAACCGCGTTAATCCTTCGATCGATGTCTGAAATGTCGGCGGTGAAAAGATCAAGCTATATACTATAGGAGAACGCATTACGCCACCTCCTGAGGATTGGCCAGGGCCGTCCGGGCCGCCGCCCGGTCACGACCCAGCTGCGCGGACAGCTCCTCGGGATCGCCAAAGCGCTTAACCGGCCGCAGGCGACGCACGAACTCGATACCCACCAGGGCGCCATAAAGGGGCTCGCCTGACCAGTCGAGGAGGTGCGCTTCGAGCCCACCAGCCTCTTCGAACGTCGGTCGCGGGCCGAGATTGGCCATCGCCTCATGCCGCTTGCCATCGATCTCGGCCAGCACCGCGTACACGCCCTCGGGGGGCAAGCACTTGTCGAGATCCAACTCGAGATTGGCGGTAGCAAAGCCCAGTGATTGACCGCGCCCAGCGCCACGTACCACCCGGCCGTAGGCTGAATAAGGCCGGCCGAGCCCAGCCGCCGCAGCCACCAGATCACCGTCCGCAATCGCGTCTCGGATCTTGGTGCTAGAAACCGTTTCCTCACCCGATGTGACCGGTCCTACGACATCGACCGAGAAACCTTCCTCCATGCCCAAGCGGCGCAACGTCTCGACATCGCCCTTGCGGTCCTTGCCAAAGCCGTGATCGTAGCCGATGACCAGCTCACCGAGCCTGAGCTGTCGAACCAGAACGTTGCGCACGAATGTTTCCGGGGCGAGTTGACGCAACCGATCGTCAAACCGCTCCACGACCACGTAGTCGAGTCCGAACTGTGGCCACAAGAGCCGACGCTCAATCGGCGTCGTTAACAAACACGGCGCTCGCTCGGGCGCGACAATCCGGAGCGGGTGCGGTTCGAAAGTCACTAACACGCTCTCGCGATCAGCAGCGCGAGCTCGACGCACGATCTCTCTCAGGACTGCTTGATGACCACGATGAACGCCGTCAAAGGTCCCGACCGTTATGGTGGTGCGCCGTGAACCCGGCAAACCCGCAGCCAACATCAGCGACCCTCCCCGTCTGGGTACAGAATGCGACGCGGCGAAAGCCGCCATCCATGCGGGTCCCGGTGAAGCTCCCCCAACCCGACAAAACCACGCGGTCCGTGAAGTTGAGCCCAACCCTCCGCATCCACATTCGAATCGAGATCGCCGATCGTCTGACCGTGTACAACGGCTGTCTGTTGAGGCTCGCTCAGCTGGACGACAGGCAGCTCAGCGATCGCCGTTGCGGTGGGTTGAATTGCCTCGCGCACGAGGTCGGGCTCGCTCAAGAGATCCCATCCGATTGCAGCCTCAACGGTGAAGGGTCCCGATCGGGTCCGCCTGAGCGCTGCACAGTATCCACCTGTTCCAAGTGCTTCTCCGATATCACGTGCCAATGCGCGCATATAGGTACCGCCACCGCATTCGACGGTAAGCGCTAATTCCGGAAAAGCGTAACTCTCGATCGTCACGCTGTGGATCGTCACCTCGACCTCGGGTAGCGTAACTGTCTCGCCGGCTCGGGCGCGCTGATAGGCCCGCTTCCCACCGACGTGCTTAGCGGAATAAGCCGGTGGCGCCTGCGCCACATGCCCCTGCCACGCCTGGCATACCTCGTCGATCATCTCACGCGAGGGCGTGACGACATCCTCGGTTACCGACAGCTCGCCCTCAGAGTCATCGGTGGTGCTGCGCCAGCCCAGCCGAACGGTGACCTCGTATGTTTTGTCGTGTCCACTACAAAACACCGCTAATCGAGTCGCAGGGCCGATCGCGCAAACGAGCAATCCAGTGGCAAACGGATCCAGCGTGCCAAAGTGGCCCACCCGGCGCATTTTCGTCGCCCGCCGAACGACCTGCACCGCATCGTGACTGGTTAAACCGGCCGGTTTGTCGATCAAAAGAATGCCGACGGGTTCTGATGCGTCGCCGAGATCTGTTTCGGAGTCGCCCGGATGAAGGCCTCCAAGGATGGTTTCGATTCTGGCTGCTTCCTCTAGCGTTCGGTCAAGCTCGAACCGCAGTTCTGGCACGTACTTGAGCGTGACCGCATTACCTACCCGAGCCCGAACGAAACCAGCCGCTCCGCATAAGACCGCTAGCGAAGTCTGCTTTTCCTCCTCGCTACCGAGTACGCTGACGTACACCCGAGCAGTTCTCAAATCGGGTGCGCTCTTCACTGCCATCACGGTGGCGAATCCCATCCGCGGGTCCTTGAGCTCCTTGCTCAGGACAGCCGCGATCTCCTGCTTGAGGAGTTCATCAACTCGGCGTTTGCGTGGGTATCCGTGGGCCATCTGTACCGCTTTGCATCACGAATGCGTCAGTAGATTTCGGTTTGGACTTCGATGACGCGAAGCTCCGACTCTCCGTCGAGCAAATCGAGGATCGCATCCAGGGTCTTCTCGACGTTTCGTCGCTGACCGCTCACAACCGCAACCGCTATCTCGGTCCGCTGCCACTTGTCGAGGTGCCCAGTCTCCGCAATGGAGACGTTAAAGTGCTTAGAGATCCGATCCTTGACGCTTTTCAGGACGAATCGTTTCTCCTTGAGCGATTGTGAACCTTGGATATGAACGTCGAACGTGCGGAGACCGACGATCGTCATGGCGAGCTAACCCTAGGCCAGCGTGCGTTGTACTTCCTCGATCTTATACGCCTCGATGACGTCCCCGACCTTGACGTCATTGAAGCCCTCAACATTGATCCCGCACTCGAAGCCTTCGCGTACTTCGCGAACGTCATCCTTGAAACGCTTGAGCGATGCGATGGCGCCCTCATACACCTCTACGCCATCCCGCACTACACGCACGCGAGCGGTCCGGGGTATGACGCCGTCGGCTACTTGGCAGCCCGCGATAGTACCCAAACGCCCTACCTTGAAGGTCTTGCGCACCTCGGCTGAGCCGAGCACCACTTCTCGCTCCTCGGGCGCCAGCAGACCCTCCATCGCCTTACGCACGTCTTCAGCCACCTCGTATATCACGCGATAGAGACGGATGTCGACGCCCTCTCGCTCGGCCGCCGCACGGGCCCGAGCATCGGGTCGGACGTGGAATCCAATGATGATCGCGGTCGACGCCGCAGCCAGAACCACATCGTTCTCGGAGATCGCTCCCACACCACGGTGGATTACTGATACTTGGACCTCTTCCGTCGAAAGCTTTGTCAACTCGTCCGCAAGCGCCTCAACCGAACCCCCAACGTCGCCCTTGAGAATTACGTTGAGACGTTCGATGCGGCCCGCTTGAACCTGTTCATATAGCTCCTCGAGCGTGGTTGGCTCTTTAGTTCGACGGAAGCCCTGCTCGCGTTGCAACCGCTGTCGCTTCTGGGCTATGTCGCGCGTTTGACGGTCGCCGTCCAGCACTGCGAATGAGTCACCCGCCTCAGGCACACCGCTGATCCCCAATACGCGTATCGGCGTCGACGGACCCGCCTCAGTGACGTTCTTACCCCGTTCGTCCAACAATGCGCGGACCTTCCCGTCGAATAGACCACAGATGAACGAATCCCCGAGCTTGAGCGTCCCGGTTGTCACGAGGATCGTTGCCAACGGCCCCATGCCACGATCCAGCTCCGCTTCGATTACCACACCACGGGCTGTTCGATCCGCGTTCGCCTTCAAATCCAGCAACTCGGCCTGCAATAGCACTTTCTCGAGCAGCTCTTCGACTCCTTGCCCGGTCTTGGCACTGACCTCGGTCGCCAACACGTCACCACCAAACTCTTCGATGATGACGCCGTGGTTTGTAAGCTCTTGCTTGACCTTGTCGATCTGAGCCTCCGGAAGATCGATTTTGTTAATGGCAACCACTATGGGGACACCCGCGGCTCGGGCGTGATCGATCGCCTCTATGGTCTGCGGCATCACACTATCGTCAGCGGCGACGACCAAGATGACGATATCCGTGGTCTGGGCACCTCTGGCCCGCATCGCAGTAAACGCCTCGTGACCTGGAGTATCGATAAACGTCACCCGGCGACCGTCGCTCAAAGCGACCTCGTATGCACCAATATGCTGGGTAATTCCACCTGACTCGTCGGCGATCACGTTTGCTTTGCGAATGTGATCGAGCAATGAGGTTTTTCCATGGTCGACGTGTCCCATCACGGTAATCACCGGCGGCCTAATCGTGAGGTCGTCCTCGCTTTCCTCGACATCTTCCGGCTCACTTACCACAAACGCTTCCTGCCTCTGCGCGGCATAGCCGAATTCCTCGCAGATCAGGCTTATGGTGTCGAAATCGAGGCGCTGATTTACGGTGACCATGAGCCCAAGATCCATACACGTCGCGATAATCTCGGTGGCCGCAACGTTGATAAGGTCGGCCAGCTCAGCGACAGACACGAACTCGGTCACCTTGACCAGATTCTCAGGCTCAACCTCGGTGATCTCTGGCTTCTCGCGACGGACCCGCTTGCGACGCCGCGTGCGGCCTTCCATCTTCGCCATCGTCTGGCGGATGTTCTGCTCGACCGCCTGCTGGTCCACCTTCCGACGACGACGACGACGACGGCGCGGTCCCTCCCGAGTCTCACCTTTGGTGGCGGTAGCGGGTTTTGCGGGTCCCGTTCCAGTCGTTTCGACCCGCGGCTTGACATCATCCTGCTTGGCGCGCCGCTTCCGCTTGGCCTCGTCGAGCTTCTTCTTCTTTTCCTCTGCGGCCTGCTTTACAGCCTCTTTCTCGGCCTCGAACTTGGCTGCAACTTGAGCGATCGTCTCATCGTCGATCGAGGACATATGGTTCTTAACCGGGACCTTCATTTCCTTCAGAAGGTTCACCATCGCCTCGCTCGACACGATCGGTGATCGTCAATGCGGCTACCGCCGCTCGGCCAGCGATTTCACCGAGCTCATCCTTGTTCCAACCGTCGTACACAGTTACACCGATTTCGTTGAGGCGGTCGACGAGATTTTCCCTGCGTCGAGGGCTCAGATCGTCAGCCACCAGTGTCGCCGCAGCGCGTCCCGCCACAGCCGCCGCCCGCGTCTGTTGCACACCGATCACGATTCGACCCGCGCGACGTGCCTGCCGGACCAGGCCGTTGAAGCGAGGCTTGAGCGTTGGCCCCACACGATCAACCGTCGTTTTCATCCGTGTCGTCGGCACCTGCCTTGGCGCTCTCTACCGCAGCAGTCGGCGCCGCTACATCCTCGGCTTTCGGGCGCTCATCCTCCCCAGCCGCATCGCTGACACCCTCCGACGTCGATGGTTCGTCCGGTTCCGGTTCGGTCGGCACGTACTCCCCCTCATCCTCGTCCCACTCCTCTTCGACCTCGACCGTCAACTCGTCAATCACGCGCGTCAGAAGCTCAGCAGCCTCTTGGGTCATGC
>JBDHIC010000098.1:0-8379 GCA_039589035.1 Gemmatimonadota bacterium | reverse complement strand
GTTGGCTGGCGTCATGACGTCCTCGACACGGGTGCGACCGAACTCGAACACGCCGCTGATGATCTCGCGCTCACCAGATTCCACCAACCCCTCGCGCTCGCTTTCGACGAGCATTAACTCGAGGCCGCGTTGATCGAGCGCAGCCCGCATCTCCGACGTTCCCCCGGCGTATCGTAGAATCAGCGACGCGACGCGATCGGCGAACCAGCTAATCGGCATAAAGATCCAGGTTGCAGCACCCAGAGCCCGGGCCGTCGAGATCGACGTTTGATCGCGACCGCCGTTCACAACCACGTCCGATGCCACCTCGTCTGCCGCGAACAGGAGCGGCCCGAGCACGAGAGTCACGATTACCGCCACCGCCCACGCTGATCCGCCGGCGAATCGCTGTACCGTGGCTGCCATGAGAATCGTGGCCGACGCGGCCGCGACCGCGTGGCCGGCACGAATGGGCCCCAACAGGTGGCCAGGCGACTCGCCAAAGCGGGCCGACGCCCAACCCGCTCCGCGGACGGTGTCCGAGACCCACCGCTGAAGTCGCGCCCGGCCGACCGACAGCAGCATCCTCTCGGAGGCGGCAAAGAAAGTGGCCGCGGCGACAGCCACCGCTATGCCCAGCAGCGCCATCACGCGGCATCACCCTCGGTCGCCGGTTCATCTTTTTCGATCGGTTCGGCCACCACTTTGGTGATCCGCTTGCCGTCGACCACCTCGACCCGGAAGAGCCAATCC
This sequence comes from Gemmatimonadota bacterium, assembly GCA_039589035.1. Lineage (GTDB taxonomy): Bacteria > Gemmatimonadota > Gemmatimonadetes > JACCXV01 > JAHWKZ01 > CAMYLR01. The sequence continues at coordinate 7,647 of JBDHIC010000098.1, read as the reverse complement.
GCCAAGCGGACCTCCTCCCCGCCTTCGGCGATCCGCCCCATCTCACTCGCCACCAGGCCGCCGACCGTATCGACTTCGTCGGCCCGTAGATCGCTGCCGGTCAGCTCGTTGAAATCGTCGAGATCGAAACCGCCGTCCAGCCGATACCCGCCACCGGCGATCAATTCCACACGCGGCTCTTCACGGTCGTGCTCGTCGCGAATCTCCCCAACCAACTCTTCAATGATGTCTTCCAGCGTAACGATCCCCGCCATGCCACCGTACTCGTCGACGACGATCGCCAGGTGAATACGATCGCGCTGGAACTCCCGCAGCAGGTCATCGATTCTCTTTGCCTCGGGTACGAAGGTCGGCTCCCACGAGAGCTCCTCGATCGTATTGGGTGGTGTCGCCAGGCTGTGGACAAAGACGACCAGCTCCTTGGCGTACAGGACACCGACCACCGTATCCAGGTCATCTCGATAGACTGGGATGCGCGAGTGCCCCGACTGTTTGACCAGCTCCGCGGCGTCACGCCACGAGCAGTGGGCGTCGATAACTACCACATCAGGGCGTGGTGTCATGACCTCGCGAACGGTCGTCTCGCCAAAAGAGAAAAGTGACGGTGCGTCCAGCGAGGCGGTGTCGGTATCGGTCGCGTCATCGTCCAAGTCCCCCGACTCCGCGCGCCGCCACATGTCGTCCAGATGTCCCAGAATCACCGTCGCCGGCTCGACCGCTCTCGTCCACGCCGCCAAAACCGGAGCCGTCCTCCGCGCCCACGCTTCCGGCCGCTCAGCGCCGATTGCGCGCGCCACTCGATCGGCGAATACCAGCACGATAACTGCGACAACCAGCACCGATCCAACCCCGACCAGAACGCCAAACCGCCCCGCCACCAACAGGTCCGCGGTCAGCCAGCTGGTCGCCGCCATCCATACAAAAAAGACGATCCGGCCAAACGAAGTTCCACGTTGAAGTTGATCGGGACTCCGAATGAGCTCGGCTACGGTCGTCGTCTCTATGGTCAGCTGGCTCGACTTGAGCGAAAACAAAGCGCCCTCGCAAATCGCGAAGAAGCTAATCCCCACGAACCCGAGAATAGCGGCTGTGAAGAGCGCGATTTCGTTCATCCGTCTCGCCTCTCGTTCAGGCGCTCAGACCGCTTCGGTGACAGCGCGTTGAACCCATTGTTCCTGCTTTTCGCGCATAGCCCGATCGGCCGACTCTGTATCATGATCGTAACCCGCCAAGTGGAGGGCTCCGTGAACGAACAACCGGCAGAGTTCACGCTCGATCGACTCGGACGCTCGGGTGGCCTGCTCGCGCGCACGATCGACAGACACATAGATGTCACCGATCGCTCCCCCGGATTGCTCGAGCTCGTACGGAAATGCGAGCACGTCGGTCGGACCCGGTTTGGCGCGAAACCGCTCGTTCAGTCGAGCCAGGTCCCCATCATCGGTGAGGATGCAATTCACCGTACCGACCTCCAATCCCTCCTCAGCCAGTAACGAGGCTAGCGTCTGGACGGGAAAGGGGTCGAACTCAGACGGGGGCTCGACCAGCGGATGAAAGTGGATCCGAAGGCTCATCTCGAACCTCGGGGGAGTGCAGTGAAACCGTCGGGTAATCGATCCGGTGGTGGTGAATCCCGCCCAATACAGAGACAAACTTGTCCTGCACTATGGCGAGGTCGCGAAACGTCAGATCGGCCTCGTCGAGCTGGTGCTCATCGAGCTTCATATCCACGATGCGGCGAACCGCTTTCCGAAAGCTCTCCGGGGACGGGTCGCTCACTACGCGGCAGGCGGCTTCGACCGAGTCCGCGAGCATGACGACCGCGGTCTCCTTGGACCGTGGTCGCGGCCCGGGGTAAACAAAATCGCTCGCCGTCGGCTGGTCTGTCCGTTCTTCCTGCTCGGCTTTGTGCCAGAAATACGTCAGCCGGGTCGTCCCGTGGTGTTCGCGAATGAAATCGATGACGTCCTCTGGAAGGCCCGCGGCAGTCGCCATCTCGATGCCGTCGTGAACATGACGCGACACGATTCGAGCGCTCGCCTCAGGGGTCAGTGAGGTATGAGGGTTGACGCCCCCGCGTTGGTTCTCGGCGAAGTATTCGGGCCGCATCATTTTGCCGATATCGTGGTAGTAGGCACCGACGCGAGCCAGAAGCGAGTTGGCTCCAATCCCCTCGGTTGCCGCCTCGGCGAGGTTCCCGACAATGATCGAATGATGGTACGACCCCGGCGCCTGGAGCAGCAGCTCCTTGAGCAGCGGCCGATTGAGATCAGCGAGCTCGAGCAGCGTGAGATCCGTGGTCCGCCCGGACGCCCACTCCAGCACCGGCAGCAAACCCATCGCGAGGAAGACCGCCAACCCGGCGCTCAGCGCGCCCCAACCCAAGGCCGTGATGAACTCTCCCCAACCCCAGAATTGAGTCAGTCCTAAAGCGGCGACTGCGATCGCGTACCCCACGATGATGAACAGCAAGCTCTCATAGAAGTGCGTCCTGCGACGAATGCGGCGCACACTCCACGCACCCGACAGTCCAGCCACGATCCCGGTCCACAACAGTGGAAAACCAGGGTCGACTTGCGCGCTCAGATACACCGCCATGAAGAGCGTGAACGGTACGCTGAGACGAGCGTTCCACAGGATCGCCACCATCACCGAACCGAATGCGATCGGCGCTGCGTACACGGGGATCGCCTCGACGCGATCGAATACGGTCGTCAACCCAGCCACCAGCGCCCAAATCATCGTCAGCACGCCGACAGCGCGATAATCCCCGAAAACGTCACCCCGGTACATAAACAAGAAGAAACCAAACAAGAACAGCAACACGACGCCGAGGAACAACGATCCGAGCGCCGCCCGGACGTCGTCCACGGTAAAACCACCACGGCGACGATTGAGCTCGGCTGATAGGCTGCGCAGCTGCTCGGCCTGCTCCGGTGTGACACGGGTGTGCTCGGCGACGATCAGCTCGCCTTCAAGCACCTCGCTCTTCACCGGGCTCACCGTTCGCCGCGCCTCTGTGCGGCGCAGTGCGGTCAGCGACGGATGGGGCTCGAGATTCGCCGGCATGACCGCCGGCAACAACTGATCGGCGATCCGCTGAACCGCGGCGTCATCGATCGGTGACAGTCGTCTCAGCGCCGGGATCTCGGCACCCGGTCGTAACGCGATGATCTCCGATCGCGGTACTACCGCCTCGCTGCCATCGGGTCGCAGAACTGAAACCTGCGTGCCGGGGATTCGACTCAGATCGTCGGCCTGCAACATGAGGTGCTCGACGTACACCGCGGGCAGTATCTGACGCGCCAGCGATCGGATCTCCGCGCGGACTCGGGCGTCGGTCAGCGCTCTCTGTTCAGCGGGTCGCAACCCTACGCTCCGACCGTTGATTCGATTGAGTTGCGCCAGCTCGACCGAGCTCGGGGAGTCGACTTCAAACCGGCTCAGATAGGCATCGATCTCAGCCACGGCCGAGTCCGCCAGCGCGGGCTCGTGCGAGAAGACCGGCGGGACCGAGATCGCCGCCCGCTCCTGCAGCTCCTCCAATTCGCCCTCATCGCGAAGCACTGGAAAATCGAACGGCGCCAACAAGTCCTCGGAAGCCACAACTCCGACCCGCACGACCGGCACCTCGTAACCGCTCTCGGGTGGAAACAGGATCAGCGTGAGCAATGCGATAACCATTACGAGGCCCAACCGGAACGCGAGCCCGCGCGGAGACTCGGCGGCATGGCTCACCTTCCACCCATCGCGAAGCACAGTCAGCTCATGAACGAAACGGTTCCAACGATCGGCGTTCACTTGTCCCGCTCCGGGTCGGGTGGCACCAGCTTTTCGTAGGCGGTGAGGATCTTCTGGACGAGTGCGTGTCGGACGACGTCTTGCGCCGTCAAATAGACGAACTCGATGCCGTCGATGCCGGTCAGGATTCGTTCGATCTGAAGTAGACCCGAGAACTCCGCCGGCGGCAGATCGATCTGGGTCACGTCACCGGTGATGACCGCTCTGGAGTTGAGCCCGAGCCGTGTCAGGAACATCTTCATCTGACGAGTGGTCGCGTTTTGGGCTTCGTCGAGGATTACGAACGCATCCGCCAACGTCCGGCCGCGCATGTATGCCAGCGGCGCGATCTCGATCACACGGGTCTCGATGTAGCGCCGCACCCGATCTCCCGGGAGCATGTCCTCGAGCGCATCGTAAAGCGGTCGGAGATACGGATCGACCTTCTCCTGCAAGTCACCCGGCAGAAAACCGAGCGTCTCACCGGCTTCCACCGCCGGTCTCGCGAGGATAATGCGTCGCACCGCGCGCCGCTGAAGCGCGTCGATCGCCATCGCCACTGCCAGGTACGTCTTGCCGGTCCCCGCCGGACCGATCGAAACGACGATGTCGTTCTCGTTGATCGCCGCCAGGTAGGCTTCTTGTCCGGCGGTCTTCGGGCGAATGATCTTCTGCGTGCCGCGGATCGCCACCCGCTCGGCGCCCGAGGAAGGCGGAAGCTCTACCGCACCGGCCTCCAATCGATCGTAGAGACGGCGGATATCCTGCACGTCGAAGCCAGCGCCCGTCTGAACCAGCTCGATCAAGTGTTCGATCAGCCCGGTCGCACGGGCCACGGCGCGGTCACCACCACGGACGCGCAATTCGCCCTCGCGAACGACCATGCGCGTTCCGCTCAGGTTCTCGATCAGCTTTAGGTTTTTGTCTTGTGTTCCGAATAGCGCCAGCTGATCGACGCCGTCAAGCCGAATAGCCTGGCTGCGGGAAGAGGCTTCAATAACCACAACTAGACAGATAGTTTAGCCAGCGCTCTCCCGTCTCGTCAAGCCGGGGGGTCGGCCTGATCCAGGCGGATATGCAGATCTGCGAGATCGGCCTCGTCCGGGACGGATGGCGCTCCCTCGAGCAATGCGCTCGCGCTGGTCGTCTTTGGGAACGCGATGACCTCGCGCAGGCTCGTGGCGCCCGCGAACAGCATCACGATCCGGTCGAGTCCGAGCGCGATTCCACCGTGCGGCGGCGCACCGTGCTCCAACGCCTCGAGTAGGAAGCCGAACTTCTCCTCGGCTTCCGCTCGGTCGATGCCCAACATCGCAAAAGCGCGCTCCTGCACCTCACGCTGATGAATACGAATCGAGCCGCTGCCGAGCTCGTAGCCGTTGAGAATTAGATCGTAAGCCTCGGATTCGATCGCAAGCGGATCGGAAGCATCCAACGCCGCCAACCCACCCCGCGGCGCGGTGAACGGATGATGACTTGGCTCGAGCCGCTCGTCATCGCCATGCTCGAACAGCGGAAAATCGACGACCCACAACAATCGCCAGGGTGATCGATCGTCGAGCCAACCACGTTCGGCGGCGATACGAAGTCGCAGTTCCCCGAGCGCCTGTTGAGCCGCGCGCTCTCGATCAGCCACGATGAGCAGCAGATCGCCGGATTCGACGTTCGCGACTTCCCCGGCACGATCCCAATGCGCACGGTCGACGAACTTGTCGACCGCGGTTCGCCAACCATCGGTCTGACGGCGCCCCCACACGAGGCCCTTTGCACCCGCCCCACGCGCAACCTCGGTCCAGCGATCGATCGTGCCGCGACTCTCTTCACCGGCAGCGGGAACTCGTAGCGCGACCAAGCGCCCACCCGCACCGACGACATCGTCGAATACGCGAAAGCCTGTCTCACGGAATGCTTCCGTTACGTCGGTCAATTCTTGCGTGATCCTGAGATCGGGCTTGTCGGTTCCGAAGCGCGCCATCGCTTCGTCGTAGGTCAATGTCGGAATCTCACCCAGATCGTGATCGAGACATGTCTCAAATAGATGGTGGAAAAGCCCGCTGACGACGGCGATGACATCCTCGGCACCGACAAACGACATCTCGAGATCGATCTGGGAAAACTCGGGTTGGCGGTCGGCGCGTAGGTCCTCGTCTCGGAAACACCGCGCGAGCTGATAGTAGCGATCGTACCCGGCAACCATGAGGAGCTGCTTGTACAGCTGCGGTGATTGTGGCAGGGCGTAGAACTTCCCTGGTTGCACTCGCGATGGGACCAGGAAGTCCCGTGCGCCCTCCGGAGTGCGACGCGTCAGTATCGGGGTCTCGATCTCCCAGAAGTCGAGTCCGTCCAAGTAGTGGTGATCCGGTGGCGTAATCCAAGCGCTTTGGTCGGGATCAACCTTCGTAGCTCGATATAGCGATGCCTCAACCGCACCTCTTCAGCTACTTCACCGCTGCCCTCTTTCTCTACATCCACTGGGAACGGTGGTGTTGCCGACTCGTTGAGCAACCGACAGGCGACGACGTCGACCTCGATCGTTCCACTCGTCATCTCGGGGTTGACGCTCTCTGGGGGGCGAGCGAGGACCTTCCCCCCGATCGCGACTACGTCTTCCGCCCTCAGCTTTTCGACCACCGCAAACACGTCAGCTGACAGCCGTTCGGGCGAGGCTACGCATTGGACCAGGCCATAGCGGTCTCTCAAATCGAAGAAGACCAGCCCACCGTGGTCACGCCGGCGATGGATCCAGCCGCAGAGAGCCACCGACTCACCGACGTCGTCATCGCTCAGTGCACCGGTCACCCGGTTTCGCAGGGAGGTCGCGAGATGTTCTTTCATTTCGCTTTGCCGTTAGGCGCGCAGCAGTATACCTGGCGGCGCGCGATCAGAACAGCCGCACGGCACGGGCTTCGAGCAGCTGCCGGCTCGGAATCTCGACCGTCTCGTTATCCGGGCCTGTCAGGATCAGGGTCGACTTCAAGTCCTGTCTGCGCTCGTGCAGGTTGAACACCTGATCTTGCGGGTCAAACAAGTAGTTCCCGGTGATCTCGCCGCGACCCGTCACGGCGACGCTCGATCCGCTGATCGTGCCCACGCCTCGAACGATGATATCACCACTGTAATCGATCGGGATAACGGGTCGGCCGGCCAACGCACTGGTGTCGGCCACAGCATATGTCAGCACCATCTCGATCTCGGTCGTGACCCCCCGAAGGACCTCGGTCACCGTCAGCGTGTCGCTCCAGCTCACACCGACGGTTGCTCCCTCTTCGGGAAGCTGCGGGAAGAACGCTTGCGCCGAACGTTCGATGTATCGAGTGCCGATACCGGGTGGAACGACACCGCTGGCCCGAGCCTCGAGGACTACGCCACTCGGCGTGGTCGACAGTGTGATCACCGTTCCACGAAGAGCTTCCCGGCGTGGAGTCGGGAACGCACCCTCGATGTTCAGATCGAGGCTCTCGAAACCGAGCCGCCACAGCATGCGCGCCCCAGGGTCCATCAACGTCAATCGTACCACGCCATCGGAGCTCACCCGGTAATTGGTTTCGCGCCCGAGGATCCGCTGCGACACCGTCAGCGTATTGGTGCTCCGATAGCGGAACGACGCACCCCGATCGGGATTGTAAACCAGCGACTGACCGTCCGCCGGTTGGCTCACGACAAGTGAAATGACGCTTGCCAACATCAACATCCCAATGTGCGGTTTTGGGTATATGCTGCTTGACACTTCTCGCCGCCCAGATCTAGATTTCAACACTCAACGAACGAGTTCTATCGCTCGTTGTTGCGCGGGAATAGCTCAGCTGGTAGAGCGCAACCTTGCCAAGGTTGAAGTCGCGGGTTCGAGTCCCGTTTCCCGCTCCAACT
>JBDHIC010000097.1:0-6956 GCA_039589035.1 Gemmatimonadota bacterium | reverse complement strand
TCGCGTGCGGTCAACACGCGAGCCGGCGACGTCGTCTCCGCGAGGCCCGCGAGCACGCGATCGGTGAGCATGCGATTTATATAGCGAAATCGTAGACTATCGGCCATGCGATTGACGCTCAAAACATTCATGGTCGTCGGACTCGTGATCGTCGCCTGCAGTCAGCGCGTTACACCCGAGGAGGAGTTCGCCCGAGAAGCTCGCGACCGGCCGCTCGTTTCCGAAAGCGGATTGCCACCCGCGCTGAGCGCAACGGGAACGCAGACGCCATCGGCGAGCGCAGCTGGCGACGAATTGCGAGGCGAAATCGTCTTGCCGCCGGACGCGGGCGTCGCTGACGACGAAGTGCTGTTCCTGTTCATTCGTCGAGCCGAGGGCGAAGGCGGACCGCCGTTGGCGGTCCAACGCCACCAACGAGTCCGTTTCCCGTTTGCGTTCGCGATCGGCCGGCAAGATGCGATGATCGCCGGGGTCGAGTTTCCCGACCAAGTGAGAGTCGTTGCGCGGTTGGACAGTGACGGCAACGCGATGACGGAGGGGCCGGGCGATTGGCGCGCGGCAAGCGAACCCATCACGCTCGGATCCGAGGGGCTGGAGCTCGTCCTGGAACCCGCCAACCCCTGACCGCCATGGACGACAGCGTTCCGCAGTGGTACACACCCTACCGCGCCGTGCACGAGAGCGCGGCGCTGTTTCCGCGTCCTGATAATGGGCTGATCGAAGTAGTCGGATCGGAGCGCGAGGAGTACCTGGACAATCTCTGCACCAACCGCGTAGCCGGGCTGATGCCGGGCGAAACCACGCGCGCTCTAATGCTCAACCCGACCAAAGGCCGCGTCCTGGCGGACTTTCTCGTGGCGGCCACCGAGGACGCGCTATGGCTGGATTGCGAAGGCGGCTGCGGCTCGACGGTTGAAGCGCTGCTGCAACGGTACTACTTCGGTCAGGACGTTGAGTTTCGCAATCATGGCGATGAGTGGTCGATCGTGTCGCTTCAGGGGCCGCTGAGCGGCGAGATCCTGACTCGTTCTGGGGCTACCCTCCCGACCGATCACGTCGGTGCGCACATCGAGACCGTGATCGGGTCGACCGCGGTACGCGTCGTTCGCTGGACGGATACCGGAGAGGTCGGCTTTCGCGTGTGGGCGCCGACGTCCGGAGAGCAGGCAGTGAAAGCCGCGCTGATCGATGGTGGGGCGAGTGTCGGTGACGATGAGGCGTGGACAGTGCTCCAAATCGAAGCTGGCATCGCCGCCTTTGGTCGCGAGTTGACCGAGGAAACGATTCCGCTCGAAGCGCCAACCGAGAACGCGGTCAGTCACGACAAGGGGTGTTATCCGGGCCAGGAAGTTGTCGCGCGATTGTGGGCTCGTGGCCGACCGGCCAAGCAGTTGCGTGGGCTGCGACTGGATACCGATCGACCGCCGCCTCCGGGCACGCTTCTCGATGGCGACGACAAGTCAGGCGTGGCGCGGATCACCGCGGCTGGGGTCAGCCCCGAGTTGGGCTCGGTCGCACTCGCGTTCGTCCACCGGAAATACTGTCAAGCCGGTACGCAGCTAGGTGGTGGCGAGTTGGTGGCAGAAGTTGTCGATCTTCCGATGACGACGGTCAAGGCATGAAGATCTACACGAAAACTGGAGACGACGGCGGCACCGCGCTGTTTGGGGGTGGACGGGTCGCGAAGAGCGATTCGCGCGTCGCGGCGTATGGCGATGTGGATGAGCTCAACGCGTGGCTCGGCGTGGCCCGCGCCCATGGCATCGACGAGAAAGTGTCCGTGGCCCTCGAGCACGTGCAGCAGGATCTCTTCGTCGTGGGTGCGATCCTGGCGACGCCGAATCCCGACCGCCGCAAGCGATCGAAGTTCGATCTCACCGCTGACAGGATCGAGGCGTTGGAGCACCAGATCGACGCGTGGCAAGATGAATTGCCGTCCCTTGAGGCGTTCGTATTGCCGGGGGGTTGTCCAACCGCCGCGTTCCTCCACGTCGCGCGTACCGTCTGTCGGCGCGCGGAGCGAGCGATCGTAGCGCTCCAAGCCGATGACTTACCGGAGACGATTCTCCCCTACATCAATCGGCTGAGCGATTACTTGTTCGTGTGTGCTCGGTACGTAAACCACCAGGCCGGAGTTACCGAACCGACCTGGTAGCGAGCGTGTCACTCCGGAGGCTCCTCGGTAGCGTAGATCACCGGCGCTAGCCAGGGTACGAGCGAGAGCTCACGATCGTCGAGCCGGACGGTGATACCGCGCTCGGGGTCGTGGGCGATGACCTCAAAGGCGACACCCTTCTCGAATCCCATCTCGGCCAACCGATCCGCCACGTCCTGTTCGCGCCAGCGAATGCCGACCACGCGGCCCTTTTCGCCCTGGACCATGAAATGGAGTGGGAACTCGACGGTCATGCCGGTTCGACGAAGACCTTGCTAGCCAGCCGTTCGTCGATCGAGACGGTTTCGCCGTTGCGCTCGAGCGTGATGCTACCACCATAGCCAGCGCCTTCGACGATCGTGATGCGAGCCCCGGGAACGAGATTGAGCGACGACAGTGAGCGCAGCAGCTCGCCGTCCCGATCGGAAACCCGACGCACGATCACGCGGTCTCCGGTGGCAACCTCGTTCAACGGACGGTGCACGTCTGCGGGTGGCCGGCCCTCCTTGGGTGGGATCGGGTGGCCGTGGGGGTCGGTGGTTGGATGGCCGAGCATCGCATCGATGCGATCCTCAAACTCCTCGCTGATCACGTGCTCCAGTCGCTCGGCTTCGTCGTGCACGGTATCCCACGAGTATCCCAGCGCTTCCGCCAGATAGAGCTCGATCAGCCGATGATGCCGAACGACTTCGAGGGCGATCTTCTCGCCCGCGACCGTAAGCTGAACACCCTTGTAGGGTGTGTATTCGACGAGCCGCATCTCGGCCAGCTTCTGCATCATGTTGGTAGCCGAGGCCGCCGAGACCTGCATCCGCGCGGCGATCGCCGAGGTTGAAGCCCGCGGCTCGCCCCGCTCGCGACCGATGGTGTAGATCGCTTTGAGGTAGTCCTCGATTGGTGGCGTGATCTGAGGGATCGGGTCATCGACCATCGCCTCTGCAATGTGGTCTTGGTCCTCGGGACCGTCAAACCAGGCTAGTTGTCGCGTCGCCGGGAGCGACTACCATTGACCGCATGCACGAGCCGATCCCCGTCTATCAGGTCGATGCTTTCTCGGACCGAGCATACGGTGGCAACCCGGCCGCGGTGTGCCTGCTCAAAGAGCGGGCAGACACCGGTTGGATGCAGGCCGTGGGGGCTGAGATGAATCTCTCCGAGACTGCGTTTCTGTGGCCCGAGGGTGCCACCTATCGGTTGCGTTGGTTCTCGCCTCTGCGGGAAGTCGATCTATGCGGTCACGCGACCCTGGCCAGCGCACACGTTCTGTGGGAGAGCGGCATTGTCGAGGAGTCCGTAGCTGTGCGATTCCAGACTCGGAGCGGCGAGCTGGTGGCGTCTCACGTGGGCGATTGGATCGAGCTCGACTTTCCAGCCACCCCTGCTGCTGCGACCGAACCGCCACCGGGCCTGCTTGCCGCAATCGGTGTCGAGCCACTTTTCGTCGGCAAGAGCGAACAGCAAGATTACTTGGTCGAGGTCGAGAGTGAGGCCCAGGTCAGGGGTCTCGAACCCGACTTCCGGCGCTTGGCTACCGTCAAGGCGCGGGGGACGATCGTCACCGCCCGCGCCGACAGCGAGGAGTACCACTTTGTATCCCGGTTCTTCGTTCCTCGCTACGGGATCGATGAAGACCCGGTTACCGGGTCGGCGCACTGTGCGCTGGCACCGCACTGGTCACCGAAGCTCGGCTCGGAGGAGTTGGTCGGATATCAAGCTTCGACCCGGGGTGGTATCGTTCGCGCGCGGCTGGCTGGTGATCGGGTGATTCTCAGCGGGCAAGCGGTGACGGTGTTGCGGGGAGAGTTGCTCCGCTAGTTGAGACAAGGAGGCGCGATGCGCGGAGATTCATGCCGAAATCGGTGGGTACGCCTGGTCATGAACGCGAGTCTGGTTGTTTTGGCTGCTTGCAGCGGCGCGGCATCAGAGTCGGATGGGGTCGACGCTAAACCAGCAGAGGTCGCCGCGACCGGTGACTCGTTGCCCGCGGCTTTGCTCGGAACGGCGCCTCCACCGACAGGAGAACCGGTGCGATACTTCGCACCCGATTCTCAAACCACGGGCTATCTCGCTGTACCGACCGGTGAGGGCCCGCATCCGGCCGTGATCCTGATCCACGAGTGGGACGGCTTGAACGATCGCGTCCGGCAGGTAGCCGATGCGCTCGCCGAAGAGGGCTACGTGGCACTGGCGGCTGATCTCTACCGGTCCCGCACCGGCAGCAACCGCAACGAGAACATGGCGCTGGTGCGCGAGGCACGTGGCGATATGGCGACAGTGATCGCGAATCTCGATGGTGCCCAGCGTTTCTTGCGCGCACGTCCCGATGTTACCGGTGGCGTCGCCACGATCGGTTGGTGTTTTGGTGGGGGTGTCGCGCTCAGCTATGCGCTCGGCGGAGAGCACCACGAGGGCACGGCGATCTTTTACGGTCAATTGCTGACAGACCCAGCGGAGCTGGCCCGCATCGATCATGAGATCTATGGCACGTTTGCTGAGATGGATAGCGGCATCCCGCCCGATGAGGTTGAGCAGTTTGTGGCGGCACTCCGCGAGGCCGGCGTACCCAACGACGTTCACGTCTATGATGCGGTCGATCACGGCTTTTGGCTGTGGGTCGATCGCGAGCCGGACCGCCGGCTCGCCCCGGCGGTTGATGCTTGGCGGCGGCTTCAAGCGTACTTGTCCCGAACCCTGATGGTGAGCCAATGAACGCTGTAATCGACCACATCGAGTCTCGGCACGACACGCACATCCAAGACCTCAAGTCATTCGTTGCGATACCGAGCGTGTCGACGGATCCCGAACGCGCACCGGACGTTGAGCGGTGCGCGGAGCACTGTCACGACTCGCTGCGAGATGTGGGGTTCCAAACCGTCGAAGTCGTTAGGACTGACGGCCACCCCATCGTGTACGCGGAGTGGCTCGAAGCGGAGGGCGCGCCGACGGTGCTGTTCTACGGCCATTACGACGTCCAGCCACCGGACCCGATAGAGTTGTGGACTTCACCTCCATTCGAAGCGACGGTGCGTGATGGAAAGATCTACGGCCGCGGATCGGTCGATGATAAGGGTCAGGTTTTGGCGCATTGGAAAGCGTGGGAAGCGCACTTTGCTGTCCACGGCCGGCTGCCTTGCAACGTAAAGGTGCTGCTCGAGGGTGAGGAAGAGGTTGGCTCCCATAACTTGGAGCCGTTCTTGGTCGAGCGTCACGCCGATCTGACGGCCGATGTGATCCTGATTTCCGATAGCCCGATGTTCGCCCGCGGGGTGCCATCGCTCTGCTACGGTTTGCGCGGGTTGTGCTACATGGAGCTGCACGTTCGGGGTGCCAACACCGACCTCCACTCTGGTTCCTTTGGCGGTGCGGTTGCGAACCCGGCTCAAGCGTTGGCCAAGATTCTGGCGTCACTGAAGGATGAAGACGAGCGGATTACGATCGATGGTTTCTACGATCGCGTTCAACCGCTGACTGACAAGGAGCGCGACGAATTCGCCCGACTCCCGTTCGACGAAGAAGAGTACAAGCGACAGCTCGACGTTTCGGAATTGGTCGGAGAAGCGGGCTTCACGACGTTGGAGCGCACCTGGGTCCGGCCGGCGCTGGACATCAACGGGATGATCTCCGGGTTTACGGGTGATGGCGCGAAAACGGTGCTGCCGGCCGAGGCGTCGGGCAAGGTTTCGATGCGGCTCGTCCCGGACCAGGATCCTCAAGAGATCGCGCGCCTCTTTGCGGCTCATGTCGAGCGAGTCACACCGCCAGGTGTCACCGTCAAGGTCACCCCTCACCACGGCGCCCGCGCGTATCTGGCGCCGCTCGATCACCCCGCCAACCAAGCCGCTAAGCGCGCTCTGGCAGCCGCGTTTGGCGCCGAGCCCGTCTTCACGCGAGAGGGGGGCTCGATTCCCATCACCAACGCTTTTCAGCGCACGCTTGGGTTGACGTCGATTCTGATGGGTTTCGGCCTGCCCGACGAGAACGCGCACGCACCGAACGAGAACCTTGACTTGGACAACTTTCAGCGCGGGATCGCGGCTGCAGCGCACTTCTATCACGAGTACGGGAGTGAGGCCGGTTAGTCGGCTATGTTGTGAGAGCTAAGGGATCCGGGCCCGGATCTCTTCGCCGCCGAGCTTTCTGAAGATATAGTTGCAGTTGGACACTTCCGGGTCGTCCTCGGCACGCGCCTCGAAGGCCGAGCTTTGGCCTGGAAGGAGCGGGTTGAAGTCGATCAGGGCGCTGCCCGATTTGACCAGTGTGCCGTCCGCGGAGCTGAAGCTCGCCACCACCTCGACGTTTTCCAATGGTTCGCTCGAGATGTTCCTCACCTCGCCGTTCACGCGTACGTAGCCGCCCTCTTTCGAGCATCTCAACGAGACTATCTCAAGTTTATAAGAGGAGAGACCGCTACTGATGCCCGTCGATAGCTGACTCAAACCCGACGTGTGATCGTGGAAGATTCCGAACGGACCGACTCGGATCACCGGCGGCGTCGAGTCGTTGATAAAGAGCGTCAGTGAGTCAGCCCTCGTGTCAACCGCGGGGGTGAACACGTAAACCCCGGCGGCGGTTGTCCCGGAGTCGACCTTGAAACGTGGATTGCTGGGGATCGCAACACCGCTGTATACGTTGCCGAGGTTGTCTTCGAGATGCGGTTGGTCATCCGCGGCCATGAGCGCCACGCTGTCCGGGCCGGAATACACGGCGGCAAACGTCATGGCGATAAGATCGGTCCGGTAGTTCAACACCTGGACGTGCCACGCCGCATCCTCGGCCCGCCCGAGCATGTCGACGGTATCCA
>JBDHIC010000096.1:0-7312 GCA_039589035.1 Gemmatimonadota bacterium | reverse complement strand
CCGCCAGCCACTCCCGGTATCCCCTGCTGAACAACAGGCGACGCGACGATTCATGGTCCCGGAGGTGCTCGGCGATCTCCTTGAACTGCTGGTACTCGATGATCTTGAGCACCAACTCGCGCCGCGGATCCTCCAGTTCCTCGTCGTCCAGATCTGGCTGCGGGAGCAGCATCTGGGCCTTTATTCGCATCAACGTTGCTGCCATTAGCAAGAACTCGCCGGCACTCTCTAGTTTCTCTCGCGTCATCGCTTCGACGTATTCGAGTCGTATATGTCCACCTCGTTCTTCTTGACGAGATAGACCAAGAGATCGAGCGGTCCCTCGAAGTCGAGGGTCTCGAGCTTTACGCTGTGACCGGTCGATTCGACGTCTGCCATAGGCCGATCGCCTCTCGTACCTCGCGCATCGTTTCTCGGGCCACTTTCTGAGCTGCCTCGCGTCCTGCGGCCAGGATCTCGGCCAACTGATTTGGGTCGGAACGCAACTCGGCCGCTCGCTCCCGCATCGGGGCGAAGGTCTCGCTCAGCACATCGGCCATGAGCATCTTGTCTTCGTAACAACCGATCTCGGCACTCCGGCACTGCTTGTCGACCCGATCGATCGTGGCCGAATCGGAAAAGTACCCGTGCCACGCGAACACATTACACACCTCGGGCCGGCCGGGGTCTTCGCGACGCTTGCGCTGGGGGTCGGTGAACGCCGTCGCCATCCGCTCCCGAATCTGCTCCGGTGAATCGAGAATTCCGATGTGGTTTCCCTTCGTTTTGGACATCTTGCCCTGACCGTCCAGACCCAGCACACGCGGGGTCTCGGTCAGCAGGACCTGCGGCTCGGGAAATGTCTCGCCGAATGCGTTGTTGAAACGCCGGGCCAACATACGAGCCAACTCGAGGTGCTGCGACTGGTCCTCCCCCACCGGAACGCGGTCGGCCTTGTATAGCAGAATGTCTGCCGACTGAAGTACAGGGTACATGAGGAGCCCCGCGTTGACCGATTCTCCTCCGCCGGCGGTCTTGTCCTTGAACTGGGTCATCCGTTGCAGCTGCCCAAGCGGTGCGAGTGACGTGAGGATCCAAGCCAGCTCGGTGTGCTCGGGAACTTCAGACTGGATGAACATGTGGCACTTGTCGGGATCCAGTCCAGCCGCGACCAACGAAACCAACATGTCTTCGGTCAGCTTTCGGAGTTCCCGAGGATCGAACGGGCTGGCGATAGCGTGGTAGTCTACGATCGGATAGAAGCACTCGTATTCGTCTTGCAACCGGACCCAGTTCCGAACCGCGCCCAGGTAGTTCCCTATGTGCAGCTCGCCGGTCGGCTGAATGCCACTGAGGACGCGGGGCTTTTCCGCCGCGGATCCACTCGATGGGCTCACCCGATCCCCAGTGCGAGGCGCACCATCGTCCATGTCCATATGCGGGTCACACCAAACACGATGCCCCCAATCGGAGTGAACATTAGAAGCAGGACGACGATGATCAGTCCGTAGCGACCCGTTGACTGGTACGAGTAGGCCATCGGACGTGGCAAGAAGTTGGCTACCACGTGCGACCCGTCCAAGGGGGGCACCGGCAGCATATTGAACACCGCCAGGATGAGATTGATGAAGATCCCATACTCGCACAACAACTGAATCCCGGGCGAGATCGCCCCGCCGGAGACAACCCGAGTGACAAAGAGACCCGCAGCAAACGCGAACGCCAGCAGAATATTGGACGCGGGGCCCGCCAACGATACGGTAATATCCCCCCACTTGCGGTCACGGAAGTTTTCTAGCGTGACCGGTACCGGCTTGGCCCAACCAAACAGTATGCTCGAACCACTCATTAGCAGGAACAACGGCACCAAAATCGATCCAAAGAGATCGATGTGCGGGATTGGGTTCAAGGTCAACCGCCCGAGCATCCGTGCCGTGGGGTCCCCCCACCACTCGGCCACGTACCCATGAGCGTACTCATGCACGATCACCGAGAAGAGTAGAACCGGTAGCAGGAAAACAAGCGATTCGTTCATGACATCGGAGAGTTAGGGTGTGATGGGCCCAGAGAGTCGCACGCGCGGCAACTGCGAGTGCCTTAACCTATGCTTGCCTGGAGCGAGGTGTCAAAACGACTGATCGGGATCCCGTTGCCGAGCCGCCCATAGAGGCCTATCTTCCTGACTCACTTCGGATTACGTTTTCAAATACTATTTTTGTGAGGGACCATGCCGAACGTGAAGTCTGCCGCCAAACGCGCCCGTACAAACGACCGGCGTCGCCTGCAAAACCGCGATGCCCGGTCACGTCTCCGGACCGCCATCAAGAAGGTCCGTCAGGCCGGTTCCGCCGAAGACGCCAGAACGGCTTTCCGTGACGCGGAGAGCTTGCTCGACCGCTTGACGGGTAAGGGAATCATCCACAAGAACGCCGCCGCGCGACACAAGACCCGTCTGAGCGCCCACGTATCCAAGCTCGAAACGCGCTAAACGTCCTTGGCACGATCCGCTTCGCCGTTGAGCGTGTCACGAACGATCTCGGCGATTCCGCGCCGTATTTCGACACTCCCCGGGGCGACCCCACCGGGGTAGGTGCGGTGTGCCAAAGGCTCAATATCGGTGACCGCGCAACCCGGGTTCTGAACCCCGGACCCATACGCATCCAGCGCCATCAGCCGGTCGACTTCCTCGCGTGACAATCGATTGACGTTCCCGAGCAGGTGCGCGACCAACAGCGATCTCGCGGCCTGTTCGAGCGACTCCATCACGTTGATCGACACCGCCAGCGAGCTCCCATACGCAACCGCCCCGTGGTTGGCGAGCAGAAGCGCGTCGTGGGCTCTCACGTATGGTGACAGCTGCTCTGCCAGCTCATCGGTGGACGGCGTCCCGTACGGAACGATCGGCACCCAACCCAGTGTGGCGATCACTTCTGGAATAACGCACTCGTTGAGCGATCGCCCCGCAATGGCAAAGCCGGTCGCGATGGGTGGATGGGCGTGGACGATCGCTGCGACGTCGCTACGCAACTCGTAGATCTTTAGGTGCATCTTCAGCTCGCTCGACGGTCGTCCGGTCCCCGCTAACCGCTGACCACTCATATCGGTGACCACCAGCGAGTCGGGTGCGAGAAACCCCTTGCTAACGCCGGACGGGGTGGCCAACAACCTCGTCTTGTCGAGCCGGGCCGAGATGTTGCCCTCCGCGCCACCGACTAATCCGCGGGCGTAGAGCCGGCGTCCAACCTCAACGATCTCGGCTCTGGTTCGCTCCAGGAACTCAGCTGGGTTCGCCATTAACCCTTTACCACCCCAATCGGCTTGAGCTCGGCCACACGGTGGCTGACGCCAGCTCCCTCCATTACCTCGACCACGTCCGCGACGTCCTTATACGCATGCGGCATCTCCTCAGCCACCGTTCGCATTCCGGTCGCCCTGACCACGACCCCTTTGGCCTCCATTTCGCCAATCAAATCACGCCCGCGAGAGCGTTTCTTGGACTGCGCACGGCTCATCTTGCGGCCGGCGCCATGACACGTTGAGCCAAAGGTCTTCTCCATCGCACCAGCCGCCCCTGCGCAGACGTAGGAGTAGTTACCCATGCTACCCGGCACGAGCACCGGTTGACCAACGTCGCGATATGCTGGTGGTACCTCCGGATGTCCTGGTGGAAACGCTCGCGTCGCCCCTTTCCGATGAACGCACACCGACATTCTCTGTCCATCGAACTCGTGCTCTTCGATCTTGGCGATGTTGTGACAGACATCGTAGACGAGCCGCATACCAAGCTTGGCCGGCCCGATGCCCAGAACGTGCTGGAAAGCCTCGCGCACCTTGTGCAGCATGACCTGTCGGTTGCACCAAGCGTAATTAGCGGCACATCTCATGGCACCTAAATAAGCCCGACCGTCGGGCGAGTCGAGCGGCGCCGCAGCGAGCTGAACATCGGGTAGCCGATAGCCGAAATCAGCGAGCCGGGGCCGAATTCTTTTCAGCGAGTCGTCGCAAACCTGATAGCCTAGCCCCCGTGACCCAGAGTGGATCATGACGACGATCTGATCGGAAAACAGCCCAAAGGCGTCGGCCATGGTCGTGTCAAACAATCGGGCCACCCGTTGTACCTCTAGAAAGTGATTCCCCGATCCCAGTGTGCCGACCTGCCCGAGCCCGCGCTTCTTGGCGCGATCAGAGACGCAATCGGGGTCGGCGCCGCGTAGACGGCCACCGGCCTCGGTGTGCTCGAGATCGTGCACGTTCCCATAACCCTGCTCGATGGCCCACCCGGCACCGTTTACGAGCACGCTTTCCAAGTCGGTGCGCGACAGCTTGCGGATCGCGCCCGATGCTCCCACGCCACTCGGCACGACTTCGTACAACCGATCGATGAGCGACCGACGCACCGTGTCATCGAGATCGGCGAACAGCAGATCGGTACGCGCCAGCCGCACGCCGCAATTGATATCGTAGCCCACACCGCCCGGTGAAACAGCACCGCTTTCGGCGTTGGTGGCCGCGACACCACCGATCGGAAATCCGTAACCCCAATGGATATCGGGCATCGCCAGCGACCACCCGACAACGCCCGGCAGGCAGGCCACATTGCGGACCTGTTCGAGGCTATGATCGGTCCGAATCGCGGCCATGAGATCCTCGGACGCGAATATCCTCCCCGGCACGCGCATCTCACCGGTCTTTGGGATTTCCCAGAGATAAGGCTCGATCTTTCGGACTTTGATTTCGTTCATCAAGCTAGAAATTGGCGCTACACGTCGAAAATGACCCGCGCCCTCCAGAGTTCGTTCCCGGCAGTCTCGTCGCGGCCAAAAGCGAGTTGATGATACGTCACGGCTTTGAGCTCACTTGCCTCCGCCAACCGCTCGGCTGACACGGAAACCCCCTTCGCCAACCCGATACATCCCTCCCGGTTGACCGAGGAGATTCGCGACTCCAGCGCTACGAAGCTCTCTTCCTCCAGTAATCGGTAGAGTTCCTCACACCACGCTTTGAGCAAATCCGGGTAGCCGTCACCACTGACCACGACTGTGCGCTCAGCGTCGGATACGAGATCTGAGGTGTCGGCCATCAGCAGGCAGGTCAGACCGCGCTGGGCAGCCTCCAGCACCTCGGCGGGGGACTCCCCCTCCAAGTCGAGGCCGACGTCGGCCGTGTGGTCGATCTCGACGAACTTGCCGGGTGTCACACCGGCATGTTAGGAGTGAAAACGGTCAGCAGCAACCGCGGTATGGGCAACGCACATCTTGGCGACTACACGATCCGGAGCTTCTGACCATGGTCGCGAGGATCTTCACCATCGCCCAAGCGGAGGGATGCGAGGTTGGCACCTAACGACCGGTAGCACCGCCGAGCTTCGCGCCATGCCTCGAGTGCCTCTTGATTTCTGTCCTGGCCAATCAAGATCTCCCCCAGCTCCGCCCAAGCCTCGGCTTCACAGTTTGGCGCTCGACCATCGGCGCACATCTCCAGTGCTTGTTTCAGACCCCTCTCTGCTTCCGCCAAGTTTCCCATTCGACCAGCGATCGAGCCCAGCAGAAACACTGTTTCGGCCTCAAGCGAGCTGCTGCTGAACCACTCGCAAAAAGTTTCCACCGTCTTGGCCAGTGTGTGGGCGCGAATCAAATCCCCCTGGTCCAGCGCCAACCGAGCGCGATTCATCATGACTTTTGCCCCGAGGTAGAGATCGAGACGCCGTTTGCATTCGTCCACCGCGCGGTCGAAGAGCGCGTCCGCCTCTTCGGTGCGCCCCAGGCCCGCCAACACGGTCCCCACATTGCTGAGCAATCGCGGCCCGCAATTATCGTAATCCAGTTCCTCGAAGCGAGATAGCGCCCAATCAAGCGACTCGGTTGCGCGTTGAATATCTCCAAGCGCGGTCCAAAGGAGGCCCTCGTTGGTTTCGATTTCGACCAACAAGCGCTCGTCCCCGATCGTTCCCGCATGCTCTCTGGCGACACCGTAGCGGCGACTCGCTTCGTGCCAGTTACCGCGCTCGTACTCGATCACCCCGAGCAGATTCTCGGCTTCGGCCAACCGCCGCTCATCGCCAAGGTCCGCCGCCACATCTCGGCTTTGGACAACGTCCTCGACGGCTCGATCCCACTGACCGAGTCGCATGCGAACCTCAGCCGCCTCGCGCCAAGCATCAGAGCACGTTTGTTCGCACTGTGGCACTTTGGCCGCGATCTCAGCGGCAGCGATGAATTCTGACAGCGCCTCATTCAGCCGCCGACGACCGATCGCCGCGCGTGCCCTTTCCATCGCTTGAGTGGCTGCCTCTCGTGTCGGGACCATGCGAAACCTTCGTCCGTTGATCCGGGGGCCGTTCGTGGGGGGATACCCATGAAGCGCAGCAACCCTTATGCCAGCTTCTTTCGAGAACTCGCTAAGACTCTGATCCGTAGCGGTATACCTGAAACAGATCAAGCATCGACTGAGACGCGACCGCGGGAAGGGTGCTGGATTGTGCCGGAATGGAACATGCCGGCTAGGAGCGACTGAGATCGTACTTCTCGATCTTCCGCTTGAGACGCGGTCGGCTGATACCGAGTTCCCGCGCGGCAGCGGTGCGATTCCAATCGTTTCTCTCGAGCGCGAAAGCGATGATACGCTTCTCGTATTCATCGAATCGAAGGCCACCCGTTGGAACCGCGACGGTGAAGCTGTCGGCCCCACTCGCCGATCTCACCGACTTGGACCACCCGGCGTGCAGATCCGTGATTGCGGCGGTCAGACGGCCACGATCGTCAGGCAGCGCGAAATAGTCGCTAGCCCCGCCGGTCAACGCTTGCACCGCCGAATCCGCAGTCGGCTGCCGAGTGACGGCGAGGACTGCTGGCTGCGGTGTTCTGTCAACGATATCGGTAAGCATCTCACTTGAGTGTTCACCGACGAAGTCTAGGTCCAGCACTACCAGATCAACTTCAGGAGGAAGCGAACTGCTGCCGCCCGCTTTGTGAAACACGCATTGGAGATTCGGCGCACGGGGCACGAGCTCGGCGTACTCGGTCGCTGCGCCGTACACCGCCACGCGGTAGGGTGGTGAAAAGATATCGGTCAGTTTACCCCGAGCCACAACTGGGCGTGAGCCTGAACCTGACCACCAATCGGCAGAGCGGGGTCCAGCGCACGACGATCCGCATCTGTCTCGAGACTGATCGTGGCAGATTCCGGCAGATCGTGCGCCAAGTAGAAAGCTACGCGCTTAGCTACATCACCGGCGGGCAAGTCGTGATCGACAACATCGCAGATTGCACGCTCGCCAAAGCGAACCACGAGCGGCAAAGCTGAACGGCTCACGCCGGTTTTTCGTCGACCAATG
>JBDHIC010000095.1:0-7791 GCA_039589035.1 Gemmatimonadota bacterium | reverse complement strand
GCGGACGGCGCCGCCTGGTACGGAGCCGATGGCGATGTCGTCGAGCGCCCGGGTCGATCGGTCGCCGCGGTCGACCCCACCGGCTGCGGGGACGTCTTTGGCGCTGCCTGGTTCGCCCTCCACTGTGGTTGCGGGCAATCGCCGGAACAGGCGCTGGACGGGGCCGTGAGGAGGTCGTGCATGCACGCTAGCTCATCTCGCAAACCACACATCGATACGCTGGCGGTTCAGGCCGGTCGGCTCGAGGACGCTCACGGCGCGGTTGTAACGCCGATCTATCAATCGTCGACGTTCGACTATCCGGCTGGGGATCGTCCGCTGGTCTACACGCGGTACGGGAACAACCCGACCCAGATCGCCGTGCAGGAGCGGATCACCGCGCTCGAAGGCTCACCCGCCGCGTTGATCCTATCGAGCGGGATGGCCGCCCTGTCGACCGCCATCCTCACTGTGTGCCGGGCCGGAGATCACGTGGTGGCAGCCCCGGAGCTCTACGGTGGCACTCACCGCCTGCTCGATGACGAGCTACCGGGTTGGGGGATTGAAGTCAGCTACGCCGCGGGTCACCAGCCAGAGGCGTGTGAGGCGGCGATAAGGCCAAACACCAAGCTGCTCCTATGGGAGGCGATCACCAACCCGTTGGTACGGGTGGCGGATGGCGAGGCGTTGGCCGGGCTGGCGCGTGATCGCGGGCTGGTATCGCTCGTCGACGCGACGTTCGCGACGCCGATCAATCAGCGACCGATCGAGTTCGGCGTCGATCTCGTCATGCACAGCGCCACGAAGTATTTGGGCGGTCACGCCGACCTGATCGGTGGGGTTCTCGCCGGTGACGACGGATTGATCGAGCGGGCCACGCGAATGCTGGCGAGCCTAGGTGGCTCGGCCGACCCGCACGCGGTCTTTCTGCTCGAGCGAGGCATCAAGACGCTGGCGTTGCGGATGGCGCGGCACAACGAGAATGGGCGAGCGGTGTCAGAGTTTTTGGCGTCGCACCACAGGATCGAGCGGGTGTTCTACCCGACGCTCGCCGATCACCCCGATCGCGATGTCGCCGCTCGCGTGTTGAGTGGCGGTGGTGGCGTGGTGGCATTCATTCCACGAGCCACGCCGACCGAGACGCAACAAATCGTCGAGCGGTTCCAGTGGATTCGCTTGGCGCCGAGCCTGGGCGGTGTCGAGTCGCTGGTCTCGATGCCGGCGATGACCTCACACCGCCATCTGACGTCCGATCAGCGCGCGCAGCGTGGGATGCCGGATCAGACCGTGCGCTTAGCGCTGGGAGTCGAAGCGGCCGAAGACTTGATCGACGACCTCGACCGCGCGCTCGCCAGCTGAAAACCGTCGTCGCGGCCCCCAACGCATTCAAGGGGACGTTCAGCGCCGTGGAGATCGTCGAAGCATGGGTGTCGGTGGCGGGCAGCGATCTGGAGATCGTCGCACGGCCGCTATCCGATGGCGGCGACGGGTTCATCGACGTCGTTCGCCACTACCGGCCGCGTGTGCTCGAGGTGAGGGCGCGGGTGCGGGGTCCGCTCGGTCGGCCCAACGACGCTCGGTGGGGTTGGGACCCGGGGCAGGCGACGGCCTACCTGGAGAGCGCGGCCGCGGTGGGGCTGGCGAGCCTCGCGCCAGCCGAACGAGCGCCGCTCGATGCCGATACGTTCGGCCTCGGCCAGTTGGTCACTTGTGTCGCCGGTCTCGATGTCCGCCGATTGGTGATCGGCCTGGGCGGGTCGGCGACCGTCGACGGTGGTTTTGGGATGGCGCGCTCTCTCGGGTACCGGTTCGAGGATCGACGCGGTGAGTCGATCGTCCGAACCGGTGACCTGGCGGACCTGGCGAAGATCGTGCCTCCGGACGATCGGTCGCTGACCGATCGGTTGCAGGTCACCGCCCTTGCCGATGTCGCCAATCCGCTGTTGGGCCCGTCCGGGGCGGCGACCGTTTTTGGTTCGCAAAAGGGCGCCGATCGAGCCGCGATCGAGCGGTTGGAGACGGGTTTGACGACGCTCGCCCGGAGGTGGGTAGCCGACCTCGGCGTCGCCGCCGATGCGAACGGTGCGCCCGGCGCAGGTGCCGCCGGTGGTCTGGGGGCCGGCTGCGCGGCGTTTCTGGGTGCCGAGCTCGACCTCGGCGCCCGATGGTGCGCGGGGCTGGCGCGTCTGGGCGAGGCGCTGGATGGGGCTGACGGCGTCGTTACCGGCGAAGGACAGTTCGACGACCAAAGCGGTGTTGGAAAAGTGACCGGATACGTCGTCGACGAAGCCGGACGGCGTGACCTTCCGGCCGTCGTCGTCTGTGCGTCCTCGACCGAGACCGAGTCTCCGCCGGGCGTGACGATCGTCGCCGGTGGGCGCGTTTCCAAACCGAGTGGCGGCGCCGAGCTGTCGCGCACCGACCTGAGCGAGCTATTTCGAATCGCCCTCACCGAGCTCGGGTTTTGACGCTTTCGTTGCACGCGCTATACTTTGCTACCCGAGTCGCAAACCGCTGTTGATCATGGGGCTGGGGTCATGCCCCAAAGCAACCCAGGATCCTAGGAGAAGGCCGATGCACATACTTATTCGCTCGCTAGCAGTGTCCGTCCTGGTGGTTGGTTTGGCCGCTTGTGGTGGTGGAGGTGGGGACGGCGGGCCGGCGGAAGAGCCAGCCGGGGAGATGCCAGATGTCGGCGCCCCGGCCGATGACGCCATGAAGGCCGCCGATGGTGGGGCGGTGTTTGCCACCAATTGCGCCACATGTCACGGTGATGACGGAACGGGTGGCGGCGCAGCCGCGGTTGGGTTGGAGCCCCCGCCAGCGGACCTCACCGACGCCACGTGGACGACCGGTGATGGGTCGATGGCGGCACTTGTCAACGTCGTCGAGAACGGCAGTCCGGGAACGGCGATGATCGCCTGGAAAGGTACGCTGACCGATGCCGAGATCAACGCAGTCTCCGAGTACGTTCACGCGATGGGGGGCGGGCAGTAGGCTCCCATCCAAACCCCTCCGCGGAGATCGCGAGACCCCGTCGGCTGACCCGACGGGGTCTCTTTCTAGGTAGGCCCGGATGCAGATCGTCTGTCATGACCTGGTAAAGACGTACCCGCTCGCCGAGCGCGAGGTGGGTGCGCTGAACGGGGTTTCGTTCGAGCTGACCTCGGGCGAGGTGACTGTCGTTGTCGGTCGTTCAGGGTCCGGCAAGACGACATTGCTGAACGCGTTGGGGGGCCTCGAAAAGCCGACCTCGGGAACGGTCTTGATCGACGGCGAGGAGTTGTACGCGCGCGGCGATCGCGAGTTGTCGCGCTACCGCAACGAACGGATCGGTTTCGTGTTTCAGTCGTTTCACCTCAACGGCGCCGAGACGGCACTCGAGAACGTGCTCGTGCCGTTCCTCTTTTCCCGTCGCTTGCCGGATGATCCGGAGGCGCGGGGGCGAGAGACGCTCGAAGCGGTAGATCTCAACGAACAGATCGATCAGCCAGCGGGTACGCTGTCGGCCGGGCAGCGACAGCGGGTGGCGATCGCGCGCGCTTTGGTCAATCGGCCCGACTTCGTGCTAGCCGATGAGCCAACGGGCAATCTCGATGAGGAAACCGGTGCCGACATCGTGGCTCAACTGGAAGCATTAGCGCGGGAACACGGCTTGGGCGTCGTGATCGTGACCCACGATCCAGCGATCACAGCCATCGCCGATAGGGTCATCCGACTAGAAGACGGACGGTTGGTCGAATGAGGACAGGCCAGGCGTTAACGCGAGCCGTGCGCAACCTCAGGCGCCACAGCGCGCGCAGCGCGCTGCTGATTGGCGGCGTTGCGCTCGGCGTGGCGCTACTCGTGTTCCTGCTCGCATTTGTGAGCGGCACGCGAAGAGCGCTTCTCGATCGGGTCGTGTCTTCCATTCCGATTACGCACATAGTCGTCGTGCCCAAAGCGTTTTCGCTTTCCATCTTGCGATTCGAGAGTCCGCTGTCGAACCTGGACGATCAAGCGACCGAGCGCATCGCAGCGCTGGACGGTGTCGAGCGCGTCATGCCGATGGCTGGCCTCAAGCTTCCTGCTCAGATGAGAGCCAACTTCTTTGGTCGCGGGTTTGTCACCGACACGGGTGTGTTCGGGATCGAACCCGATCTGGTGGTCGATCAACTCCCGGAGGACTCTGGGTTTGAGGCCGAGGTCTCGGGGGTGATTCCGGCAGTCATCTCGAGTGACCTGATCGACATGTACAACACCGGGTTTGCGAAAGCCAACGACCTGCCACAGCTCACGGTGCAGATTCTCAACGGCCAACGTGCGACTCTGATTGTGGGGTCGTCTTCGTTCAATCCGTCAACTTCTGCAGGCGTGCGCAGGGTGCCAATCACCATCGTCGGCGTGAGCGATCGGGTGCCACTCGTTGGTGTCAGTCTGCCGCTGTCGACCGTGAACGGTTGGAACCGCGACCTCGCGGACCAGGAGTCGCCCACCTACATCCAACTAAACGTCGTAGCCAAGCGTGCCCAGGACGTGGACGAGATCGCTGACCAGATCGAGTCGCTTGGCTACACGGTCGCGACCGGTCGTGAGATCGCCAGCCGAGTTCGCACATTGACGAATGTGCTGCAAGCGGCTTTCGGGTTGATCGGGATGGTCGTCTTGGTCGTTGCCGGTATTGGGATCGCCAATGCGACAGCCCTATCGATCATGGAGCGTCGCCACGAGATCGGCGTTTTTCGGTCGGTTGGCGCTAGCCGCAACGATATTCGGGTGCTCTTTCTCTCCGAGGCGGCGCTGCTCGGATTGGTAGGGTCGGGGATCGGAGTCGTGGTTGCCATCGCGGCATCGAGGGTGGCAGATCAGGTGCTCGATCGAGTGCTCCCCGCGCTGCCGCTCTTGCCGGAGACATATTTCTGGCTCTCGTGGCCGATCGTTATAGCTGGTCTTAGCTTGGGGTTTTTGGTGAGCGTCGTCGCAGCGGTTTCACCGGCCCTCCGGGCGGCGCGCATGGATCCCGCCCGAGTTCTGAGGACAGCTTGACTCTTTCATACATGCATGGTCTACACTCGCCGGTCGCGTAGCACCAAGGTCGCCAAGGCGATCGCGTCCCGCTATCAGCGCGTCAAAGTGCGCACCGTACCGCTCTCTAAGCTGGTCGACTTCTTGACCGGGACGCCGGACCCGATGGACAAGCGTGGACGCGATCAGCTGATTGGTCGACGCGAGTGGGAGTCGTACGACACCCGCAAGCGCAACCGGGCGGTCGGATTCGTCGAGCGCACATCGCTCGTGGGACAACATTCGTTCAAGCCACCCCTTTGCTTCAGTCGCACCCCGAAGAACGAGCTGTTTGACGCCGATCACGCAAGAGCGATCAAGAGCCCGAAGCTCATGTTGAGGGCCAAGGACGCGCCGATAACCGTGTTAATTCCGAAATACATGCTGCCGGTCAGTTCGTTGATCGGCATGGTTCCGCGGCTCAAGACGACCCCGACTGAGGATCTGGCGGTCATACTCAATTCACGATTGTTCAATTTCTACTGGCGATACTTCTATCCGCGCCAAGCTGGGAAGCCGGCGGTGCCTCCAGTCGAACGTCTGGCGGAGTTCATGGTCCCGATGCTGACGAAGACGAACGGCGCAGCGTTCCGCAAGGTGCGGGACAAGATCCTCAAGCTCGGACGCGAGAACGCGAGTCTCTTGGGGCGTGTGGATCAGGTTCAAAAGATCGCTGACGAGGCGGGAATCCAGGTGATCCCGATCGGAGAAACCGAGGGCATGATTCGCGAGATCAACGTACCGCGGCCGTTGGGCTCGGTGGCGAGCGTCAAGCGGCGCGGTCCGGTGGTGATCTTCACCCGTGGGTCGACGATCGTCACCACGACCGAGGAGGCGGCGACGTACTTGGAGTTCTGGCTCCAGCAACGATTTGATCAATTGGATGGCATGACGCGTGAGGATCTAGAGGAGTACGTCCGCATGCCGATGTCAACCGCCCATGTGGTCGAGGTTCTTCAGCGCCAGGCTCGGATCGAGTCGCAAATAGAGACCAATCAAAAACAGATCGACGAGTTGCAGTCCGAAGCTGACGATCACCTCTACGACTTGTACGCACTCGACGATAACGAGCGCGCCTACCTGATCTCCGCTTTTCCGTAGTCCATCATGAAAGGTCCGCTCACCCTCGGGGTCGAAGAGGAGTATCAGATCTGCGACCCGTCAACTGGTGACCTCGTACCCGTCGTGGACCAGCTGCTCGAGGCTGCACCGAACGAGTTGCGCGATCAGTTGGGATACGAGCTGCTCCATACGGTGCTCGAAGGCGACATTCCCGTTGCGTCGGGCGTCGATGAAGCGGTCGAGAGCGTGCGACAGCTGCGGTGCTCGGTCATCGCTCTGGCCGAGGCGCAGGGAGTCGCGATCGGTATCGGTGGAGCACACCCCTTCGCAGACTGGCGGGATCAAGGATTCGTCGACACCCCGGGCTACCAGTGGGTCGGCCATCAACTTCGATACTTGGCGCTCCGCAACATGTCGTTCGGGCTTCACGTCCACGTCGGCGTGGAGGACATCGAGGCGCGGGTGTACATCGCCAACCAGCTTCGTCGCTGGTGCGCGCCGCTGCTGGCCCTGTCGGCCAACGCGCCGTTCTTCGAGGGCGTCGATACCGGTTTTCAGACGATCCGTATGCACGTTTTTGGGTCCTTCCCGCGAACCGGTTTCGCGCCCCGGTTTCGAGACTGGGCGCACCACGTGGATGTGATCGAGGGGTTGGTCGCCTCGGGCGCGATCACCGCTCCGCGGCAAGTGTGGTGGAACGTTCGACCGCATATGACATACGGAACGGTCGAGTTACGGATGCTCGACATGCAGATCGATCTCGAGCGGGTACGCACGTTTGTGGCGTTGTCTCAGGCATTGACGGCGGGTCTGCTGGCAGACTTCGAAGCCGGTCGACCGGAGTGGAAGCTGGAGCCGGCATACCTCGAGGACGGCTGGTTCAAGGCTCAACGCTTCGATTGGGACGCCGAGATCGCGCATCCGGTGAGTGGCGAAGCGAAGGTCTCGATCGTATCCTCGCTGAGGGCCCGGAGACGGATTGGCAGCGCGCCCGATGGATCGAAGCCGATCATGACCTGCACCACTTGCAGCGTGAGATCATCGAGCGGGTCAAGGCCGAGGCTCGTTGCGAGCAGTCGGTCTCGCCATCGTGACGGAAAACGCCGGCTTCCTGTCACTGGTTCCTCCGTTGCTGGCGATCACGCTGGCGATCATCAGTCGGCAAGTCTACCCAGCGCTCTTGCTCGGTATCTGGAGCGGATGGTTGATTTTGAGCGCCAACCCGTTGACGGCGGCCGGCGACACGCTGGAGGCGATCGCCGGCGTCGTCTCCGACGCCAGCAACGCCAAGCTGATTCTGTTCTCGCTGGCGATCGGGGCGGTCATCACCCTTACCCAGCGATCCGGGGGGGTAGAGGGGTTCGTGCAGGCGCTGCGGCGTATCGGTGTTGGCAAGACGCGGCGCTCGGCCGGCTTTATGGCGGCGATCGTCGGCACAGTGGTGTTCATCGAGTCGAATATCACGTCGCTAGTAACCGGCACGGTCGCCCGGCCGCTGTTCGACCGGTTGAGGATCTCGCGCGCCAAGTTGGCGTATATCTGCGATTCGACCTCGGCGCCGATCTGTATCCTGGTGGCGGCCAACGCTTGGGGCGCATACGTGATTGGGCTTCTCGGTGCGCAAGAGGTCGAGAACCCGGTCGGGGCGTTCGTGACCGGGATCCCCTTTAACTTTTACGCCATTC
Organism: Gemmatimonadota bacterium; assembly: GCA_039589035.1. Taxonomy (GTDB): domain Bacteria; phylum Gemmatimonadota; class Gemmatimonadetes; order JACCXV01; family JAHWKZ01; genus CAMYLR01. The sequence goes on along the minus strand of JBDHIC010000095.1, from coordinate 22 downwards.
TGGCGCTGGTATTGGTTTACGT
>JBDHIC010000094.1:0-7065 GCA_039589035.1 Gemmatimonadota bacterium | reverse complement strand
GCTGACCGAGATACCGCCTGTCTGGGCGACCGCTCCAAGCAACGCCGTGGTCGTCGTCTTGCCGTTGGTGCCAGTCACCGCAGCTACGGGTGCTCGGGCAAACCACCACGCAACTTCGATCTCGCTGAAGATCGGCCGATCGCTGACCGGCGGTGCGACCAAAACCTCGGCATCGGGCGGGATCCCAGGGCTGACGACGACCCAGTCGCAGCCAGCGAGCAATTCACGGTCATGCCCCCCCGCGCGGGCGTCGATGCCTTCGTCCACTAGTACACGAGCCGTGACGACAACATGATCTGCCGTCGAGACGTCGGACGCGTAGACGCTAGCGCCCATCTGGTTTAGCAGACGCGCAACCGCCATCCCCGAGCGCCCCAGCCCGAGCACCGCTACGCGCGCGCCATCGACCTGGACCGGCGGATCGATCATCGTAGTTTCAACGTCGAGGCGGCAAGCAAGGCGAACAGGACACCAAGGATATAGAAGCGCATGACGATCTTCTGTTCGTCCCACCCAAGAAGCTCGAAATGATGGTGAATCGGGCTCATCTTGAAAACTCGTTTACCACGCAGTTTGAAGGACGCTACCTGGATGATGACCGACAGCGTTTCGAGGACGAACACGCCTCCGACGAATATCAGAGCGAACTCCATCTTGAGCAGCACCGCCAGCGTTCCAAACGCGCCACCGAGCGCAAGCGATCCAGTGTCGCCCATGATGATTTCCGCCGGATGGGCGTTGTACCAGAGAAACCCCAGCGCGGCGCCGAGCAATGCCGCGCAGTAGATGGTCAGTTCGCCGGCACCTGAGAAGTACGGAATCTGCAAATAGCCTGACCAGTCGGCGCGACCAATCACATACGCAAACGCAGCGAACGCAGTCGCCGCGATCGCCCCCAACCCGATCGCCAGGCCGTCGAGACCGTCAGTCAGATTGACCGCGTTGGTGGCAGCGATCACCACCAAGATGATGAACGGGATGTATAGGAACCCGAAATCGACAAAGCGTTCCTTGAAAAACGGCACCGAGGTGAGCGTGGTGTACTCACCATGGACCGGTTGCATATAGAGCCACACGCCCAAGACGACACCCAGCAGGATCTGTCCGACCACCTTCTGGATCGCGATCAGCCCTTCCGACTTCTGCTTCACGACTTTCAAGTAGTCGTCGAGAAAACCCAAGCCTCCCATCCAGAGCGTGGCCACGAGAACCATCTGAACGAACGGCTGACTCAAGTCGGCCCAAAGAAGAGTCGGGACAACTACGGCGACGATGATCAACACGCCACCCATCGTCGGCGTGCCGGCTTTGCTGTAGTGGGCCTTGGGACCTTCTTGCCGGATCGGCTGACCGGCCCCAAGAACGCTCAGGCGTCGAATGAGCCACGGGCCCAGCAGGAACGCGAGCGCGAGCGCGGTTACCGTCGCGTAGGCAGACCGAAACGTGATGTATCGAAAGACGTTAAAGAACGTGTGTTGGTCAGCCAGTGGAACGAGTAGGTCGTAGAGCATCTACCGCCGCCTCATCGGTTGATCTCGACCGAGCAACCCAGACACGCCTCGCGAACTGGTTCGACGACGTGCTCCAGCGCGGCGCCACGACTGGCCTTGAAGAGGACCGCGTCACCAGGGCGGAGGTTCTCGATCAGCCACCGGATCGCACCCGGCTGGTCGTCGAATCGGAACGCTGTCACGTCCTCATCCTCGGCCCCGCTCGCTATCGGTGCGGCACCAGCGCCAACCGCCACGACGACTTCAACCCCAGCCGACGCCAGATCGCACCCGACCTGCTGGTGCAGCATCTCGCTTTGATCGCCCAATTCCAGCATCTCGCCGAGCACGACGACCCGTCGACGCGCATCATCAAGGGCCACCAGGGTAGCCACCGCCGACGCCACGCTCTCGGGATTGGCGTTGTAGCAATCAACCAGCGCAACCACGTCCCCCCACCGCTCCAACTCCATCCGCAGCGGCAATGCATCGGGCTCGGCGATCCCAACCGCGATCGCTCCGGGGGAGACATCCGCCTCGCGCCCCACGGCCACCGCGGCGAGCGCATTCACGACGTTGTGCCGGCCGACCAAACGCAGGCGGTAGGTGCGCCCATCGACCTCGAACATCCCGCGTCCTTCGCCGTCCAACTCCCAGCGCTGAGGCCAAACGTCGTTCGACTGCTCGATACCGTAAGAGATCAACCGACACTTCAGCGTCGAGACCGCCGCCGCCAACCGGGGGTCATCACCGTTGTAGAACAGGATCCCGTCGGGAGCCAGAGTTCGTCCGAGAGCCAGCTTCTCCTCTACCACCGCCTCGACCGAACTCAATCCCTCGAGATGGCTGGCTGCGACGCTGGTAATCACCGCCAACGATGGATGAGCGATGCGCGACAGAACTGCGATCTCCCCGGGCTCGCTGGACCCCAGCTCGACCACCGCCCAGTCGTCGTCTGGCTCGATGTCGAGCAGAGTGAGCGGCACGCCGATCTGGTTATTCAAGTTGCCGATGGTGGCCGAGGTCGAGAAACGTTGCGACAGCACTGCCGCGATCAACTCTTTCGTAGTCGTCTTTCCATTCGAGCCGGTGACCGCGACGACCCGAGTCGAGAGGGCTTTCCGATGATGAGCCGCCAACGCCTGGAGCGCGACTCGCCCGTCGGGTACGGCCCAGAACGCGATCTCCGCGCGATCCGCAAAACTCTTGTCTTCGCCCACCGCACCGGACACGCCAGCGGCCACTGCGGCGTCCAAGAAATCGTTGCCATCATAGCGGTCGCCGCGGATCGCAACGAACAGTTCTCCTTCCACTGCTCGGCGCGTATCAATCGTTACGCCACTAAAAGCTTCGGGGGGCTGTCCGCTGGGTTCGACGCCGAGCGCGGCGGTCACCTGATCGACGGTCAGCTTGGCGCTCACACCGAACCGTCCCGGGCTGCCAATGCGCGTTGAACAACGTCCCGATCGCGAAACGGAATCCGCTGGTCGCCAATCAAGATGTGTTCCTCATCCCCCTTGCCGAGCACACACACGACATCGCCTGGCTCAGCCTCGCCGATCGCGTGTTCGATCGCTGCCGCGCGGTCATCGATCCGCTCCCAACAGGCGGGGGTACCGTCGAATCCAACGACGGCGTCAGCAACGATTTGATCGATCGGCTCGCGGCGCGGGTTGTCCGTGGTGAGAATCGCGATCTCTGACAGAGTTCCCGCCACTCGGGCCATCTCTGGTCGCTTGGTGCGATCGCGCTCGCCCCCACAGCCGAAGACGCACAAGATCCGTCGGGCGCCGGTATCACGCACCGCTAGCAGAACCCGTTCGATCGCCTCCGGCGTGTGGGCGTAGTCCACGATTACTGTAATATCGACGCCGCGGTAGACCTCGTAGCGACCCGGCACGTGGTCGACTCCGGCCAGCGCCCGACCCACCGCTTCCGGCTCGGCACCGAGTCCAACGCCCAGCGCCGCCGCGGCCAGCGCATTGGCCGCATTGAAGCGACCAGCCATCGATAGTCGGGTCGTGAACGGTCCGCGCGGAGTGCGCACATCCATCGTCGTAGCGTCGCGTTCGATGTCCATCCGCTCGGCGTACACCTCGGCGTCGGGGTTGCTCTCGCTAAAGCGCCACGTCTCGTCGGGCGCCACGGCTCGAAACCGATCACCCCAGGCGTCGTCTGCGTTCACCACCCCGAAGCCGTGCTGCTCACGAAGCAGCCGAAAAAAGTCGAGCTTCGCTTCACCGTACTCTTCCATCGTGGAATGAAAATCGAGGTGATCAGGGCTCAAGTTCGTGAACCCGCCAGCCGCGAAGTGAATCCCGCCGATGCGCTCGAGCGCGATCGCGTGGCTCGAAACCTCCATCACGACCGATCTCACCCCTTCCCGCTCTAAATCCGCAAAAAGGCGCGCCAGGTCGGGCGCCTCGGGCGTCGTAAACCCGGTCTTGAAAACCCGGTCCCCTCGCCGGGCACCGAGCGTTCCCAGCGTCGCCACCTCATCGCCACCCAAGACCGCCGCCGTCATAAACGACGTCGTCGTCTTGCCATTGGTTCCGGTGATCCCGATCACCCGCATACGAGTTGTGGGATCACCCGCGACTGCATGCGCCACAGGTCCGATCGCGCGGCGCACGCTATCAACGATGATCACCGGGACTGGCCACGAACCCTCGTGCTCAACCAACGCCGCGATAGCACCCGCCTCGACCGCCGCAGGGACAAAGCGATGGCCATCGGCCTCAAAGCCGGTGATCGCCGCGAACAAATCCCCTGGCCGCATCCGGCGGCTATCATGAGACACCCCGGTTACACGGGGGTCCTCATCGCCAACGACCCGCCCGTGGACCCGCTCAGCCAGCGCCGAGAGACGTGGCGCCTCGACGGCCACCGTCACTACCGGTCCCGAACCAGTACTACGCCGCCGCGGGTCAGCACCTCCCCAGGCTCGGGGTCTTGGCCAACGATCGTCCCTGTTCCATCAAACGCGAGCTCGATCCCAAGACGCGACGCGCGGCGGATCGCCTCACGAAGGCCCAATCCAGTGAAATCCGGCACCTTCACGTGCGTGCGCGGATCGACGCCATCCGGCAAATCCATCGACTCCAACGGAGCGAGCGTGTCGGGCTCCGCCGCAGGCAACACACCAAACCCGTCCGAAACACGTTGCACGACCTGTTGAGGAGACCGAAACCGCTCGACCAGCGCGGGCGATCGATCCACCGCCCGGGTCAGTAGGGTGTTCTCGACGATCTCGTGGAAAACCGGTGCCGCCACCAACCCTCCGTAGAACTTGCCAACTGGTTCATCGATGCGGACGAAAACAGCGTATCGCGCGTCATCAGCGGGGAAGAACCCCGCGAACGAAGACGTATGCCGCTTGTGGTCATATCCTCGCTCGCCAACCTTCCGCGCGGTGCCGGTCTTCCCCGCCACCGGGAGCATGTCAATCTGTGCGCTCCTGGCAGTGCCAAACTCGACCACGCGAACGAGTGCCTGGGTCACGAGACGTGCTGTCTCAGGCTCCATGACGCGACGAACGTGCTGCGGACGACTTTCGAACTCGACCTCGCCCTCAGCGTCAACGATCCGCCTTACCAAGTAGGGTCTCAGCAGCTCGCCGCCGTTTGCCACCGCACTGTAGGCCATCGCCATCTGGACCGAGGTCACCATGACCTCATACCCCATAGTCACCGATCCGGCCGTGAGCGCAGACCATTCATCGGGGCGCTTGAGGAGACCGCGCGGCTCGCCGGGAAAGTCTAGACCGGCGGGCAGTCCGAACCCGAATTTGCGCGCATACTCGTAGAGCAAGTTCTCACCGAGGCGATCGGCGAGCTTGATCGAGCAGATGTTTGACGACGCCTCGATCACCTGCTCGACGGTGAGATAGTCGTACGGGTGGACATCGCGAATCGTGCGCCCCTTGTGTCGCCACGTGCCGCGCTCACAGAACAGCGAATCACTAGGTGCTGCCAACGACTCCTCGTACAATCCGGTGAGAGGCACGATCTTGAATGTCGACCCGGGTTCGAACTGATCGACAACGGCTACGTTTCTTCCCCGCTGGTCGCTCTTTCTAGGTCCGCCGCGAGTCGCCATTGCCAGCACCTCACCCGTTCGCGGGTCGACGACCACCACACTTCCGGCTTTCGCGTGCGTCTTGCTCATGGCTGTCTCGAGAGCGGCCTCGACGATCTCTTGGACTCCTAGATCGATCGTCAGGTACAAGTCTCGACCGTGGACCGGAGCCTGAACCGGAAACGTGAAGTTCGGGTACTCATGCCCCAGGGCATCCCGTTGGTGGATGGCGTAGCCCGGAGTTCCACGAAGAACCTCGTCGTAATACAACTCTATGCCGTCGAGGCCTTTGTTGTCGGTGTTGACCTTGCCAAGCAGATCGCCGGCCAGCCCATCGTAGGGATATCGGCGCACGCGATACGACTCCACACCCACACCATCAAGTTTCGCTGCTTCGAGCTGGTGCACGATCTCGGGTGACATCCCACGCGTGAGACGCACGTACCACCCACCCTCCTCCAAACGGCGGTTGACCTCGCGGGCGTTGACCCCCAAGAGGGAGGTCAGCGTCTCAACAAACTGGTCTACGTCATCGGGATCGACGTGGCGTGGGACGAGGTAGACTCCATACTCCTCTTCATTGACCGTAAGCGGGACTCCATTACGGTCGTAGATCGTGCCCCGCTCGGGAGGGATGACGATGCGCTTCTTCTGTTGTCTTTGGGCAGTTACCCGGTACTCGTCGCGGCCACGGACCTGAATCTCGAAGAACGCGACTCCGAGCCGAGCTGCAAACATGAGAAGTAAAACGAAGATGAGCCGTTGGCGACGGCGTCCGATTCGAAGGCGATCGGACTCACTCACCTTCTTGGAGCAGATCCCTCGGGAGCGAGCCACTATTGGCTCGTCAGCGCGAGAGCTTCCTCCTGCCAGAGCGCATCAAGCCAGCCGCCCACGGTAGCCAGCACTCCACCATCGATCTTGGCTGGCAGTGGCGGTGCGTGCGCAGGGGTACGATCGGGAACCGGCAGCCAAACGACGTCGATCTCGGTCGGGGCGATCATGCCCAGGTGTCGATCCGCAACGTGCGTTACCCGGTCTCGGGTCGTCAACACTGCGATCGAACGCGCCAGCGCATCATTCGCGGTTTCTAGATCTCGCGCCGTGGTTTTCTGCTCCAATGCGCGATCAGACCATCGAATCGCGACCGACTGGACGTAGATCTTGCCCACGACGACTGCAGCCGTGAGCAACAGGAGCGTCGGCAGGTAATGCCACGCAAAACTGGTTCGGCGACGGGTTCGGTGTTCGATCTTACGGTATTCGCGAACGTAGACGTTCACCGACTCCCTACTTTCCGGCGCTAGGTTCGGTCCGCCACTTGGCGGCGCCGCTCGATGGCGCGCAAACGCGCGCTACGAGCTCGAGGATTGGCGGCGACTTCGGCCTCGGTCGGACGGATCGGTCGGGGGGTGAGCACGTCCGCCTCAGAAACCTTGTCACACCGGCAAACGGGGAGATCGGGCGGACACTCGCAATCCGCCGCCAACTCGCGGAA
>JBDHIC010000093.1:0-7078 GCA_039589035.1 Gemmatimonadota bacterium | reverse complement strand
GAGGGCGCTTGGGAGCGCCGCAAGGATCCTTGGAATTTCCTGTTCGTAGCTGGAATGTGGTTCCAGGATTTGTTTAACTACGACTTCCGGCGCACCGAGATGTGCATCATCCCTTACGCCACGCAGGAAGGCGAAATCTCGTTCTGTGCCTACAACACCGGACATGGATGGCGAAACATCATCGAGCACATGCACAAGAACGCCACCGTCGCTGAGTGGTACAAGGAGCACGGTCGGCACGAGATCTTTGCCGGTGGGAAGGAAGTCCCGCTCGAGAACTACGAGCACGCGCTCGATGTCCATGAGGCAGACGCTTCGCGCGTGCGTGATCGTGGCGATGGTCCGCAGAACGCGCACGAGGAACGTCTGGCGTCGAAGAAGGCGGCCCGGGAGGCGGCGATGGTTCGTGAGTACTATGAGCAGATGGTGCTCAAGAAGAAGCCGACCGCCGATGACAAGTTGGTGCAGATCGACCTGTAATTATTAAAAGCCGGTCGCGGGGATACCTCCGCGACCGGCGCTTCACCTACTGCTTCGCCTAATCACTGGTAGTACGGGTTCACCCCCGTGGAGTGGTCGGTCGTGTCGATCACTTCGGCCACTTCTGGCACCGCTTCCCTGATCCGTGTCTCGATACCCTGCTTGAGGGTTACGTCCACCATCCCGCAGCCATGACACCCGCCGCCAAACGCCAAGTAAACTCGGTTGTCCTGGACATCGACGAGCTGGACCATACCACCGTGCGCGGCGATAGCCGGGTTTATCTCGGTGTCGAGCAGCATCCGAACGCGATCTGGCACCGGGCCCTCCAGATCGGTCCGCTCCCCGGTGGGAAGCGTAGGGCTGGCGGGTCGATTCGGGTTATCGAATCGGAACCCGCTTTCCACCAACGTCTCTCGATAGTCGATTCGGGTACCCTCAAGCCGCTCCGCACTCTCGGGATCCAAAACGAGGTCGAATTCCCCGCATTCGAGCACAGTGTCGTGGGGTGTGACCATCTCGTCGGTCAGGGCTTCGAGATGATAGGTGAAGGCCCCGGCTTCGACGCTGGCACGAATTCTGAGGTGCCGCCGCGGCGGGTCGGGCCTGTTGAGGGCGTCTGAGATCTTGCTCCGTGCTTCTTCGGTCAGCTTGATCATTCCAACTCCGTGGTCGGTTGGAGCACTTGAACGACGAACGGATCAAAAATAGCTTTGTCGGTCGGTAGTGACACACCAAGATCGACCGTCCCGCAAATCATCACGATAGACCCGCGCAGCCGCGATCGGAGGGGGTGGACATGAACCTAGGAGTGTTCGGGGTGGGGTACGTCGGGCTCGTAACGGGCACCTGTTTCGCCGAGATGGGCAATCAGGTCGCGTGTTGCGATATCGATACCGACAAGATCGAGACGCTCAAGCGCGGGAAGATCCCCTTCTACGAGCCAGGATTGAAGGAGCTGGTGGCGCGTAACGTCTCCGAGGGACGGCTCAGCTTCACGACTGACCCGGTAGCGACAGTGGAGTCCAACGAGGTGCTGTTCGTGGCGGTCGGTACGCCTTCGCACGAAGACGGGTCGCCCGACATCCGTGGAGTCCTAGCAGTCGCGAGCATGATCGGCCAGCATGCCAACGGCCCGAAACTGTTGGTCAACAAGAGCACGGTGCCGGTAGGGACTGCGGATCGGATGCGCGCCGAGTTGGCAAAAGCCAGCCCGTACCCCTGCTCGGTGATTTCGAACCCCGAGTTTTTGAAGGAAGGCACGGCGGTCGATGATTTCCTGAAGCCCGATCGCGTGATTGTCGGGGCCGATGACGAGGCTAGTGAGGGGGTTATGAGAGCCCTGTACGCGCCGTTCGTTCGTACGGGCAAGCCGATCTTGTTCATGGATACCCGTTCAGCCGAGATGACGAAGTACGCTGCCAATGCGATGCTGGCGAGTCGAATCACGTTCATGAATGAGATCGCGAATCTCTGTGAGGAGGTAGGCGCAAACGTCGACCAAGTACGCGCCGGCGTTGGTGCCGACCATCGTTTGGGGGCTTCGTTTCTGTTTCCCGGCGTCGGGTTTGGTGGATCGTGCTTCCCAAAGGACGTTCAAGCCCTTCAACACCTCGCGGACGAAGTCGACTACGAGTTTGCTATGATCGACGCCGTCCATCGGGTCAATCAAAGACAGCGGCAACGACTGGTCGACAAAGTGCGCTCCCACTACGGTGACGAACTCAGCGGCCGACGGTTTGCCCTGTGGGGGTTGGCTTTCAAGCCACAGACCGATGATGTACGGGAAGCACCGGCACTGACGATAATCGAGGAGCTATTGACGAGCGGGGCGGAAGTGGTCGCGTTCGATCCGGTGGCGATGGACACCGCTCGGCGCGTACTCGGCAATCAGATCGAATACGCTTCTGACGCGTACGGGGCGCTCGATGACGCCGATGCCCTGATCATAGTTACCGAGTGGAACGAGTTTCGATTTCCAGATTTCGAGCGCATCAAGCAGGCGCTGAGAGAACCGGTCGTGTTTGATGGGCGCAACGTTTTTGATCTCGACACGATGGCGACGCACGGGTTTGCGTACTACTCGATCGGCCGACGAACGATTGAACGCGAAGGCTAGACCTTGAATAGGTTGGTCATAGGAATCGCCGGGGGCACCGGGTCAGGCAAAACGACCGTGGCGACGAATATTATGCAGCGGCTAGATCTCGACTCGGTCACGGTTCTAGAGCAGGATGCTTACTACTGCGATCTGGCCGATCTCGCGCCGGCCCAACGAGACCGATGTAACTTTGATCACCCCGACTCGATCGAAGTGGGTCTGTTCGTCGAGCATATCAGGGCCCTCAAGGCGGGCCGAGAAGTCAAACGGCCAGTGTACGATTTCACCGTTCACGCACGGACCAAGGAAACCGTCCTCACCGTTCCACGCGATGTCGTGATCGTCGAGGGTATTCTTTTGTTTCACTTTCCTGAGGCCCGGGAGCTACTGGACATCAAGATCTTCGTCGACACGCCCTCGGACATCCGCCTGCTGCGCCGCATTACCCGGGACATTCACGAGCGAGGGCGAACCTTGGACAGCGTGACGCAGCAGTACCTCGAGACGGTGCGGCCGATGCACGAGGAGTTCGTGGAACCTTCCAAGCGCCATGCAGATGTGATCATCCCTGAGGGCGGTTACAACGATATCGCCGTCGACATGGTTGCTAGTCGAATTCGATTGCTTCAAGGTGTGACAGTGTGATCGGGATTCGGGACGTAACCACGGTGGTGCGCAACGAGAGCGGTCGTGCGGGGTAGCATTAAGAGCCCGATGTTATCAACACGACGGCTAGTCGGTTGGCAGGCAGAGATAGTGGACGCGTGGCACCGCGACCGGGGCACAGTCGAACGTTCCGTCGTCGATGGGCCACAGTCGGTGGGCCGAACGCCTGAGCTCGATCGGGCGATTGGCGAGGAGCATCTCGTCAACATCCGGCTCTGGCACGAAGAAGACGAGGCTCGAAGGCCGAACGTCGACGACCGTGTTGTAGCTGCGACCAAGCGTCGGATCGATGTATTGAATCAACAGCGAAACGACCTGATTGAACGGATCGACGCTGTGTTGCTGGCGCTCCTTGCCGAGTCAAACCTGCCGCCCGCGACGGCCCCGCTCCATTCAGAGACGCCGGGAGCGATCATCGATCGGCTGTCGGTACTGGCGCTGAAGGTGTACCACATGGGTGAAGAGGCTGATCGATCCGATGCGCCGAGGGCGCACCGCGACTTGTGCCGGCAGCGACTGGAGGTTCTCGAACAGCAACGGGATGATCTTGCCGCGTGTCTTGATGCGCTGTCGGTCGATCTAGAGGCTGGTAACAAACGATTTCAACGCTATCGACAGTTCAAGATGTACAACGACCCGGAGATGAACCCGGCGATTAGATCCGCAAAACAGCACGGGGGAGAATGAGATGCGATCCCGTAGCATGAGGCTAGCGACTCTTGGGCTGTGGCTGGTGGTGGGTCTAACCGCGTGCGGGCATGAAGGCCGACGTTACGAAACTCGCGGCGATCGGTACAGTGCTCTCGGCGAGCACCTCGACGCACGGGTCGAGTACGAGCTTGCGTTGGCCGAGTCTGGGGCGGACGCGCCATTCGGATTGCGACTCAAAACGGCCGAGTTGATGCTGGCGGCAAAGGAGTTCGATGATGCGGCCGAGCGATTTAGCGATCTCATCGAGCGCCGCCCCGACTATGCAGACGAGATCGGTGCACTCTACCATCTGCACGCCGAAAGGTGGCTCGCGACCGGTGACACTTTTGCGGCACTGCAAGCGATCGGGTGGCTTCAGACGCAGGACTCGACAACGAGCCTGGATCGGCTGCACTATGTCCTCGGCGACGTCGCCTTCCTACGGCCCGACTATGATCGCGCGATGATCGGTTACCTGCTTGGCCTGTCGCTCGACCCGGGCGGGGCGTCAGTGGACGTGTACGCCCGCCTGGGGGATGCCTTCGACCGGAAACGCAATTGCGTGGCCGCAGTTACATATTTCGAGAGGTACCTCTTGGAGGCTGGCCATGACGGGAGTCTATCCGAGGACGCACGCTACCGGCTTGGCGCCTGCGCGCTGAGGTTGGCGCAGAGCGCGTTCGCGAATGGGGATTACGAGCGCGCTATGGATAACGTGCAGAGGATGGTGAGGACCGGCGAGCCGGCGAGTCGGCTCGGGGAAGCTCGCCTGTTGACAGGTCGACTCCACGAGCGGTTTGGTAATCGGGAGGCGGCGATACAGTACTATCGACGGGTTGTGGACGACGATGAGAACCTACGATCACGGCCTGCAATAGAGGCGTATCGAAGGCTGAAACAACTTGAGTTTGGCATGCCCCTGGAGACCGACACGGAGCCGGAGCCCGTGCTTGACGAAGAAGCAGGTGCGGAGTGATAACGCTTTGTCGGCGTGGGCTGATAGGTGGGGTTTTTGCCCTAGTCGTTTACGGTTGTGCGTCTACCAACGAGAATCAGGTGCTATCGGCCGACGAGCAGTACGCTCAAGCCCTCGATCTGTATGAGCGTCAGAACTACATCGAGGCAGTCTCGGCGCTGCAGACGTTTAGCTTCAACTATCCGCAGGATCCACGCGTGGAGGATGCCCGCTGGCTTACGGCTGAGGCGTACTATGGGGCCGACGACTGGGTCACCGCGGCTCAGGAGTATCTCGGATTCCAGCGCGATTTCCCGCGTAGCGCCCAAGCGCCAGCGGCACTGTACCAAGCCGGTCGGTCCTATGAGCAACTTTCGTTGAGGCCTGAGCTCGATCAACGCGATACCGAGCGCGCGATCAATATGTACGAGCGATTGACGACTGAATACCCGGGTAGCGATTTCGACGAACAGGCGAGAGAGAAACGCCGACGCCTGCGCAACAAGCTGGCGGAGAAAACCTACTTGAACGCCGAATTCTACTTTGACAACAAGAGGTATGAAGCGGCGGAGATCTATCTCGTGGACATGATTGAGAAGTACCCCGACTCGGATTGGTTGCCGGCCAGTTACTCATTGTTGGCGGAAACATTTTGTAAACAGGGGCTCCGCGATCGCGCATCCGAGTTATACGATCTTCTGCTCGATACATTTCCGGATTCAGACGCTGCGTCCGATATCGACGATCGACTGCCGTCACGATGCCGTGCGACTGAGCTCCCGGCAGCACAACTTGAGGCGGAAACGAACGGCCGGTGAATCACGGTTCCGGCGCGGGAGAGCGAAAGGGTATCCTCGGGGGTACGTTCAACCCACCGCATGTCGCGCATCTCATTGTTGCCCATGTCGTGCGGGAGGCGCTTGAGCTCGGCGAAGTACTGTTAACGCCCAGCTTCCAGCATGCATTCAAGGGAGACGCCGAGGCGAGCCCGAGGGATCGCGCGATGATGACCGAATTGGCGGTCGCCGGAGATTCCGGGTTGGTCGCAGATCGGATAGAGATCGACCGCGGCGGCGTGTCGTACACCGTCGATACGTTGATGGCGCTTCGGGAACGCGAGCCGGACACCCGCTGGCATCTGATCATCGGTCACGACAACCTGGCTGAGTTGGCGGCGTGGGACAGAATCGAGTTACTAACTGAGCTAGCACAGATAGTCGTGACGTCACGGGGAAGCTCAGTGGTACCGGGTTCGTTGCCGGACTCGCCGCTAGCAGGCGAGTACGCTCCCGTTACGGTGCCGGCCCTCGAAATCTCGTCGAGCCAGATTCGAGAGCGGGTCCGGCGCGGCCGATCGATCCGCTACTGGGTGCCGCCGGCCGTTGAGGCGTACATCCTTGAGCACGGGCTCTACCAGAGGGAGGATCCGGGCCCACGTTGATCCTAGAACAAAAAGGGCCTAAATTGAATTCTCTACCGGCAGTACCCCGCCCAACCGAAGCTCTAGGTAAGCCGCGCGCCGGGCGCCGAGGCCAGGTCTTTAGCACCTGCTTGGCAGATTCGCCGCGCAAGGCTTCGTAGCACAAAGAGGTTTTTTGGTGGTTCTACAATCGATGCTAAAGATGTTCGTCGGGGATAAGCACGCCCGCGAGCGAAAACGGCTGTGGCCAATTATCGAAGAGATCAATGAGTTGGCCGAGTCGCTGAAGTCTCTCTCCGACGAGCAACTTCAAGCCAAAACCGAGGAGTTTCGCCGTCGGCTTGATGAAGGCGAGGAGCTCGATGACATACTGACTGACGCATTTGCGGTCGTCAAAGAGGCGTGTCGCCGAAACCTGGGTCGAACTTGGGAAGTGACCGGCCAAGACTTCGAGTGGGACATGGTGCCGTATGACGTCCAGTTATTCGGTGGCATCGTTCTGCACGAAGGAAAGATCGCCGAGATGGCAACCGGCGAGGGCAAGACGTTGGTTGCAGTTCTACCGTTGTACCTGAACGCTCTCGAGGGCAAAGGGGCTCACCTAGTAACCGTCAACGACTATCTCGCTCGCCGCGATTCGGAATGGGTGGCTGAAATCCTCCGCTGGTTGGGGCTCACCGTTGGAGTGATCCAAGACGGCATGGACCAGGAGGATCGCCGCGCAGCCTACCAATGCGACGTGACCTACGGCACGAATAACCAGTTT
>JBDHIC010000092.1:0-8772 GCA_039589035.1 Gemmatimonadota bacterium | reverse complement strand
GTAGAGTCGAGTCACTCCGCTGTCCCCGATCAGCACGATGCGGTCAGTAAACGGTCGAACCGCTGCTTTGACGTTGATGCGAGGAAAACAGTGGCACACTGTGCGCGGCACGATCTCCTTTGGGAAGCACGCTCGAACCTCGGGTGCGTCCAGGAAAGTCGTCACCAGCGAGTCATCGATCTCGTCTCCTAGCAGACACAGCGTCACAAAATCCCCCTTGGGAATGATCGCGGCGAACTCGAGGCGGGGGATGTCGAGCAGAAAGACGTGCATCGATGTGCCGAGGTTTTTCCGGATAGTTTCCTCTCCCAAGTGGAACTCACAAATGAACGTCCGTACCGTTTCCGGAATCCGGTAACCAAACTCCAGTCCCTCGATCCGCTGGAGCACGTTGCTGTTTATCCCGGCCGCTACCACGACGAGGTCGTAGATCTCGCTCGGACCGGTGGAGCATTGGACATGCGGCCGATCCTCCTCCCAAGAAACCTGATTGACCAATTGACGTCGGATCTTCGCCCCGCGGGAGACCGCCAGGTCCTGGAGGTGACGGTCAAAGCCGACAACGTCAACGGGCACGGTGTCACGCGGACCATTGCCACGGTAGACCGCTGCGATTCGCTTCTCCTCCAGCGGCGTGTCTATACGGACCGTTCCCACGTCCATGTGGAGCATGTAGGAGTCGATCCCCCGCTGGACGACGTCCGACGGCAGGCGGAAACCCTCTGCGGCTAGGAGTTGAACGAGGAATTCGGACACGATCCCACCGCAATGGTTGCACCCTGCCGGGCCCTGGTGGACAAAGTGGCGAGGCTCGTAGATATCGATGTCGACGTCGAGGCCGATGGTGTCGGCCATCTTGAGCAGAAAGACGCTGAAGAAGGACCCTGCCGGCCCGCCGCCAATGACTCCTACACGCGATCCATTCTCGAGGGCGACGGGGTCAGAGCTCTCACTGAGACCGACCGCGAGCCTGTCCTCGATCGAGGTGGGGGATTTTCGCATCTTACCAGAAGCTTGTCCGAAAAAAACTTCCCCGGCTGTAGGGGAAATCCCGAATCTGACGTAAGGGTAAACCTGACAAGTACCTGCAGTTGCGATTGCGGACGACTTGTCCGTTTATCACCTGGCGGTGCAAGTTGGCGAGTATGAGCGCTTGGTTTGCAGTCGGCGCCTCGATGGCGGCGCTGGGCGTGGTTCTTGGCGCGTTCGGGGCTCACGGTCTCGAGGGTCGGCTGAGCCCGGACGCATTGGCAGTGTTCGAGACCGGTGTCCGATATCACCTCTATCACGCGATCGGATTGATCGTCGTGGCGTGGGCGTGGACTCGCTGGCGTAACGCGTGGACCGACGCCGCTGGGTGGTTCTTCGTCTTCGGGATCGCCCTCTTCTCGGGCAGCCTCTATCTGTTGGCGGTGACCGGAGCCCGTTGGCTGGGCGCTCTAACTCCCCTCGGCGGGCTAGCGTTCATCGCCGGCTGGGTGGCGCTCGCCACGGCTGCATTGCGGGCCAAGTCGTAGCAGTTTGGAAACCTTCAAAATCTGCCGCGGTCGATCAGATCTCCCGATCGTTCTCTCCTGCGAGCACGCATCGGGTGTGATACCCGATGAGTTTGGCGATCTCGATATGACGGAAGAGCACCTAGCAGCACCTAGCAGAGTGCGCGCGCGGTAAGGACCAGGGCGCAGCCGATTTGTTCGACTACCTCATACGCGAGCTCGATTGTCTCGGCGTGCGCAACGGGATCTCGCGGCTCGTCATCGACGCGAATCGGTACGAAGACCAGGACGAGTTGATCCCGACCCGCTGGGGCGGCAAAGCGATCTCCGGGAACATCGGCTTGAGCGATGAAGAGCGGATGCGCCGGATCGAGCTGTATTACCGACCGTACCACCAGGCGCTGGTGGACTGTCTTCTGGCGTGCGAGCGGCTTCACGGGAGGGTGTTCTTCTTCGCCATTCACGCCATGGCGGAGCAGTTCGAGGGCCAGGTGCGGGAGATGGACTTTGCGCTGATCGCAAATCGCGGCCGCGAATTGGCGCCGTTTCTCGACAAGCCGCTACGAACGGCAGGCTATACGGCCGCCATCAACCGGCCCTATCATTTGGAACGCGACATCGTGCGGGTTCCGGAGGGGTCGGAGCTGGAGCGCTTCAACGAAACGGCTGTCTTGATCGAGATGAACGAGCGATGCCGCGATGACGATCAAGCGAAAGAGGCGCTGCTGAATGCGATTCGCGAAACCGTCGAGGAGAATTATCCCTAAAGCGGGGAATGGAGCGCGAAGGAGACGGATGGCACTCAGCGCATTCGATGACAAGTCGAGGCCGCCCCAGGCGAAGGACCTGGCAGGCGTTTTGGGTCGAGCTATGGGCGCGTGGGAAGCGCTGCATGGACATCTCGCCGTCGAGTACACCCCGATGACCGAGCAATGGAGTTTCTCCGGCGTGAAGTACGGTTGGTCCTTACGCTTGATACAAAAGAAACGAACCATTCTGTACATGACGCCGCAGAAGGGACGCTTCCAGGTGGGCTTCGCCCTCGGGGAGAAGGCGGTGAGCGCAGTCCGCGGGACCGGCCTTTCGCGCGCCGTTCTGGATGTCGTCGATAACGCCACGAAGTACGCAGAGGGCCGGGCAGTCCGCCTCGAGGTTCGCTACAAGAAAGACCTACCTGACATCGAGAAGCTCGCTGCGGCTAAAATGGCGAACTGAGGAGGCTGCGTTGCGGGCTAGACGCCCGCGTCTGACGCCAACCACGCTTTCCGCAATCGCAGCTGGCGTTCGGTTGGCTCAGCGATCGACTCGACGACCCATTTCAGGTTTGCGCCACCGTCGAGGGTGACCGAAACGGTGCCTTCCTTCCCACCGCGTTCGTAGACGACCTCTACGACCTCACCCGGCTGGTTTGTCTTCATCGCCTCCATGATGTCGGCGCTGGTCGAGATCTCGGTGCCAGCGATCGATATCAGGACGTCGCCGCGCATGAGACCCGCCGCCAGCGATGGCGAATCCGGGAACACGTTGTCGATCACCACTCGCTGCCCGGTCGGGCGGGGAGCGAGTCCGATCGTCGCTGCGGGCCGCGTCTCGTCGACCGCTTCGCGCACGTGTAGCCCGACTACGCTCAGGTATTCGTCGTAGGGAAGCTCTTCGACGCCGTGGACGTAGCGATCGAAGAAGTCGCCGAACGACTCGCCGGCGATCGTCTCGACCGCCTGCTGCAAGCCGTCCTCGGGGTAGCCGCGGTCCTGCTCGTAGTACTCACGCCACAAGTACCGGATGGCGTCGTCCAAGCTCTTTTCGCCGTCGGTCAAGTCGCGGATCCGCAAGTCGATCAAGAGCCCCAACAGCGATCCCTTGGTGTAGAACGAGATCGACTGGTTGGGGTTGCCGTCCCCGTACCCCGAGTGCCACGACGTCAGCGACGCCAGAGACGCGCTGGTCACCTTGCGTCCCGGCGAGCGTTGCAGTCCACGGATCGTGTTGCCGAGGGCTTCATAGTACAGCTCCTCGCTGGCCACCCCTGAGCGCGCCAGGAACAGCTTGTCGTAGTACGACGTCACTCCCTCGGTGACCCAATGGAGACGGGTCAGCTGCGGCGTCGAGTAGTCGTAGGGCCACAACGCGGCCGGGCGGAGCCGCTTGACGTTCCAGGCGTGGAAGAGCTCGTGTGACGTCGTGCTCATGAACCCCATATACGCGAAGTCGTTCATGAACACGCCGTCGTGCATGACGTACGACGCGCTCGCCTCGTGCTCGACGGCGTGGCCGAAGGGGTGGGGAACGAGCTGATACAGGTGCCAGTACTCGGCGAAGGGTGCCCCGCCAAAAAACGCCACCTGCTCGCGTGTCATGGCCTCGAAATCGGCGACGATCGACTCCTGGGTGCGATCACCGAGTCGCACATCGCCGCGCATGACTACGTGATACGGAACGTTGTCGAGCGTAAAGGTCCAGTGAGTCAGCTCGGGTGCGGCAAACGTCGGGGAATCGACAAAGCGGTGGTAATCAGGCGCGCGGAACTGGGCCAGGATGACCTCCCGATCGCCCCGCTCCTCGATGCGGTCGCCATCATCGATGCGTTTGAGCTGGGTCGCGATCGCCCAGTCGGGTGGCACCTCGAACGTCAGCGCGACCGGGTGATCCATCCGCCCCTCGATCCACGGGAACAGGTTGACGGGGTTGAAGTACGCCACGTCGGGTCGAAGCGTCGACGAGCCGGCGTCCAACGTGCTGGCATAGTATTCGTACTCGAGCGTCACCTCGGTGGCGCCATCGGGTTCGACCCGCCATGAATCGAGGTCGATCCACTCGGCGTCGAGTGGTCGTCCGTTCTCGTCGCGAGCGCGGATCGCCTGCACGTTGGCGGCGTAGTTCTGGACGATGTACCGTCCCGGCCGCCAGGCGGGGAGCGAGAAGACGAGCGGCTCGTCGCCGGCGGAGGCGGTGACGCTGACGGTGTACAGCTGACTGGCAGGGTTATCCCACCCCAGCCGATAGTGGATCGTATCGTCCATTCCGGACTCCTGCGCTATGGTCGACCCCGGTGTGGCGGCGAAGACGAACGCCGCTGCGGGGAGCAAGATCAATCGTCGCATCGAAACTCCCTTCGAATTGCAAATGTGCGCAGATTCTAACTGCTCTCGGTGGTCGAGAGGAGGTCTACGTAAGCTATATTCCGACCGTCGATGCCCGTTCCCATGCCCCAAAACGACCTGATGCGGCTCACCGAGACGCTCGCCGTGCAACTCGAGGCGAGCCGGCGCAGGTTCATACGCGGGAACGCGATGTACGTGTCCGCCAACCTGGTCCTGGCAGGATTGGCGTGGCGGCTCCCAGGCGGTGGCGTCGCCGGGTGGTTGCCCGCGGCGATCGGCGTACTCGGCAACGTGTTCTACGCGTTGACGACCGAATGGGAGCTCCGCTGGCATGCGCTGTGGCGGCGCGAGATCCCGCGGATCGAAACGCAAACCGGGCTCGAGCTCCTGTCCAAACTGAAACCCGAGACGCGGCGGCTGAGCGGACTCATGCGAATTCTGAGCTGGCTACTTGCCCTGGTCTGGATGGCGATCCTGGTCCTCCAGATGCAGGCCTCGGGTCTCGACGTCCGGATCGTTCGATGACACGTCGCGGACAGATTCGAATCGAGGCCTTCGACCTCGAGCCGGGCGATACCCTGACCGACAAGTACGAGGTCATCGAGAAACTGGGCGCCGGTTGGGAGGGAGAGGTTTACCTGGTTTCGGAGATCACCACCAAGATCGATCGCACCGTCAAGTTGTTCTTCCCACAACGCAACGTCCGCGACGCCACATCGAAGTTTTACGCCAAGAAACTCCACAAGCTGCGGAACTGTCCGATCGTCATTCAGTACCACACCCAGGACACGATATGGTTTGATGGCGTCCCGATCCGATTCCTGGTGTCGGAGTTCGTCGAGGGCGAGCTGCTGTCGCAGTTCATGAAGCGTCAACCTGGTCAGCGGTTGCAGCCCTTCCAGGCCATTCACCTCCTGCACGCTCTGGTGAGCGGCATCGAGTGCATTCACCGGGCAGGTGAGTACCACGGCGATCTCCACATCGAGAACATCATCGTTCAACGCTACGGGCTCGAGTTTGAGCTCAAGCTGCTCGACATGTTTCATTGGGGCCCACCGACGGCCGAGAATCGATACGACGACGTCGCTGACGTGATCCGTTTGTTCTACGACGTGTTGGGTGGCCAGCGGTTCTACGCGAATCAACCCGATGAGGTCAAGGCGATCTGCTGCGGTCTCAAGCGCTCGCTGATCATCAAGAAGTACCGGACGATGAGCCGCTTGCGTGAACACCTCGAGACGATGGAGTGGGAATAGCCGAGCTCTACTTACAGAAGGATCTTTCCGAGGTTGAAACGTTTCCGTTTGCGGGCGGCAACGTGGTCGTGTTCTGTCGCGCGGAGCCCGGGAAGTCGACCGACAACGAGGATTCGATGGCCTTGATCCCGATCGGCTCCGACTCTGGTGTGCTCGTGGTCGCCGATGGCGTGGGCGGGATGCCTGGCGGAGCGCGGGCATCGCGCATCGCGATCGAAACATTAGCTGAACGACTGGGCAGTCTCGCCACAGACGAGCCCCTTCGTGGCGCTGTGCTGGATGGCATCGAGACAGCGAACGAAAGAGTGCTCGAGCTGGGGGGGGCGGCGACGACGGTCGCAGTCGTTGCTATTCACCGTGGGGTTATGCGGCCTTTTCACGTCGGCGATTCGCTGATCCTGGTGACCGGACAGCGGGGCAGGGTCAGGTTCCGCAACATTCCGCACTCGCCAACCGGTTACGCAGTCGAGTCGGGGTTTCTCGACCACACCGATGCGATCCAACACGAAGAGCGGACCCTCGTCTCCAATATCGTCGGCGACCCCGAGATGCGGATCGACATCGGCCCGTCGATTCGCCTCGCTCCGCGTGACACGCTAGTCATCGCCAGCGATGGGTTGTCGGATAACCTGATACAGGAGGAGATCGTCGATGGTGTCCGAGTCGGGCCGCTCGAAAGAGCCGGTGCCCGGTTAGCGCATCTCTCGCACTCCCGTATGATCAAGCCGACGCCCGGAAAGCCCGGTCATCCCGACGACCTCTCCTTCGTGCTCTATCGACCCGACCCTGAGTTCCGCGCTAACGTTGGGGCCGCCTAGACATCGACACCTGTCGCGATATCGACGAACTTGAGGTACCCATGAGCGACGCCAAGAACATCCATTCTATATCCTCTTCGGAGACCGGCGACGACCGACCAGCCGGCAGAGAAGCCGCCGAGAGCCACATCTACGAGCTGCTCAAGTTCGTGGGCGAAGATCCCGATCGCGAAGGGTTGATCAAGACTCCCGAGCGGGTCGTGCGGGCGCTCGGCTTTCTGACTGAGGGGTACCAGAAGGACGTCGACAAGCTCTTCAACAACGCTTTTTTCTCCGAAGAGTACGACGAGATGGTGCTAGTCAAGGACATCGAGTTCTACAGCCTTTGTGAGCACCACATGCTGCCCTTCTTTGGTCGCGCTCACGTGGCGTACTTGCCGCGGAAGAAGATCGTCGGGCTGTCAAAGATTCCACGCTTGGTGGACGTCTTCGCCCGGCGGCTGCAGGTGCAGGAGCGGATGACCAAGGAAATCGCCGAGATGATGAGGGCAAAACTCGACCCCCACGGCGTCGCCGTCGTGGTCGAAGCGCGGCACCTGTGTATGGTCATGCGCGGGGTCGAAAAACAGCATTCGTACATGACGACCAGCCATATGCTGGGGAAGTTCCGCGATGACCATTCGACACGGCTCGAGTTCATGAACTTGATCGTGCCGAGGAGCGTCGATTGAAACCGGCTACCCTGGCGCTGTTCTTGCTTGCCGCTGCGTGCGGTGGGCCGCAATCGAGCCCGGAGGGAACCGTAAGCAACTTTCTCGACGCACTCGAGAGCGAAGACACGGTCGCCTTCGAGGCGTCGTTCACGACAGAGACGGTGACGTTGGTCGAGGAGATCGAGCGGTTGAGCGGTGTTGCCGATGACACCGGTCGGCCATTCGACATTCGGGAGTGGTGCCAGATGTTCTGTGGCGGGGCGGTGGTCGGCTCGACGCTTTTTGGCGACTCGGCGACCGTCGACGTCCGGGTCGAGGGGATCGAGGAGCGCTTCCCGCTGCGTCGGGAGGGCGATCGCTGGAAGATCGACTTTACCACTCGGCTGGAGCCGGCCGTTCAGCTGCTAAAGCTGGCGGTTCCAGATACGATGGCCGGACCCCTTCCCTAGCGGCCCGGAAGTTGTTATAGTAACCGAAAGAAAACCGAAAGTCTATTGAACGAGTAAGGCCGCCCGGGACCCCGGAGCGGCGGAGGTGAACGAATGGCAACGACGACAGATACGAAAGAGCAGGAAAAGGCCCTCGGCCTGGCGATCAATCACATCGAGCGGCAGTACGGCAAGGGGGCGATCATGCGACTGGGGACCGACACCCGGCTCCAGGTCGATGCGATCCCGACCGGGGCGTTCAACCTGGACGCTGCGATCGGCATCGGCGGAGTCCCTAGGGGTCGGGTGACCGAGATCTACGGTCCCGAATCTTCGGGCAAGACCACGCTCGCCCTGCACATCGTTGCCAACGCGCAGAAGGAAGGTGGCATCGCCGCCTTTATCGATGCCGAGCACGCGATGGACTCGGAGTATGCGAAAAAGCTCGGCGTCGATATCGATAACCTGTTGGTGTCGCAGCCCGACACCGGCGAGCAGGCGCTCGAGATCGCTGAAGTGTTGGTGCGATCAAATGCGGTGTCGGTGGTGGTCATCGACTCGGTCGCCGCGCTGGTCCCCAAGGCCGAGATCGAGGGCGAGATGGGCGACAGCCACGTCGGATTGCAGGCCCGGCTCATGAGCCAGGCGCTGCGCAAACTGGCGGGTGCGATCAACCGCTCCCAGACCTCGGTCGTCTTCATCAACCAGATCCGCGAGAAGATCGGCGTCATGTTCGGCAACCCCGAGACCCAGCCCGGCGGTCGGGCGCTCAAGTTTTACGCCTCGACCAGGCTCGACATCCGGCGCGTGGGTGCGATCAAGGACGGCGACGAGCTGGTCGGCAACCGGTGCCGGGTCAAAGTCGTCAAGAACAAGGTCGCCCCGCCGTTCAAGCAAGCCGAGTTTGACATCATGTACGGCGAGGGGATCTCGGTCGAAGGGCTGTTGCTAGACCTCGGCGTCGAGCACAAGGTCGTCGACAAGTCCGGCGCCTGGTACAGCTACGGCGACACGCGGTTG
>JBDHIC010000091.1:0-7164 GCA_039589035.1 Gemmatimonadota bacterium | reverse complement strand
GGGTTCGCCGCGATCCCGAACTGAGCCATAAAACCATCGATGACCCGGAAGAACCGCACCCCGTCAAAAAACCGCGCGACGACCAGCTCATGCAGCCGATCAGCCCCTATTGGAGCGAGCTCGCGGCGAACCTCGACCGTGAATGAACCCTTTGTGGTCTCGAATTGAATCGTGTATCGATCCGGTGATGCGGTTGGTCCATTCACGAGATCATCCTCTCTTTCGTCGAAGCCTCATGTACCGGGGCGTGCCCCGCACGTAATCTCGGTACGCGTTTCCGTAGCGCGCCTCGAGCCAGGGTTCCTCCGCCAGCGGTGCGTAAAGCAGACACGCGATCCCGCCAACCGCGATGATAGCCGCCAACTGCGAATCAAAACCGACGACGGCACCGATGGCCATCAAGATATCGCCAACGTACTGGGGATTCCTGCTGAATCGATATGGACCGGCGGTGTGCAAATCCCCGCCCAATCCCTGAGACGTTCGCGATGTCAACGTGCGGATGCCCCAGTCCGTCAACAGCGCACCCAGTCCAAACAAAACGATGCCAACACCGCGCCAGGTCGGATGCGCAAACACGAACGAGCCACGATCGACGATCGCCATCGAGATTCCGCTCGCGAACGCGATTCCGGTGAGCCCCCACATCCACCAGAATTGCCAGGTCCGTCCTCTGGGGGGCGGCCAGATCCTCCGTTCCGGATACCTATGCGATATGTGCAAGCTCACGAACAGGAGTGTTTCCGCCGTCAGGGCAAGCCAGAAGATCAGTAGTGGATCGCCTCTCCGTACACGGCGTGAGCGGCTTCGTGAACGCTCTCGGAGAGCGTTGGATGAGCGTGGATCGTGTGAATGAGCTCGGCCACCGTGCCCTCCAACCGAAGAACGGCGGAAGCTTCCGCGATCAGCTCGGTCGCTTTGTGGCCGATGATATGAACGCCCAGGACCTCGTCGTAACGATCTTCGGCGACGATCTTGACGAAGCCGGTGGTGTGGCCTGCGATCTGAGCTCGCCCACTGGCTAGAAACGGGAAGTTCCCGACACGGACCGAGTAGCCCTGGTCGATCGCTTCCTGCTCGGTGAGCCCAACGCTGGCCACCTCCGGCTCGCAGTAGGTGCAGTTCGGCGTCTCGCCGTACGGCACCGGCTGCACGTCGTGCCCGGCGATCCGCTCGACGACCATCACCCCCTCCATCGAGGCCACGTGCGCCAACCACGGCGTGGGATTGACATCACCGATGGCGTAGACGCCGGGTTCCCCGGTCTCGCAATACTCATCAACGACGATGTACCCGTCGCTCGTTTCAACCCTGATGTTCTCGAGCCCGACACCCTCCGTTACCGGCGCTCTCCCGATCGCGATCAGGACGAGGTCGGCGATCACCGACTCGCTCCCTAGCGTAACTTCGACGCCACCGTCCGCCGGGCTGGCGCCAGTCAGCGGCGTGTCCGTTCGGGCATCTATCCCCTGGCGGGCAAACGAACGGGCCAGCTCGGCCGACACGTCGTGATCCTCGATCGGCAACAGTCGGGGCAACGCTTCGACCAGCGTGACCCGGGTTCCAAACCGGTGGAAGATCGAGGCGAACTCGACGCCCACCGCCCCAGCACCGACGATGACCATTGACTCGGGAAGCGTCTCGAGCTCGAGGACATGATCGGAGCTGATGATCCGCCGACCGTCAAACGGCACCGATGCGATCTCGCGCGGTACCGACCCCGTGGCCAACACGATATGATCGGCTGAGATCGTTCGAACCGGTCCCCTATCGAGGCCCATCCTCCCATACTCTGTCTTCTCGTAGATCCCCACCGTACGCGGGCTCATGACCCGTCCCCAACCCGTGATCACCTCTACCTTTTGTTTCTTGAGCAAGCCGGCTACGCCGCGGGAAAGCTGGCGGACGACGCCGGCCTTCCGGGCTTGAATCCGAGACCAATCGATCTCGACTTCGCCGATCGACAAGCCGAAATCGGAGGCCTCGAGGAGATCCCGGTAGCGACTCGCATTCTCGAGCAGCGCCTTGGTCGGGATACAGCCCCGATGCAAACAGGTACCGCCCTGGAATGGGTCTTTCTCTATTAACGCTGTCTTGAGACCGAGCTGTCCAGCGCGGATCGCGGCCACGTACCCACCGGGTCCGCTTCCAACGATCACGATGTCGAAGCGATCTGTCGACACTACTCTTCTTTGTCCGCCCGGGGCTGGAAGTCGAGCGCCGCAGAATTGATACAGTAGCGCTGTCCAGTCGGCTGCGGACCGTCGTCGAACACATGCCCCAGGTGAGCTTCACAGTTGGTACACAGAACCTCGGTCCGGCGCATGAACAAGCTGTCATCAGGCGCTGTCGAGACGTTTTCCTCGTTGGGCCGCGTGAAACTCGGCCATCCACTGCCGGAGTCATACTTGTCGTTGGAGTCAAACAACCGCGCCCCACAACAGACGCAGGCGTAGACACCGTCCCCCTTGTGGTCGTTGTACTCACCGGTGAACGCTCGCTCAGTTCCCTTCTCGCGTGTCACGTGGTACTGCTCGGGGGTCAGTTCTTGGCGCCAATCCTGATCTGCCTTTTCGCCCTTACCCATTCTCTTCATCCTGTATAAGTGGTTGATTGGTAGTCTGATACGCTACACAAGCTCAAGCAATCTCTCGGGTGGTCGCCCGATGACAGCTCGCTCTCCCACGACCCCGATCGGACGCTCCAGCAGCGTTGGGTTCTCAGCCATGAGCCGCACAAGCTCAACACCTGTCTCCTCCCCCGTCAGCTCCAGGCGGCGGTACGCTGCATCCCGCTTTCGTAACACGTCAACCGGGGTCAGGTTGAGCTTCTTGATCACCTCGCGGATCTCCGTCGCACTCAACGGTTCTTCGGTATACTCGCGATACCGATACCCGACTCCGTGCTCGTCCAGCAAGGCGACCGCCTTGCGACAGGTCGATCAGGTCTTGCGACAGATCAGATCAATCATCGGACAACTCGACGACTATGATCGTGAGCTCGTCGTCGACCGCCGCCTCGATGCTGTCGACGAAGATCTCAACCGGCGCACCGGTGTTTGAATCGTATGTGACCGTCATGTGATCTGCCTCGGACTCGATCGACTCCAGGATCACGTCGAACAGACCTTCGACCGCGGGAAAGAAAACCGCATGTTGTTCGGGTACCGGCATGCCGGTTTCGGTATAGGTCTGGGACACGATCTCACCGTTCCGTACGCGCACGGTAACCGGTCCGATCGATTCGGTCGGGCAAAAGCAGCCCCTGAGCAAGGTAAGATCGTAATCCAACAAACCGAGATCGATCCAACGCTCTCGATTCGCCTCGAGATCGATCAGCAGTGGATTCTCAGGCTCCTGCGGTGAGCAGGCCGCGGTCGGCACGATGATCAGCAGCACCCACAACGTATGAGCCGCACTTCTCATGGGGTGTGAATATAAGCTGGTCGGGAACCTCGCGACCTCGCGTTACTGGGCGTCCCGTGGCCGGCGAAAGAGCGAGCGCTGGAGCGAACGCACGTAACCCGTGCGGCTAGTGGTGGCGTCATCGAGGTGCGCACGAGCCGCGGTGACCTTCGAGTCGAGGTTGTCCAGATGGTGAAGAACGATCGCCTCCAGCGTCTGCGGCTTGATCGGGCTTCCCCACTCGAGCTCCCCTTGATGGCTCAACACGAGATGCGCGATGTCTGTCGCTAGCTCTTCCGGGAATCCCTCCATCGCCGCGATCCGCTCACGGATATATGCGTACCCCAGCGCGATGTGGCCGAGTAAAGAGCCGGCTTCCGTGTAGGGAAACCCGGGTTCGACGGCCAACTCGTCGATCTTGCCCAGATCGTGGAGAAAAGCCCCGGCCAACAACAAATCGCGATCGAGATCGGGGTAATGGGCCGCCGCTAGCTCGCACAGCTCCATGACCGACCGGGTGTGCTCCGCCAAGCCGCCAACGTAAGCGTGGTGGTTGATCTTGGCCGCCGGTGCGACCGAAAAACGCTCGACAAACTGTGGATCGTCGAGCAGCCCTACGACCAGCTGCCTGAGGGAAGGTTCGGTGATCGACTCCGCCAGCCGACGGATACCGGCTACCGACTCGCTCCCGGAAACGGGTGCGCGTGGCAGGTACTCTCCGAGATCAACCTGTGGCGCGGGCTCCGCGGCCTCGACTTGAATCTGGGGCTGCCCGCGGTAGTCGGTCACGATCCCGCGGACGCGTACGAAGGCGCCCTCGACCAACGTCGTCGCGAGCTCGTCGGCGTTGTCCCAGGCGATGCCCGGTATCCGGCCTGATCGGTCTGCGAACTCGAGCGACAGGAATGGGCCACTGCGCCCGACCTTGCGGCTCACGCGGGTGACACAAAAGACCTCGTCGACCCGCTCACCAGAATCGAGATCAACGCAAAACACCCGCTTCCGATACGGCTCGAACAAATCAGCGACCATCGAACACGACCTCACCGGCGACGATCGTCAACGTCGGTCGACCGCGAAGCGTCGCTCCAGCCCACGGCGTGTTGCGGGCCTTGGACCGAAACCGCTCTGGCTCGACCACCCACTCCTGATCGAGATCAAAGACCGCCACGTCGGCAGGTGCGCCAACTACTAGCCGGCCGCGCTCGATGCCAAAGGCGCGCGCCGAATCCACCGTCATCCGGGCGAGCAGCGTCCTCAGGTTGACAGTACCTCTCTCCACGAGCTCGGTGTAGACGACACCGAACGCCGTTTCGAGACCGATCACACCAAACGGCGCTTCGCCCAGGGGACGTGCCTTCTCCGCCTTCGTGTGCGGTGCGTGATCCGTGGCAACGCAATCGACCGTGCCGTCCACCAACGCTTCAACCAGCGCTGAGCGATCCCCGGTTTCAGCCAGCGGTGGGTTCATCTTTGCGATCGATCCCTTCGCTTCGGTACAGTCGACGGTCAACGTCAGGTGGTGTGGACACGCCTCAGCGGTAACCGGCAGTCCAGCTTGTTTGGCCTCTCGGACCAACCGAACCGACTCGGCGGTCGAGAGATGGCATAGGTGGAGCCGCCCGCCGACACGCGCCAAGACCTCGAGGTCGCGCTTCACAGCTGCGCTCTCGGCCTCGCGCGGGATGCCGCCGACACCGAGCCGATCAGCCACCTCGCCGGCGAAAATGGCACCCCCCTGGGACCGACCGAGGTCCTCGCAGTGGTCAGCGACCACTACTCCGGCGCGTGCGGCGCCACCCAGCACGCGAGCCAGCATCTCGGCGGTAGCGATCGGCTGGCCGTCGTCCGAAACGGCGATTGCGCCGGCTGCCGCCAGCGACTGCACATCTGTCGGTGTTTCGCCTGCTGACGCCACGGTCGCCGCCCCGATCGGCAAAACCCGCGCCATCCCCGCCGATCGCCCGCGCTCGACGACATCTCGGACGCGCTCCGGTGTATCGATCACCGGTTGCGTGTTCGGCATCGAACAAATCGTCGTGAAGCCACCCGCCACGGCGGCGGATGCACCCGTGGCGATCGTCTCTTTCGCTTCTCCACCGGGTTCACGGAGGTGAACGTGCGGATCGACCAGGCCCGGCGTCACCAACATACCGGCTAGCTCGATCATGTGATCGCCAGCCGCGGGCTCGATGCGCTTCTCGATCGCGGTCACGGTGCCGCCGACAATCCGAACGTCGGCCAGCTCGTCGCGCCCCGAGCTCGGGTCGAGCACCCGCCCGCCGTGCAACACGATGCCTCCCCGCCCAGCGTTCAAGGCGTCAGACCGAGCTCGCGGCGGACTTCGGACAATCGGGCCAGCAGCCCCATCCGGATCGCCACACCCACCGTCACTTGGGGCAATATCAAGGCCCGGTCCGAGTCGGCGACACCGCCATCGATCTCGACATCGCGGTTGAAAGGTCCAGGGTGTAGTACCGGAACGTCGCTTCGCAAACGCGTCAACCGATCGACGGTCAGCCCATACTGTTTCCGGAAAGTCTCGCCATCCGGGCAAACCTCGCGGTCCGCCAATCGCTCGCGCTGAATGCGAAGCATCATGACGGCATCGCAATCCTCGAGCGCGGCATCCAAATCCGAGCTGAGCGTTACGTCGGGAAACTCATCCGGTGACGGGAGAAACGACTCTGGTCCACAGAAAGCGACCGATCCCCCAAGCGCCATAAAGCCATGATAGTTCGACCGCGCCACCCGGCTATGAACGATATCGCCGACGATCAGCACCCTCCGGCCTTCTACGGAGCCCCAGTGCCGCCGCAGGGTCAGCAGGTCGGGCAGCGCTTGCGTGGGGTGCTCACCCGTTCCGTCGCCGGCATTGACGACGTGCGCGTTCGGCATGATGGAAGCGAGATGATCCGGCGCACCCACCTCCGGATGCCTCAACACAAACGTGTTTACGCCCATCGCGGCCAGCGTCCGCGCCGTGTCGACCAACGTCTCGCCCTTCACGATGCTCGACCCCTCACCGACAGTCAGCCACTCGACCTTCAGCCGCTGTTCGGCCAATTCGAACGAACAACGAGTCCGGGTCGAAGGCTCGAATATGAGGTTGGCTACGGACAAACCGGTGGCGGCGCGATCGGCGGGAGCGCCCGAGTCCAGCATGCGCTCACCACGATCGAGAAGGTCTGTGATCTCCTCGGCCGTCAGGCCGGCCAGGCCGAGCAGGTCCTTGCGGCAAAACGTCAGCTCTCGGCCTCTTCCCTTTCCACCAAATCCACGGCTCGCGTCCCATCGAGCTCCTGGACCTTGACTTTGATCTGCTGACTCTGGGACGTCGGCACGTTCTTCCCAACAAAGTCCGCGCGAATCGGAATCTCGCGGTGACCACGATCGACCAAAACGGCGAGCATCACGCGACGTGGGCGACCAAAATCCATGATCTCGTTGAGCGCGGCTCGAACCGTCCGCCCAGTGTAGAGGACGTCGTCGACGAGCACGATGACCTTGCCTTCCACCTTGAAAGGGATCTCGGTTCGCTCGACGACGGCTTGATCGCCAATCGCCTTCAGGTCGTCCCGGTAGAGGGTGATGTCCATCACACCCTTTAGCGGTGGTGATCCCTCAGTGCGTTCGATCTCGGCCGCGATGTGCTCCGCAAGCTGTACACCGCGACGCTGAATGCCGACGATCGCCAGATCTCCCACACCGCCGGTTTCCTCTACGATCTCGTGAGCGATCCGCGTCAGCGCGCGGTCGA
>JBDHIC010000090.1:0-7794 GCA_039589035.1 Gemmatimonadota bacterium | reverse complement strand
GTAAAGCCGCTGAGCCAACGACATCGTGCGCCGGGCACTGAGCCCCAACCGACGTGAGGCCTCCTGCTGAAGCGTCGACGTCGTGAACGGCGGAGGCGCCGAGCGGCGGCGTTCTTTGCGCTCAACGTCGCCCACTTTCCACTCGCTCTGGGTGGCGCGCTCGACAATTCTCGCAGCCGCCTCTTCGGTATCAAGCGCCGGCGCGCGAAAGTCCTCGTCGCTCGGCTGTCCACGCTCTCGATCGCCGCCTCGCGTTCGCACACCAAACGGAGCGCGACGGTCTGGACCCGGCCGGCCGACAATCCCGGGTAGAACGGTGCGGTCAACAACGGACTGATCTTGTAGCCAACCAATCGATCGAGGATGCGGCGCGCCTGTTGCGCGTCGACCTTACGGCTATCGATGCGCCCGGGATTCTCGATCGCCCGTTTCACCGCCGCGGGCGTGATTTCATAGAACAAGGCCCGGCGAATGTTCTCGGGCGGAATGCCGAGCTCGTCGACAATGTGCCACGCAATCGCTTCACCCTCACGATCGGGGTCGGTCGCGACGTACACCGTCGCCGCACCTTTCGCCGCCTTACCGATTTGATTCAAGACTTTGCGCTTACCGCGAATCACTCTGTAAGTCGGGGCGAACCCGTTCGCCGGATCAACGCCCAACTCCTTGGGCGGCAGGTCACGAACGTGGCCCACCGAGGCTTCCACACGGTAGCCGCGACCCAAGTAACCGCCGATCGCCCGCGCCTTGGCTGGCGACTCGACGATGACCACATTTGGACTGCTTTGCGGCTTCGTTGTCTTCTTCTTGGCACACATGGCGCGCGTAATATGGCATGCGGCTCCAAACAGCGCCCACCAGGATCAAGGTGCTAAATGCCTTCGGGGCACCCGCTTCGGGCGCCCCGAGTGCTTTTAGATCCGATTCGACCCGTTAGTAGCGACCGCTGGGCACCGATCAACCGCCGTCGCCGTCCTCCTCCTCCGTTGGTGGCGCCAGCATTTGGCCGGTAACGACGAACTCGACGGCGTTCGTTCCGGCGGCGATCGCGACCGCCGCGTTGCGGCCTTCGGTTACTGCCAGCAGTCGGCTCTGGGTCAGTCCGTTGGCATCGGTGAAGCTGGTCGAGGCGGTGAGAAAACCGCCGCCATCGGATATCAGCCACGTGACGGCGATGCCGGAAACGGGGTTGCCGAACTTATCCACCGCTTGGACCACGAACGAATTTGGATCGCGCCCCTGAAAATCAGGGCTTCCAGGCTGATGCAGCGTATCGATGATTGCCGTCTGGTTGTTCCCAGCCACGATGATGAGTTGAGCCGGACCAAGCGCGGTAGCGATCGCGGTGAACGTCTGGCTTGTGGTCGTCTGCGCGACTGCAGGTCCAATCAGAGTCCGAGCGGTTACCGAGTGGGCTCCCGGCGCGGTCCCTAGTTTCAGGTAGGCGCGAGCCACGCCACCGCCGTCGGTGTTGACCGTCACCTCGCCCGCCGCCGGCCCGTCGGGCGCAACCATGACCGCAGCCGACGCCCCCTGTGATTGCTCAAGCGTGAACGTCACCGAGTGGCCACCAACGGGTAGCCCATCCGGGCTATCGACCCGCACCACAAGCGGTAACGGGAGTTCGGTCCCGGCTTCACCGGATTGATTGTCGCCGCTGACGCGCGTCATCGCGGCGGCTTCCGTCGGGTCGCTGAGAACCCGAATCGTGAACTGAACCCGGCCGATTCCCCCTGGCCGCTCCGCCCGCGCCTCGATGATCGTCATTCCAGCCAGTGCTGGACGAAACGTCACCTCCGTAAACCCCTGGTCGTCGGTCAATGTGCTGTCGGCGGAGAACACCCCGCTGCCGGCGAGCAGTGTGTATTGAACCACCGCCGACCTGATCGGTCGGCCATCCGCGTCGAGCACGCGAACGCGGAGCGACGTGTCGAACAACGAGCCGAGCTGAGCCAGGAGCTGCTCACCACCGACGGCGACCACTCTTGGTTCACCGCTGGCCTCCGGCGGTCCGCCGTCCAACAATGCCTCATCACAGGCCACGAACATGGCGAACGCGGCCGCCACGGCAAGCCACACGCCGAACCATCTTGTCGACCGATCCTCGCTAACCATGTGTTCCCCTCAATTCGGACGAAAGGCGGTATGGCTGATACATGCCGCTGGCGCACAGCGGCAGATAGACCTGCATCGCAGCGCTTTCCACTGTGGTAAAGATCGGGACTCCCCGGTAGTTGCCGACCTTGACCAAACTGCGTGGGTCAACCCGGTGGGGGGCGCCAAACTCGGTCCACCGATCGCCGTTGTGGATGATCACTCGGTCGCTCCGGTACCACGACTGATCCTCCAAGCACACTTGGCTGATCACATCCGGGTCGGGACGCTCCACCGGTACGACGTACGGAGTCACAAAGATCAGCAAGTCGCGCTTCTCGTCGCGCTTGCGCTCAGTACGGAACAGGGCACCGAGCAGCGGTATGTCCTTGAGCACCGGCACACCGCTGCGCACGCTCGAGTAATCCTGCACCGTGAGACCACCGATGACAGCTGTCTCGCCGTCATCCACCAGAATCTGCGAGGTCGCCCGCTGGGTATTGAACGTGACACCGATCTCGGGATCGGAGACCGCTACACCCGACCGCTCGGCCATGAGCTGCATCAACACTTTGCCGTTGGAAGTGATGTGCGGTGTAACACGGAGAATGATGCCGGTCTCGATGAGCTCGACGCTGGCCCTGGCCTCTTGTGTCTCTGCGCCTACGTCGAGGACGCGAATGGGTGTACGCTCCCCCACGAAGACTTCGGCCGGCAAGTTGTTGAGCACGGTCGTCTGCGGCTCGGCTTGAATGTCCGCCATCTCCCGTTGCTCGAGCGCCTGCAGCAAGCCGCCGATGTTGAGCCCAGAGGCCAGCGTTCCTATCGACAGATCGAGGAACGGATCGGCCAGCGTTCCTTCTGTATTTGCGAGGACATGCGTGTCCACCGTCGGATCGCGCAGGTTCTCGGCCCGCCACTTCACACCCAGCTCGCGCAGGTCGACTTTGTTGACGAACACGATCTTGGCCTTGATCGTGACCTGCGGGGTCTGAACATCGAGCTGTCCCACGATGTCCACGATCTGGTCGACACGATCGGGAACATCGGTAATGACCAATGCGTTCGTCTTCGCATCGGCTTGAATGCTCCCGCGCTCTGACTTGAGTGGATCGACAACCAGAGCGACTTCGCTAGCGGTGATGAAGTTGAGGCGTGTAACCACCGTCCTGAGGTCGATCAACGCTTCGGTCGTGCGCAGATTCTCGACCGTATCAACGCGGATGATGTCGTTCTCGAGCCGCACCTCGAGGCCGTTCGCATGCATGAGCGTGACCAATGCCTCATCCCACGGTTGGTCACGAATATCAGCCGTTACCAAGACGTTCCTCACACCCGATCCGGCGACAATCGACCGTCCGCCTATCTCTCCAAACGCCCTGATCACGGTGCTGATCTCAGTGTTCTGAAACGCGAGCGTGATGCGCTCGCCGTTGATCCCAGACAGACCCGGCTCAGCCGCTGACTGGGCCGGGTTGCCGACGGGCGCACGGTTCTGAGCGATCACTGCCCCCGATTGGGGTTCAGTGTGATCGGTGACCGTATTCGTGACGTAGGCCGAGAACGGTGCGCCGGGGTTGTCAAACGTCACAATCACGTCAGCCCCTTGTTGATAGATCGCGTACGACGTTACGCCATCCAGCGCGATGTCGAACCGCACGCGATCTGGCGCTGGCGCACTGGTCACCACGTATCGGATCCCCCCGCGGTAGATATCGTCGTACTCCTTTAACGGGATCATCGCACGGGCGCCCACGAGCTCGACGGTCAGCTTGGGTGGCAGCGGCTCGAACTCGTCCCGGTACTGAACCGGTCCCGCTGAGTGGATGACGATGCGCGTGGCTTTACCGTCATCGATCACCCGGAATCCGACGACGTCGGTAGCCTGACCGGGTTCGACAGCGGTCCCAGCGGTTCCGGGGCCGATGAGCCCTGCTGCAGCTAGCGTCAGAAAGACGACAGCGCAGTGCATCACTCGCACGATCACCGTGCCCCTCCTGGTCGTACAGCGTCCAACGCTCGGTCGCTGTCGGCTCGGTCGAGCCGCAGGGACTCCCGACGAACCGACCCGTAATCGTCGACTTCGAAGTCGGCCGACTCGGAGTGGATGGCGAGTAACCGGGCATTCCCGATCTTCTCACCCACCCGCGCGAAGTGCCCGCGCCGCATCGGGTCCTCTAGAACCACCAAGCTGTGACCTGGTGCGCCGAGAAAGATGCCGGTCAATCTGAGTGTCTCGAATCGCGGGCCCTCGCCCGGATCGGCACCTGACGTAAGCGGAACGAACGGGTCGCGGCGACCGTGGTCGTGATAGCTCGCCGGTTCGACGCGCACCAAGTCGAGCCCTTCCGGCGGGGTTGTCTGCTGACCGAGCACCGCTTGCGGCGCGACCGTCATCAAAACACACACGAGGAGACTCGCCCGGATCACGTTTGATCCTCTCTCTCTATCGGCCGCGCGAACGCTGACAAGACGATCGTCGCCACGACCTCCTGCTTTGGCTCTTCGAACCCTCGAGCCGGGGGAACGAAAACCCCCTCCAGAGAAACGATCATCGGCCGCACCATGCGGGGGAGGTTCACGATTGCGGCCATGAATCGGCCGACCTCATGATACCGACCCTGGACTTGTAGATCGTATGGGAACTCGATCAGATCCTCCCCGACCCGCGCATCGAGCGGTGTGAATTGAACGATCTCCACGTGCTCTGTCAGCGCCACCGAGGACACCTGAGCGAGCAACAACGGCACCTCCGCCGCGCTGGGCAAGATTTCATCGTACGCTGCCATCGCAACTCGATAATCGGACTCACGGCGTTTCAGATCGGCTACGCGTTGTGGCTGCGTCACTGCTTGCGCTTGGCGATTGGTTTGCTCGATCAGGCTCAGGTGCTGTTCGGCTGCCAGTCGGTCGGACCGCAGCGGAGACCATTCGTACTGGTAGAACAGCACGGCAGCGCCGATGATCAACAGCACCGTTACGGCGGTTTTTTGCTGCCCGGGGTCGTCGAGTCCGAACATCAGTTGATGGTGAACCCGAGTTCGTCCAGAAAGATGGGGCCGAGATCGAACAGGCGTCCCGAACCGAGCGTCAAACCGCCCGATATGAATGACACGATGCTCCCCTGGTAGATGAGAGTCACGGCAGCATCGCCAAAGAAGAGTGGCGGTGGAAGATCGAGCGGATTCTCGGGGCCCATTGGTTGCTGCTCGCCACCGCTGGCGTTGTTGTTTTGGTTTTCCTCGTCCTCAAAACCTGGAAACACACGTGCGGTCGCCACGCCGTCGTCCCCCGACACACCGATTACGTCCGGGCCACGGTAGGGCTGGTCAGAATCTTCATCCGCCTCGACCACCATCCGAACTCCGGCCACTGGCACTTGATTCGTGCGCGACGCGAAGAACTGGGCGCGGACGACAGCCTGATTGGAAGAGTTCTGGATCTCGTCCAAGTCATTCAAATCACAGCTTGAAAACGTGGTCGCTAAGACGCCCAGCAACAGCACGGTTAACGTGTTCCACATCCGATTGTGCATATCAGTCATCCTCCGGCTGCGGCGGCGCAATCACCACCGGCTCGTAGTTCTCAAAACTCGCTACGAGCGTGAACTCCTGGATCCGGAACGAGTCACGATCAGCGCGCGTCACCCCAACCAGCGCGACGTCATCGAGCGTCGAAGACGCTTCCAAACCGCGCATGTACTCGGTCACCGCCGCGGCTGCGAAGGTCGCGCCTTCGATCCGGATCTGATTGGGCTGCAGCTCGGCCCGGTCGATTCGCTCCAGCCACGTGTATGGGGGTAGTGCGGTCGAAACCGTCTCCATCAACGCCGGCCAATAGTCCCGTCCGTGCACAACGCCCTCCAATCGCTCTAGTCGCAACGCTAACTGCCGTTGCGCATCCTCCATTGCACGAACGTTCACGAACACCTCATGCAACCGTATCGAGTCTGACTGGGCTTCCACGATCGCCGCCCGCGCTTGGTTCATCGCTCGCCGTTCCCCAGCGTAAAGCAGCACCACTGTCAGGAGCAGCGCCACCCCGATCCCGACGCCGACGAGCGAAGGCGATTGGGGCACCCAATCGAAGCGCAATTCTGGGATGCTCGGTCGACCACCGATGTGTGTCTTGGGGCCCTCGGGGGCGGGGACAAGGTTGATGCGTATCATGAGCGCTACTAGGAATCGCCTCTCAATCCGAGCCCGATCGGGACCGCCAGAGTGGCGCGATCCCTCGGTTCGATTGCGCTGGCCATCACGCCGGCGTCTTTTTCAAGTGTCCGGAATGGATCGAGATAGTTGACCGGGACCTGCAGCTTGTCGCTCAATGCGGAGCGGAGCCCGGGAATTCCGGCCCCTTCGCCGGACAGCACGATCTCGGTGAGATCCTTGTCTTCCTCGCTGGTCGAAAGAAAGCCGCGGGCGCGCTCAACTGGCACGACGATGGTTGCCATCGCGGCGTCGAGCGCCTGACGCGCCTCGGGACCTAATTCCTGCCCTCTGCGCAGCAGATCCTCGGCATCTTCAGAGGTAATGCCCAGCGAAACCACCAGCGCCTCGATGAACTGCCGCTTGCCGTCGCTGGTGTCCCGCGTAAGAATCGGCCGACCAGCCTCGACCAGACTGATATTCGTGACCTCGTAGCCGACGTTTACCAGGCAATACACGCCGCTGCCGGCGTTCTCGTAGTTGTGTTCGAACGCTGTCTGAACCGCAAATGCATCGATGTCGATCACCCCAGTACGGAAACCGCTCTCCTCAAACAGCCGGATCCGCGTTTCCACCAACTTCTTCTTCGCGGCCACGATCAAGACTTCCATCTGGAGGCCGTCGCCGTCGGGATCCAGGATCTCGAAGTCAAGGCTCACATTGTCCATATCGAACGGCACGTGTTGCTCGGCCTCCCAGCGGATGACCTGACGAGCTTCCTGCTCACGCATGCGGTCCATCTTGACGCGCTTCACGATGACGTTACGGCCCGACACGGAGGTGACTGCCACGCGGTCCTTGAGGCCAAGTCGCTCACGGAGCGCCCTTAGCGACTGCACCACGAGGTGGTAGTCCATCACGTCACCAGCCACGATCGCTCCCGGCTCGAGTGGCTCACGCTCTAGCGTCAACACCCGGGCACGGGGGCCGTCGTTCTCGATAGCTGCCACGGTGATCTGCCTCGAACCGAGGTCGATCGCCAAGCAGCTACGCGATCGCCGAAGAATCATCGAACCCTCTGGTCGGGGTACCCATCGGAATCATCGAACCCTCTGGTCGGGGTACCCATCGGGCCTCCGACCTGGCCTAGAGTCTCGATAACGCCCGGAAAGCCCTTTTCGGGGCCTTGCGGTCGTACCACAAAAACAGTCAGGTGCGTGGCCTCAGCCACGCTTCGCTAGCGGATAGGGCGGGTTTTCAGCTGTTCTGCCATGCAACTCCGGTGCCAGGCCAAGGGGCTCGCAAGGCCAACCCAGGGCCATCTGGCGATACGCCATGCACATACCCGCTTGTGGCGGATTACCGTCGAATCGTCGAGCGGGTCGCCAAACCAGATTGTGTGTCTCGATACAGCTCTAAAAGGCCCTTTTCGTTGGCGTTTGTGGCGGAAAGCGGCGCGATATTTGCGACCCCGGTCGACTAGCCTGAAAATGAAGCTGGATCGACGACCCCGCAGAGTGCACGGTACCCGGCCTGGATCGAGGAGCAAGCG
>JBDHIC010000089.1:0-8665 GCA_039589035.1 Gemmatimonadota bacterium | reverse complement strand
TACGCTCCGACAGAGAGCGCTCTCAGCGTGACTACCAAGCGCCGACCGCTGCTCGAAGCCGATCACGTATCGAAACGGTTTGGCGCCGTGACCGCGCTGGACGACGTGTCGCTGGCGGTCGATCGTGGCGAAGTAACGTGTCTGCTGGGCGACAACGGCGCTGGCAAATCGACGCTGGTCAAGATTCTGGCTGGCGTTCATTCACCGACCGGTGGCGAACTCCGCGTCGACGGTCGATCGGTCACTTTTCCATCCCCTCGCGATGCTCGCGAGCATGGAATCGCGACAGTGCATCAGGATTTGGCGTTAATCCCGCTCATGCCGGTGTGGCGCAATTTCTTCTTGGGGAGTGAACCGACTGTTGGACTTGGCCCGTTGCGCCGGATCGACGTCCAACGGTGTCGGGCGGTCGCCACGGAACAGCTTGAGCAACTCGGCATCGCGGTTCACGATCCCGATCAATCGGTGGGCACCCTGTCGGGCGGTGAACGTCAAGGCGTCGCGATCGCTCGAGCGCTGCACATGGGTGCCAAGGTGCTGCTGCTGGATGAACCGACGGCGGCTATGGGTGTGCGGCAAGCGGAGATCGTGCTCGAGCAGGTGCGGCAGGCTCGAGATCGTGGTGTCGGTATCGTGTTGATCACCCACAACCCGCGCCACGCGGCACCCGTCGGGAATCGGTTCGTCGTCCTACGCCATGGACGTGTTGTGGGCGATTTCTCGTCTCAGGAAGCGTCCATCGAGCGGCTGATTTCCGCGATGACATCTGCATAGCCTGGATCGGGGCTGTCGCGCCCGAGGTCGTCCCGGCTCCGCAACGTCACTGTCATACACGCTCGCCCCTCATGACACTCATCGATGGGTCGGGGGTAGTACCCGACCATGGGTTGCGATCACGATGAGAAGGAGGGTCATCCATGACGATTTCTGGAGTCAGGCCGATAGTCGAACGCGTTTTTGTTGGTGTGCTTTTGGTCGGGTTTTTGGCGGCCTGCTCTGAGAACGACAGTGGTCCAGCGGGTCCGGTTGGGACGACTGAGCCAGAAGCGCTCGACGTGGCCACCGCAAGTGCGGAGCTCAATCGTGTCGATGCGGTATTCGCCGACGATGACTGGGCGAGCTTCCGCGCGCTAAGCGTTCCAATCGACCTGGGTGAAACGATTCGAGCGATCCGTGGATTGATCGACGGTGGCATCCGAGCCGATCAACTGATCTCTGACAGTTCGCTCGGCATGACGTTTGTCTACGATCCCGCTCAGAACAAGTACGTGGCTGATCCATTGCGCACCGGCGCTCCCGCAAACGGGATCCGGTTGATCCTGTACGCGGCGACCTCCATCGGTGAGCCTGATGTCACGCAGGAAACCGGTCACGCTGACTTGATCGACAACGGCGCGGGTGTGGACGGCATCGATCTCAGGTTTGAGGTCGTCAATGAAGGGCAGACGTTCCTCGATTACTCGGGAGGGGTTTGTTCAGGGTGATGACGATCGGCTCGACTTCGATCTAGCAGCCGAAGGTGACGTCAATGGGTTCGAACTCGACGTCCAGGTCGAGAACGCGTCCAGTGATTTCCGAGTCGACGCGTCGATCGAGGGTGAGATCGATGCTGGCGAGATCGGGCTCGAGGTCCATTACGGGGATCAGTCTGTCACGATTGAGATAGAGGGATCGGATGATTCGCTGAAAGCGGAGTTCTATCTCAACGGTGAGCTGTTCGCGACCGCCAGCGGAGATCCTAATGATCCTTCGATCTTGGGCGCCGATGGCGAGCCACTGACGCCAGAGGAGTTCCTGGTTCTGTTTCAGATTTACGAGCTTGGCGAGGATCTGTTCACACTCTTCGGTGATCTGACTGCCCCGGTCGGATTGATCATTCTGTTGGGCATCCTCTTCTAAACCGCACTAACTGCGGTCCCTTCCAACGCGCGCGCCCGATCCTTTGTCGGGCGTGTGTTCTTTGTCCGCTGCCGATCTGGCACTTCGCATCTATTATTGGGTTTGGACAATCCGTGCTCGCGATCTCGAATCATTCAGCGGACTGGAGCGCCATCATGGATATCATGGGTCCAATCTCCCGTCGCGCGTTGCTCGGCTATGGGCTCGCATCATCGACCGCGGCTCTGATCCCCGATTTGCGGTTTGATGAGCTGTGGGCGAATTCAACGCAATCCGCTCGACCTCGACACTCCACGCCGGCGATTGGCGATGAGCCATGGGTGATGGCCGCATCCGAGCTGGCAGCCGCGATCCGAGATCGAAGGATCACCAGCCGAGCCGTGATCGAGTCCCATCTCGAGCGGATCACCAAGGTGAATCCGGCGGTAAACGCCATTACCGTGGTGCTCGAGGAAACGGCGATGCGAGCTGCGGAAGAAGCGGATCGGGCCATCGACTTTGGAGGCGAGATCGGTCCGTTGCACGGGGTTCCATTCACGATCAAGGAGAATATCGATGTCGCCGGGTCGGCGACGACGATGGGCGTTCTAGGACTCGAGGGAGAAATCGCGCCGGTTGACGCGCCGCTCGTGGCCCAGCTCAAGACCGCCGGCGCGATCCCGCTGGCACGCACGAACATGCCCGACTTCGGGTTGCGATGGCATACCAAGAGCTCGCTGCGTGGGGCGACGGCGAACCCCTGGGACCGCACACGGACCCCTGGCGGATCGAGCGGCGGTGACGCCGTCGCTCTGGCGTTGGGGATGACGCCACTGGGTGTCGGAAACGACTACGGCGGCTCGCTTCGCTACCCGGCCCAATGTTGCGGGGTGTGCTCGATTCGGCCCACGCGGGGGCGCGTCCCCGACAGGTCGGCGATGACGCCGGCCGAGTTTTCGATCACTATTCAGCTGTTTGCGACCAACGGGCCGATGGCGCGTCACGTTCGCGATCTACGGGTCGCTCTTGCTGCGATGAGCGGGCCAGATCCGCGCGACCCCTGGTGGGTCCCGGCCCCGCTCGAGGGCCCGTCTGTGGGTCGCCCGATAAAAGTGGCGATGACGACGGATCCGGGTGGGGAGGGCACCGATCCGGACGTCGCCGATGGTGTGCGCAAGGCGGCCGACGTGTTGTCTAATGCCGGCTATGCTGTCGAAGAGGTCGATTTGCCGGCGGTTGATGAAGCAGCTGCCCTCTGGGCACGCTTGGTGGCAGCCGAGCTCCGGACCGACTTCGTACCCGCGGTGCAGGAACTCCTGGCCCGCGATTCGTCTATGGTGCTTCATGATCTCTTTTCGGTGGTGCCCGAGCTAAGCCTGCGCGGCTACATGCGCGCGTTAGCGGATCGAAACGGGATCGCGCGCCAGTGGACGCAGTTCGCGCAGGAGTATCCGTTGGTCCTGGGTCCCGTTTCTACCCAGCAACCGTTCGCCGTCGGTGATGATCTGAAGGGAACGGACGCGGGGTTGTGGCTACTTCGCTCGATGAGACTTCTCGTGACCGCGAACTTGCTCGGGCTTCCGGCAGCTGCCGTTCCCGTGGGGCTCGCCAATGGGCTTCCGCAGGGTGTTCAGGTGATCGGTCCGCTGTATCGGGAGGACCTGTGTTTGGACGCCGCTGAGGCGATCGAGACCGAGCTCGGTGTGCTGACGCCGATCGACCCGCGAAAGTAGAGAGCAAACATGCCCTGGATCCATCAAGTTCCGATCGACGAAGCTACGGGTCGCCTCCGGGAGCATTTTGATGCCGCTATCCGTCGCGCTGGCCGGGTGTGGAACATCGTCCACATCATGAGCCTCAACCCGTGCGTGCTGGAGTCAAGCATGCAGTTGTACATCGACGTAATGCGCGGCCGGTCGCCGCTGACCCGCGCACAGCGAGAGCTCTTGGCGACGGTTGTGTCTTCCGAGCTCGATTGTCACTATTGAACGCAAGCCCATGCCAACGATCTCCGGGAAGAGATCGCCGATCAGTTTACAGCGGGAGATGAGGCCGATGCCTACGTGCACGCGGTAGTGAGGGATTGGCGCTCGGCTCCGTTGTCGGAGGTCGATCGCGAGCTATGTGCTTTTGCGACCAAGCTGACCCACCACCAACACACTATGACACCGGACGACCTAGATGCGCTGCGCGAGAGCGGGCTCGCTGACGATGGGATACACGACGCGGTTCAGGTGGTCGGCTACTTCAACTACATCAGTCGAATCGCCGACGCGTTGGGAGTCGAGGCGGAGACCTTCATTCCGGTGTGGGGTGGCGCGCGAAAGGAAACGGGATGAATCGGCAGGCGTTGACGATATGCGCGGTGCTGTTAGCGATCGATTGTACCGAGAACGCCAATCAGCCTAGCCACGAGATTCAGGTGCGTCACCAACGAGACATGGTGTACGAGCTCGATGTGATTCGGAAGGCGGATCGGGCCGTCGTGCAGATCATAGAGGTTCGCAACGGTACCGACCCATCGGAACCCGGCGCTACCGAGTTGGTCGATGTCGATGGGGACGGTCACCCGGACCTTCGAGTGCTCGGCGGAGAGACACGTGGTGAGCCTTGGCATAAGATCTGGATCTACGATCCAGAGGAGGAGGGTTTTGTCTGGTCCCACACCACGGAGCAGTGAGATGATCGATCACGTAACTCTCAACGTCGCCGACCTGGCTCGAAGCCGTTTGTTCTACGAGCAGGCTTTGGCTCCGCTCGGGTACGAGGTTGTAAAGGAGTTCCTCTTGGCCGCCGGATTTGGGTCAAAGGAGACGGGGAAGCCCGACTTCTGGGTCGTTCAGCGCGAGCCGCTTCACACCAAAGTTCACGTCGCCTTTGGTTGCCCGAATCGGCAACTTGTAGATGAGTTTTACGCGGCCGCGATCGCGGCCGGTGGGGAAGACAACGGGCCGCCAGGGATTCGCGAGATGTATCACCCCGACTACTACGGTGCGTTCGTCTTGGACCCCGACGGCAACAACGTCGAAGCCGTTTGTCGACAGCGCGAGTAGTGCCACTCCCAGGCCACGACATTCGCTACATCTGCCTGTCGGACCTGCACCTGGGGGAGCAGGAGAGCGTCTTGACACCCCTCAAGCCACCTGGAGCCCGGAATGGCGTACCTACCGCGGCGCCCATGTTGGAGCGGTTGGCTGCGTGCTTGCGTCACCTCGTAGAACAAAACGAAGGTGACGAACTCCCGACGCTGATCGTAGCCGGTGACGGGCTCGGGCTCGCGTTTGGGTCCTACCAGGAGACGCTGACGCTCTTTGGCTTCCTGATGGAGAACCTGTTCGATCCGGGTGCGGAGGTGTGTGATTCGATCGTGTACATACCCGGCAATCACGATCATCATATCTGGGAGTTGGCGCGCGAAGCCGGCTACGCGCGGCAGATCGGGGACAGTGACAAACGACACGCTCTTCCGCCGTCGGCGCACGTCACGTCCCCGCTGCCCACCATGGGATTGCCCTCGGACTTGTTGAATAGTCTGGCTACTCGAATCGGCGGTGGAGAAGAACCTGTTACACGTGTCGAAGTGATCTACCCGAATCTGGCACTGGTGCGGGAGTCGAGTGACCGGTGTGTCCTAATTCACCACGGCCATTATGCCGAGGACGTGTACCGCTTTTTCAGTATCGCCAGACGCGCGCTCTTTCCCGGACGTCCGGAACCGGCGACGGTCGAAGAGATCGAGAACGAGAACTACGCGTGGGTCGATTTCGTCTGGTCGTTGCTTGGGCGCTCGGGCGAAGCCGGTCGAGACTTCGAGGCTTTGTTCTTGACACTCCGGAACCCGGATCACGTTCGGGCTCGCGCCAGCGAGCTCGCAGCGCGCATGGCCAAAGCGCTCGACCTACCGTTACTGCCGTCGGAGCGGCTTGAGCGTGTGGTGATCAAGAAGAGTCTCGACTGGTATGCCGGACGGTTTGTCACTGAGCGTTTCGTACGCGACGGGCCGTACTCAGAAAGCACCATGAAGGGACTGCAGAAGTACGTTTTTGACCCGTCGTTCCGACAGTTGGAGGAAACGA
This sequence comes from Gemmatimonadota bacterium, assembly GCA_039589035.1. Classification (GTDB taxonomy): domain Bacteria; phylum Gemmatimonadota; class Gemmatimonadetes; order JACCXV01; family JAHWKZ01; genus CAMYLR01. The sequence goes on along the minus strand of JBDHIC010000089.1, from coordinate 2,711 downwards.
TTGGACACGTTCCCGGCGATCTGACGGTTGTTCTTGGCCACACCCACAAACCGTTCGAGAGTATTGTGTCTCCGAAAAGCGTCGAGCGTGATGTAAAGGTCTTTAACACCGGCGGGTGGACAATCGATTCGCGGCGTCCTTTCGAACAAATCGGGGCCGCGATCCTGTTTATGAACGACGCGCTCGACGTGGCCTCGCTACGGCTCTACAACGACGGCCCAGACGGGGGCACGGTGCTGCTTGACGTCCACGGCGCCGAGGGACAGCCTGGTGGCAGCGAGTTTGGCGCAACCCTGGAAGAGCGGTTACGTGGAGGCGCGAATCGAGCCGACCTGGCTGAGGTTTGGCGCGATCTCGGCGCATCGTTGCATCGCCGGATCAAGCGGCGACGAGAACTCGATCGATCGCAGGCCAACGCTTGAAGGACCTGGTTGAGCAGTTTCGGCACGCTCGTAGCGATGACAGCGTAGCTGTTCTCGAGGGATTCCACCCCGTGAAGCACGCGATCCGCTTTGGGGCCGAGCTGATGGTGATCGCGATCGGTGATCCGGACGCGGTCGACGAGCTAGCGACCGCGCTGGCACCGGACGTCGTGGATTTCTTGACCGCAGAGTCTACGGTGGTGAGCAGCGACGTTTTCAACCAGTTGGTGCCGACACCCCCCGCGACGTCGATCGTCGCTATCGGTCGCCGCAAGACAGCGACGTCGACCGATGTTTTGGCGCAGCCGGGTCGCGTCGTGCTGCTCGAAACCCCCTCGCGGCTAGGCAACCTGGGTGCCGCCATACGGGTCGCCGCAGCCGCGAGAGCGGCGGGCGTCATCGCCATCGGACCCCACGATCCCTGGCACCCAGAGGCACTGCGCGGTGGGGCGGGCCTCCAGTTTGCACTGCCCATCGCGCGGTCGGACACACTTCCCACCGCTGATCGACCGATCGCCGCGCTCGACCCCGAGGGTCAGCCATTGGGTACCGCCACCATACCGGACGACGTGATACTGGCTTTCGGGTCGGAGCGCAGCGGGTTGAGCGATGAACTTCTCGGGCGAGCGGATCAGCGCGTCGCGATTCCCATGCGAGAAGGTGTTTCGAGCCTCAACCTCGCCACCAGCGTCGCGGTCGTGCTCTATGCGTTACTCGCGGTTCAAACCTCCTGAGGATAGCTTCGGCCCGTCGGCCGATCGCAACTACGTAGCATCCTAATTGTCTGAGGGGGCCCTATGAGCAAGTGGAAAAGTCGCTTTGTTCTGGGACTGGCGGTCCTGCTGACGGTCGCTTGCTCAAAGAACGAAAGCGGGAATGACGCGACCGGGTCGAACGGCGATCAGACCGAGGTCAACGACCGCCGATCAGGTCGAACCGATGGGTCGCCATCGAGCGCGGGAGAGGCTATTGAGAGATACCTCGGCAGCTTGGAGGAGTTAGTCGAAATCGCTCGCAATACAACCGACGAAGCCACGGCAAAAAAGAACGCACCGATTTTTGAGCAAAAGGCAAAGGAATTAAACGAGCTTGGCGATGCTCTGAACGACATCGATCCGGCGGAGCTGCGAAGCGAGTTTATGGACCAACACTCTCAGATTACCCAATTGACCGCCGAGCTCGGCAAGGAAATGGTGCGAATTTCCACCGACCCGGAGCTCGTCATGGTCATGTCGAATGCCATGCGCGCCTATCGCGGTCAGTAGAGTGACATGGAACTGATCACCAAGAGTCTCGATTCGCCGGACGAGAAACTCGCGTTCGAGAAGGGGACCTTCGAGCTGGTGAACGTTGGAGAGCTTACGGTGGGTCGAGCCACGTATCAGCCGGGTTGGAGATGGTCGGAACACGTGGGGCCCGACCTGGGTCAGACGAGCTGCGATGTCGCCCATGTGGTACTGGGCGTGAGCGGGTGTGCCAAGGTTCGCATGGACGATGGTGCCGAGTTTGAGATCACCCCCGGGGTTTTGTGTTCCATTCCCGCCGGTCACGACAGTTGGGTCGAGGGCGACGAACCCTACGTGTCGCTGCACTTCATGGGCGCTGAGAAGTACGCGCGCGGCTAATACCCAGATGAATGCCGACCAGGCACTGCGCGTTTCCCGGATTCTGGCGATGTCACTCTTGCTGGGCGTGCTCTTGTTCGCAGCGGTCGTCCACGCGCTGACGGGGTCCGGTTCTGCAATCGATGGCGGCGAGGGGGACTGGCAGTTCCTGGTCAAGGCATGGTACGGCGTGGCCGCAGTCTTGGTGGCGGCATGGTATCTGTTGTGGCGTAAGGCGACGTGCCATACCGAGTCGCCCATCTCACGGCCGGTAAGCGGGGGGCCTGAACGAGTGATTCGTCTGCTCATTATTGCATGGGCGATGCTCGAAGGGGCGGCGCTGCTCGGCGTCACCGTTGCACTGCTGACGGGACAACGGAGCATGTTGGTCGCCGCGGTTGTACTGATGCTGGCCGGGATGGCGGTTTCTTTCCCGCGTGCGGAGTGGTTCGCGTCCTTTCGGGGAAACGGAGCCGACGCGAACCGCTCCTAACTTTACAGGTCAGGCGCGCCGATCCTCCCGCCGGTCGCGTACGTCTTCGCGTCGATCCCGGCGGTTCTCACGCCGATCGAAATAGTCTTCACGTCGGTCGATCCGGTCTTCGACGCGATCACGCGCTCCGCCGTCGTGTTGTCGGTCGCGAATGTCCTCGCGCCGGTCGGCTACGTCCTCGGCCCGGTCCCG
>JBDHIC010000088.1:0-7370 GCA_039589035.1 Gemmatimonadota bacterium | reverse complement strand
TACACGCTCGAGGATGCCGGAGATTCGACCGGGTTGGAGCTGCCGCCATTGCCTGGCCGTACGTAGGCCTCAGGCACCGCTACCCACGACGCCAGCGATTGTACCGATTAGCCCAAGACCGTTGAAAACGAAGTGCGAGATGATGCACGGCCACGTATTGCGGGTCTTCTGAGCGACCAGCCCGTAGGCGAGGCTCTCTGGCAGCAGGCGAATCAGGTCCCACTTCCAGAACATGTGAAAAGCATTGTAGAGAAGCCCGTGCACGATCCATGTCCGTTTTCCAAACGCGAGTTCTTGGCGTGGGAAGATCGTGCCGCGAAACCACAGCTCCTCGCCGAAGATGTTTACCACGAGCAGCAGCCCGTGGTAGGCTACCAGCCACCAGCTTCCGGCTAGTGGGACGCCAAGGAAGCTGTCCTCGGTACGAAACAGCTCCAGAAACTCGGGCGGCGCGAAGAATGGTTTGGCGCTCAGCCAGTCGACCGTGAATTTCAGTCCAAAATACCCGCCGAGCGTGACTACCAAGAGGAAGAGGGTCCACAGCCAATCCACTCGGGTCATGCGTCTCAAGCGCATCCGCTCGGAGAACGCGCGTTGCGACCAGGGATGGCCTTCGCGTTTGTAGGCGATAATCGAGGCGACCAGGAGCGCCGTCAACGGCACGATGAAGCCGATTGAGAAGGACCCAAAGACCGAGAAGCCGTTGTCGAGCATCCACGGGGTCGCACCGTAGATCGCGAGCGTGAACCCTGCCGCGGGGATGCCGAACCAGAGGAGAGAACGCATCAGGCCAAGGGGCTTCATATCGCCAGTTCTTACGGGCCTGCTCAGATCGAGGTTTCACTCTGGCTTTGAAGCGTTGTTTGTCGGTCGCGCCCTGGCGCGGTATATCCTGTCCCACGGGTAGCAACTACGCGATTACACTTACGCTCAACGATGGTCGGGGCGGAGCGGACACCGTGACGGGTGTGATGGAACTCGAGTAGCGAAGGTGTCGATTCGTCGCGCTCGTGATAAGTGCGCTGGACGGCTCGCATCGATCAACATAAGTTTCGCTAGATGTGGCGCATGAGTGAGCGAGTGGTGTACGACCGCTATAAGGCGGCGAAAGTGGGGTGTTCAACAGCCTGGATGGGCTGTCGAAGCCGCCATCCGAGGGGGGTTCGAACGTCCCTCCGTAGGGATTCGAAGGTGTGCCGGCCGGTACACCTTCTTTTTTTTGGGGGTGAGAGCTGAAGCTCGCTGCTCTAATTGATTTGCAGGCCGTTGACATGCGGATTGTCGAGCTGTCGACTCAGCGCGATGCTCTGCCTATCCGGCGGGCAGAGGTGGCCGCCGAGATCACCGCGCTGGAGAACGAAAAGCAGGCGCTCGAGGACGCGGTGGAGCGGGCGCGCCTCGATCGTCGCAATCGTGAGGGCGAGCTCGAAATCCAGCAGCGCCAACGCGAGAAGTACGAGACGCAGCTCAACGACGTCAAGACCAACGTGGCGTACAGCGCGTTGCTGACCGAGATCCAGGGCGCCAAGCGGATGATCGGCGAGCTCGAGACCGAGATTCTGGAGCTCATGGATGCGATCGAACGGGACACTGCGCGGCTAGCTGAAATCGGGGTCGAGCTGACCGACAAGCGCGATGCGGCACGCGAGGAGCTGGAGTCGATCGATTCCGAGTCGGCAGCGCTCGAGCAGCAGCTGGTGACCGAGGAACATCGACGGAATTTGGTCGCCGAAAAGGTCGAGGATCGATTGTATCGTGTCTACGACCGGTTGCGGCGCGCGCAGCGGTTCCCAGCGCTGGTGCCGCTGCGCGGCAGTGCATGTGGCTCGTGCCACGGTCACTTTCCGCCGCAGGTGGTACGTGAGGTGACCCACCACGGAACGATTCACACCTGCGAGGCTTGCGGTGTGCTCGTCTACGCGGAGAACCAGGAGTAACGCTTGGCCGAGCGGCGCCTCGTGTTGCGAACCGATGGTGCGGCTCGCGGTAACCCGGGTCCGGCTGGCGCTGGGTTTATCGTCGAAGGCGACGATGGGTCGGTCATTGATTCGGGTTGGGCATACCTCGGCAAGCGAACCAACAACCAGGCCGAATACGAGGCGCTGATCTGCGGTCTCGAGGCGCTTGGACCGAACCTGCCAACCCATCTCACGGTGTACTCGGACTCAGAACTCATGGTTCGGCAACTCAATGGCCAGTATAAGGTCAAGGACCCGGACCTCAAGGATCGGTTCATACGGGTCAGCCAGCTGTTGCTGAAAATAGGCTCGGTCAGTGTGGAGCACGTTTCGCGCTCGGATAACGAGCACGCCGACGAGCTGGCCAATCAAGCCATCGACGAGCATCTTTCATAGTGGGAACGGGCGGACAGACGGCCGCCGGCGATCTAGGTCGTCGGAGGAAAGTCCGGGCTCCACAGGGCAGGATGCTCGCGGAGGCCCTTTTCGGAGGGCACAACGCGAGGCACCCCCAGGGGGTGACGGAAAGTGCCACAGAGAGCAGACCGCCGAATGCCTCAGGGCATGGCAAGGGTGAAAGGGTGGGGTAAGAGCCCACCGCGCGTCCGCGCAAGCGGCGCGGCACGGCAAACCCCTTCTGGAGCAAGGCCGAATAGGGAAGGAAGCGGTAGCCCGCCGCACTTGACTTCCGGGTAGGCCGCTCAGATCGATGGTCGTCACCGTGATCGCCGATGAGGCTTCACGGCACAGAACCCGGCTTATCGTCCGCCCGACCCACTCAAACTTGGACAGACAGGAATTGAGCACCCGCGCACCGAGACCCCGATGGAGCTGGCCGTCCGCCGTTGACGATACTGCTGCGGAGGCGTTGACTGCCGCACTCGGGGTGCCGCGGTCCGTGGCGAACCTGTTGGTTCGCCGCGGTTACGACACGGCGGAGAGCGCTAACCGCTTTCTGCAGCCGGATCTCGAGACCTTAATCGATCCGTTTCGTCTGCGTGACATGGAAGTCGCCGTCGCGCGCGTCGAGCGAGCGATAGAGGCCGCCGAGCCGATCGCGGTGTACGGCGACTATGACGTCGATGGGATTACGGCGACCGCGCTACTGGTACGCTACCTCCGATGGCGGGGCGCCAACGCTTCGTACTACATCCCACACCGACTGGAAGAGGGGTACGGCGTATCGCTCGCAGGCATACAGTCGCTGGTCGAGCGTGGCATCAAGCTGGTTATCACCTGCGATTGTGGCGTGACCGCGGTGGAGGAAGTTCGTGCTGCTCGGGAGGCGGGCATGGATGTGATCGTCTCCGACCACCACGAGCCTGGCCCCGAACTGCCGGCTGGAATCGCGACCCTGAACCCCAAGCGTATCGACAGCCAGTATCCGGATCCGAACCTGGCCGCCGTCGGAGTTGCCTTCAAGCTGTGCGAAGCGCTCGAGCGAGCGGACGGAAGAGACCGGAGCAAACTCCGCTTCGCGCTCGATCTGGTGGCACTCGGCACAGTTGCTGATCTGGTGCCGGTGACAGGCGAGAATCGAGTGTTGATCCACCATGGCCTGGATGTGCTCGGCCGAACGCGAAATCCGGGGCTGAGAGCGCTGTTGGAACGCACGGAGCTTGCGGGTCAGCGGCCGTCGTCGTGGCAGGTGGGGTTTGTACTGGCGCCACGTATCAATGCGATCGGGAGAATGGACGCTGCCGAGCGCGGTGTGGCGCTGCTTCTCACCGATGATGCGGACGAGGCCAACACGATCGCCGACGAGTTGGAGCGAATCAATACGACGCGTCAGGAAACCGATCGTCAACTGCTCGATGAGGCGCTCGACATCCTCGATAGATCGTACGACCCGGAGCACGACCGAGCGATCGTATTGGCTGGCGACGATTGGCATCCGGGGGTCATCGGGATCGTGGCGTCGCGCATCGTCGAGCGCTTCCATCGCCCGACGATCGTGATCTCCATCGACGGCGATGGAATGGGCCGTGGCTCGGCTCGAAGCGTGGCCGGGTTTCACCTGCTGAACGCGCTCCGCTGCTGCGAGCAGCACTTGGATGCGTACGGTGGACATCGGCATGCGGCGGGGCTGGCTATCCGACGGGAATCGGTGTCAGCGTTCCGGGAGGCCTTTCTCGACATCGCCCGCGATCGGATCACACCTGAGCAACTCGTGCCGAGCTTGACGATCGACGCCGCAGTGCGGCTCGACGAGGTGGACGCTCGTCTCTATCTGGCTTTGGCCCGGTTCGGTCCGTTTGGGCCGGGCAACCCTGAACCGGTGCTGGCGGTTGGGGGTTTAGCACCGCGCGGCTATCCACGGATCGTCGGTGACAATCACCTCAAGATGATCGTCGCCCGGGGTGGTCGGACGCTCGACACGATCGGTTTCAACCTGGGCCATCTGCTCGAAGAGATCGATTTCAATCGGGGGACGATGACGATCGCCTGCCGGCTGCGGGAAAACGACTTTCTCGGGCGCTCGACGCTTCAGGGTCGATTGATCGATGTCCAGCCTGGCGACGCGGGTCGACCAGCGCTGAGTTAGCGATCGCATGCGAGTCATCGCCGGTCGACTTCGCGGGCGCCGACTACAGAGTGCGCGTGTGGTCGGCCTGCGTCCGACGTCGGACCGGGTGCGGGAGGCGATCTTTAACATTCTCGGTGACGCCGTCAAAGGAGCGCGAGTGCTCGATCTCTATGCTGGTACGGGTGCATTGGCGATCGAGGCGTTGAGCCGGGGCGCGGATAGCGCGACGTGCGTGGAGCACGATCCTCAAGCTCGGGCGGCGCTCGAACGCAACGTCGCCGCACTGGATCTTGACGAGCGGCTCGAAATCGTGGCCCTCGATGCACTGGACTATTGCCGACAAATTGCCGAAGATGGGGCAACTTATGATATGGTCTTTTGCGATCCTCCATACGCGACCGACCTGGAGCCACTTGTTGATGCCGTGGTGGAGCGGGATTGGTGGACTTCAGTTTGTGTCATTGAGCACGCCGCCAACGGGTCCGTTGGTGAGTCGGTCACGACCGCTGATACCCGCCGCTACGGTGATACCGGCGTGACGTTTTTCTGGCGCCAGTGAAGGCGATGACTACCGGCCGACCCATCGGGCTCTACCCCGGGACGTTCGATCCGGTGACGCGAGGCCACGAGGACTTGATCGGCCGAGCGCTGACGGTGGTTGATACGCTGGTCGTCGGTGTCGCCGCGGACACCGATAAGCGCCCGCTTTTCTCGATCGAGGAGCGGGTCGATATGCTAACCGAGGTCTTGGACAGCGATCCGCGGATCCGGATTGAATCTTTCGAAGGACTCACGGTCGAGTTCGCCCGCAGTTGTGGCGCGTCGATCATCCTACGCGGGTTGCGCGCGGTTTCCGATTTCGAGTTCGAGTTTCAAATGGCTTTGATGAACAAACATCTGGCTCCCGAGATCGAGATCCTGTTTATGGCCCCCGATGCCACGCATTCGTTTCTTAGTTCGAGTTTGGTCCGTGAGGTAGCGCGTTTGGGTGGTGATGTTGGGGCTTTCGTTGCGCCACCGGTGGCCGAGAAGTTGGCCGCTAAGTTTAGCGGCGAAAACACGTCGTGAGCGTCCAGGTTTACGCCAACCTCGGTGGGGTGGAGGAATCGGCGACGCTAGGGATGACGCGCCGGGCCGCCGAACTCAAGGCGGCGGACATACCGGTCATCTCGCTATCCGCTGGCGAACCGGATTTTGCGACACCGGGGTTCATCGCGGAGGCCGGGACAAAGGCGATTCGCGATGGTCAAACCCACTACCCACCGGCGGCCGGGTTGGCGCCGCTGCGAGCGGCTGTGGCCGCTTACATCGGCGAAGAGTGCGGCGGGGCCCATACTCCGGATCAAGTATTGGTCACCGTCGGTGCCAAGCAGGCGCTGTTCAACGCGATCTTCACCCTGTTTGGTCCGGGCAACAGGATCGTGATTCCAGCTCCGTATTGGGTCTCGTACCCTCCTATCGCCCACTTGGCGCGAGCGGTGCCGGTGATCCTTGAGACTAAGGCCGCCGATGGTTTCAAACCCGATCCCGATCAGCTGGCGGCGCTGTTCCGGTCCGGCGCACGGGGGCTCGTGCTGAATTCGCCCAGCAACCCATCAGGAGCCGTTTTGAGCGATGCAGAGCTCGATCGCATCGTCGCCGTTGCCGCCCGACACAACGCGTGGATCATCTCCGACGAGATCTACCACGCGATCGTTTATGACACCAAACACGCGTCGGTTGCGCCACGGGCTCGCGACTACGAGCGGATCATTCTTGTCAACGGGTTTTCAAAAGCCTTCGCCATGACTGGATGGCGGGTCGGTTATGCCGTTGGACCGCGTGAGGTCATCGCCGCCATGACGCGCCTCCAGGGTCACGTGAATACCAATACTGCCTTGCCGTGTCAGTACGCGGCGCTAGCCGCGCTCGACCAGCGCGAGCTGCGAGAGCGCGCGATCGAGGAGATGGTGTTAGCCTTTGGTCGGCGCCGAGACCTCCTGCTCAACGGAGTCGGGGCGATCCCGGGGCTCACACCGTATCCGCCGGATGGTGCGTTTTATCTGTGGGTCGACGCCGGTCCATGGTGTGACTCGCTGGGCGCCAACTCGACCGGTTTGTGCATGGATCTGCTCGATAACGAACGCCTGGCGCTGGTGCCGGGCGAGGCCTTTGGCGCCGATCGGTTCGTTCGCTTGTCTTTTGCTGCGACCGAACAAGCGTTGACCGAAGCCCTCGAGCGGCTCGCGAATGCCTCTGTTCGGCTGGGGCTCGGATGACCGATCCGGTCGAAGCGCCTCTCGAGATGGAGGTCAGGCCGTCCGCTGACGGGGGGCCGACGGTCGTCGAGGTGACTGGCGATCTGGTCGCTACCACCGTACCGCGGCTGCGCCAGGTGATCGAACAGGCGCTCAAGGCGCCGGATCAAGGCCCCAACATCGTGCTCGACTTCAATCACGTCGTACACATCGACACGCCCGGGCTGGCGCTTCTCTACCGCATGAACGAGAGGTGCCACGCCGTTGGTGGCGGACTGACGATCGTCGCTTTTCCGCAGCGGTTCTCCGAGCTGATCAAGGAGCTCCACATCGATCGACATTTCCGCTTTGCTGACACGGTCGCTGCGGCGACTCGGCTGTCGCGGTGATTCGGCGCGGTCGGCCGCGCCTCTCCCAGCACTTTCTCCATGACCGAAAAACGGCGGCGCGGATAGCGGCCGCACTTCGTGCGCCACGCGGCGCCAACGTTCTCGAGATCGGTCCCGGTAAGGGTGCGCTAACCGAGCACTTGTTGGCTAATGGTTGGTGCGTAACGGCTGTCGAGATCGATCAAACGCTGGTGGCTGAGCTTTCCACCAGGTGGGGAAGCGAAGGCCGGTTCCGGGTCATTCGAGCTGATATCCTCGA
>JBDHIC010000087.1:0-7376 GCA_039589035.1 Gemmatimonadota bacterium | reverse complement strand
GTTTCAAGGTCTTCTGCAAGAACCGTCGGAAGTCGTACGCCCGGGCGAAGACTTTGTCGGCCGCTCGCATCGGCAGGACGCCATTGGAGTCGACCAACTCCAGCGACACGGGAACCTGATGGCTCGCAGCCTCGATCATCCGCGGCAGGAAGAACGCCGGAAAGTCGTCGCTGACGACCACCGCGGCGCGCTCAGCAAGCGCCGCCAGCAACCCTCTGCCGGCTCCGAGTTTCGGCTCGAGATAGGGGTAATAGAGAACACTCTTACGGGAACCGAACCGCTGCGCATTGTCCGCCATGCCTTGAATCACGAACGCATGCAACCGGTCGCTGGCCCATGGATAACCACAGCGCAGTGGCTCAAACACGAGGAGCGGCTTCTTTAGCTCGCACGCCCATTCGATCGCCCTCTGCAAACCGAAGTTCCAATCGGTTCGACGACTCGCAATCATCCAGTAGAGGACGAACTCGGCCGCGGGTTCGATCGCAGCGTCGTTCGCCATGCGCACGCGCAGGTCGGGCACGTGAGAGGTGTCCCGCGTCAAACGGTGGTTTCGTCGGTTCGCGGAACGGGCGCCGTTGAGGGCACCGGTGAGCTCTCCTGTTCTTCAACGGCTCGGACGATATTTCTCAGCATCTCGGCGAACACCAGATGGTGGAGCGGGTAGAGCGCGTACCAGTAGACAAGCCCAAACAGACCGACGGGATCCCAAACCGCCGTCTGCCGAATCGTGCTCGTCTCCTCGTCGCCGGTGACTTCGAACTCCAGCCAGGCGCGGCCTGGCACCTTCATCTCTGCTCTGAGACGCAGCAGGTGATCGGGTTCAAACCCTTGCACGCGCCAGAAGTCTAAAGCGTCACCAACGCGCAAACTCACCGGGTGACGACGACCACGGCGAACACCGACACCCCCAACCAGCAGATCGAGAAAACCGCGCAGTCGCCACAGCCAGTCCCCGAAGTACCACCCTGTATCACCGCCGATGCGCTGGATGGGCGCAAAGCTCGCGGCGCGGGACGCATCGACCTTTGCCGCGCGTGAGTCGACCAATCGTGAGCCAAAGCGGACACCACCCCAGGATTTCAGCTCACCCGACGACGACAACGCATCCGACCACCGGGTCTCGGCGATCTCGCGATCTTCGTTCACGATCGCCCGCTCGATCGCTGCGTGGAGCCCTCGCGGTCGGACCGAGAACTCCTTCTCGGCCAAGTCACTCAAGACAAGCGTCGGGTTGCGCAAGCTCTCCACCAGTTTTTTGCCGATCCGTGCGTAAACCGGCGTAACCAAACCCAGCCACAGGCTCGATAGGTACGGCGTGAGAACCGGTACGGGGATCATCAGCCGTCGCAGGCCGCGTTGTCGAGCGTACTCGCGCATGATGTCGCCATACGACACTTGATCCGGTCCACCGATCTCGAAGATGCGCGAGTCCGTGCCCGGCAGCTCGATCGATTGGACGAGATAATCCAGGATGTCTTCGATCGCGATCGGCTGCGCGAGGACGCTGACCCACTTTGGACAAACCATCGCCGGCAATCGCTCCACGAGCGCACGAATCAGCTCGAACGAGAGGCTGCCCGAACCGATGATGATGGAGGCCCGAAACTCGATTACCGGAACACCCGAAGAGCGAAGGACATCACCCGTCTCCAGGCGACTGCGTAGATGCTTGGACAGCTCCACGTCCAGACTGCCCAAGCCGCCCAGGTACACGATTCGCCGTACCCCAGCCGCGCGTGCAGCCGCTCCAAAATTGGATGCGGCCTCGCGATCCTCCTCTTCGAAATCGCGCGTTGCTCCCATCGAGTGGATGAAATAGAACGCCGTATCGACGCCTTTTAGCGCCGTCAACAGCGAGTCGGGATCGAGAGCGTTGCCGGGCACGATCTCGACGTCGGTCGATGCGTGAGACTGCAGTGCTTCGGGGCGGCGCGTCATGCAGCGGACGCTGTAGGGCAACCCTTCGAGCCGAGACAGCAGTCGCCCCCCGACGTAGCCGGTTGCGCCGGTCAGCAGAATCAGCCGCGGCTCAGCGGTCACTGCCCGATCTCGATGAACTCTTCGTCCGACAGCTCGATCTGGGCCGCGCGGACGTTCTCCTCCAAATGTGGGATCGATGCGGTGCCAGGGATCGGCAACATGACGGGCGAGCGGCGAAGCAGCCATGCCAACGCGATCTGGGCCGGCGTCGCGCCGTGGGCGCGCGCGACGTTCGCAAGCGCGCCACCCTCGTCGGTTAGGTGACCCATGTCGAGCGGGAACCAGGGGATGAACCCGATCGCGAGCTCTTCGCAGCGGTCGAGCACATCCTCGGACGATCGATGCGCCAGATTGTAGCGGTTCTGCACCGACACAATGTCGACGATCGCACGCGCTTGCTCGAGTTCCTCCACGTCGACGTTCGACAACCCGCTGTGACGGATCTTCCCCTCCTGTTGAAGATCGGCCAACGCGCCGACCGATTCCTCAAACGGGACATCGTCGTCGGGCGTGTGGAGTTGGTAGAGGTCGATCCGCTCGACCCTGAGGCGCTTCAAGCTACCCTCGGCCGCCTTGCGCAAGTACTCCGGTCGGCCGTTGGGCTCCCAACTCCCAGGACCGGGCCGCGTGTACCCACCCTTGGTCGCGACCACGAGCTCGTCCGGGTAAGGGTGAAGCGCCTCGGCGATCAGATTCTCCGAGACCTCGGGGCCATACGAATCGGCGGTGTCGATCAGGTTGACGCCGAGTTGCACGACGCGCCGCAGAACGGCCAGCGCGTGGTCGAGATCGTCGGGCTCGCCCCAGATGCCTTGGCCGGTCACGCGCATCGCGCCAAATCCGAGCCGGCGAACCTCGAGATCGCCTAGGACAAACGTTTCGCTCAAAGTCACCCCCCCGTTCTCAACCAGCCTAGCGTCCGAACAGCGCCGCGTGCGGTATAGCCGGTCCCGTCGACCCGTGCGGCCATTCGTCCCGGGTCATCGAGAGGCCCGATCCCAGGCCGTCCACCTGCCCGAACGCCGTGTCGGGGGTGAGTTCGCCCGTGTCCGGGTCAACCCAGTACATCAGCACCTGTCCAGCGTTCGGACCGATGCCAGTCACCACTACCCGATAGGTACCGGGGTCGACCTGCGCCCAGTGCGGTACGAACCCCTCGTCCAACGTGAGTCGCGCCACCTCGACCGGGCGCGTCGGATCGGACACGTCGAGCGTCACAATCTCATTCGCGAACATGATCGGCAGTACCTCGAACTTCCCGACCATAGTTGGCACGGAGCACCCGGCCGTCCCTGGCCAGTTCATAAGCACGTCGACCCGGGGTTCGTCGGTGTCCATTGCGTGGATCCTGTAGAAGCCGCACGAGATCGTGTTCAGGATCGCCGACCCATCGGGGAGCGAACGGATTTCGAAGGGACGGTCGTGACCGGGGATCCTCGACGGAGTGCAGTCTTGACCGGTCATTAGGTGATCGACGAAGCACTCGGGCTCTTCGGCGGGGGGCAGTACCGGAAGCGTCAGGGTGGCGAGCAAGCTGAGATCGGAGAGCTGCCAGAGCTGAAGCACGTTCTCCGCGCGCTCAAACACGAAACCACCGGTGTCGGGATCGATCAGCGGCATGGCGTTGCTTGTCGTCAGAACTCGATCGACTTCAGGAAACACCTCGAGCGCGTACGGACGAATCATGCGGCCTTCGAAGTCGGGATCAGCAGCGGAAGCCACCCGCACCAAGTCGCCGTCCGCGTCGAACTCGGCTAGTCCGCCGGTATCGCCGGGCCGGCTGCCGTCCCCGCGCTGGATCGTCGCCAGCACGTGGCTGTTCTCCAAGCCGTAGAAGCTGTGCGGGTACTCGAATCCGGGAACCTTTTCGAGCTCCCTCACGAACGCCGGCTCGCCGGGAGAAGACAGGTCGAAGAGGAAGGTCCGGTTCGCACTGAAACCGTTGGCGAAGAGCAGCCCGTCACTCGGCGCGACCGGCTCTGCGTGATGGGGGTCGTTGCCCGCCGAGCCCACCGGGGCCGTCCCCAACACGGATCCGTACGTCGGGCTTTCAGGGTCGGCGTCCACCACGGCCAGAAAGTCCGAGTCACCTTCTGCCGCGTCGGCGTCTCCCGCCCAAAGGTAGAGGTAGGGGCTGGGTGTCGTCGGTGCGTCGGGTGCGTCGAGAGGGGTTACATCGTTCGTTGCGCCGCAAGACACAAGAGCGAGCGCGAGGCCAGACAGGATAAAAAGCCGCCAAACTGGCGTGCCAAAGACGATGCCAAGCATTTCAATCCTCCTCTTAAGGCGTTTGCAGATCACCCGAACCTCGATCTGGAAGGGTGTGGAATTGTTGTAAGTGCCGCGCGTAGGCGGTGAACTGTTCCTCGAACATTTCGTCGTTCAAATCGAGCTCTTCCTGGATCACTTGCTGACCGTAGCGCAATCGCTCCAACCTCTTTTCCGTATTCCAATAGAGATAGCCGGCCCGTCTCTCAACGAGATCCTCCAATGTGCACGTCATCTCGTGACGGCATACGTACTCGACCTCGGCGCGAATCGGCTCGGCCTGTGGGTCGGGGTGCTCGCCACAGTGAATCCGATACACTTCGGCGCAAATCTCATCTGCGTCGACCCCGTAACGAAGATAGAGGGTCCGAAGATAATCCTTCATCGCGGGACAACGCTTGATCCAACGCGACAAACCCTCGGCGACCTCTTCGTTGCTACCCCCGATCGACGTACGGTGTGTCTGACAAGGCTTCGACGCGCCGTGATCATCGAGCAGATCGAGCACGCGGATCGCCATTAGCCGCGCGGTAGTGAGCTTACCGCCCAGAACGGAGACGAGGCCGCTCCCTGACGTTTCGATTACGTCTTCTCGGCTCGCAGAATCGTGATCGCCATCGGACAACAGTGGGCGGAAACCGCTGTACACAAACTGAACCTTATCCCGGTCGAGTCCGGCATCCGGCATGTAGCGACGAAGCGAATCGAGCAGATACTCGACATCTCTTGCGCTCGGTTTTGGCGCCGCGGGATCGGCGTCCTCCCAATCGTCACTCGTTCCGTAGAGAAAACAACCATCCCGCTTCACGAGGAAGAGCGGTCGATCGTCGATGGGCGACAAGAAACCGGTCGTAACGTCGAGCGGCACATCCGCCGCTTCGAACACCAGGTGGGTGCCCTTCGAGAGTCGTACTCTGGGAGCAGCAGCCGGATCGTCCATTCGCCGGATCGCATCCGAGAATACGCCAGTTGCGTTGACCACTGCCCGGGCGCGTACTTCGAACTCGCTACGTCCCAGCGCATCCTCGACGCGGGCCCCGCTTACCTTTTTGCCGGTTTTCGTGAACCCAACGACGGGCGCGTAGTTCATCGCCAGCCCACCGTTTCTCACGCCGTCCTTCACGATCTCGAGCGTCCATCGGTTGTCGCTTACCATCGCGTCGTAGTACAGGCACCCACCGAGAAGACCCTCCTCACGGATTCCAGGCGCCAGGAGCAGCGTCTCCTCTCGAGAGAGGAACCGATGCCAGCGGTGGTTTCTCAGCCCGCCGAGGATCTCGTACCCGATCATCCCCACCCGCAATAGGGCATGTGAGATCCCCGTGAACTGGTACAACGGAACGAGGAACGGGATCGGTCGAACGAGGCGATCGTTCAACCGAATGTGGAGGTTTCGCTCGTGACACGACTCCCAGGCCAGCCGGAATCCGAGCTGCTTCACGTAACGGAGTCCGCCGTGAATGAGCTTTGAGCTTCGACTGCTTGTGCCCGACGCAAAATCTTTGGCTTCAACGAGCGCCACGCGCATTCCCCTGAGAGCCGCGTCGCGAAACAAAGAGGCACCAGTGATACCGCCGCCGATCACCAACAAGTCGAACTCGTCCTCTCGGAGCTGCTGAAAAAGCCTGGGCCGTGACCGCTTGTTGAAGGACGTCAGCGGCATCGTTTCAACGGCGGCTGAATAACATGACGTGATTGATCGCGTCGCGTCCCGACTCAACACTCGCCTTTAGACCATCAAACCCGCAGTAATCCATCAATGACTGATACACGGCGGGCTCGTAGTAGTTGGCCTTGTAGCCTGCATATTTCCCCGATAGTGCGTAGGCAGCGGGGGTAAACGCGTCGCTGACGAGAACCCCGTCTTCGCGCAGGTGGTTCGCGACCCATCGAAGGTGCGACACCATCTCGGGCTTGGGCAACCAGGCTGAGAGTCCGACGAAGAGCGCCATGTCGAAAGGCGCTCGCTCATCGAACAGCTGCTTCACCTCGGGCGCGTTCAGATCGCCGCGGACGAACCGGACGTCGACCTCCAGCTCCGCGGCGCGTTGCGTTACCTCGGCCATCAACCGACCGTGTGGGTCGAGGTCAGCGGCAAGCATTCGGACGCGTTGCATCGCCTCCGGCTCGCGGGCAGCGATCGACTCCAGTGGCTGAAACAGATCGTAGGCGAAGCCTGAGGGTGCGCTAAAGAGGCTGAGCTCTCGGCCTTCCGCCAAGCGCGCCTCCAGCTCGGACTCGATCGATCGCGTTAGGATCTTCAATCGATCGTACACCGCGCGGTGGAGCGGATGTTCGTAAAAGACGCGGTCGAGGACACCTTCCCGCTCGTCTTCGCGATCGTAGATCACACGCATGATGGCAGCCGAGTACCCCTCCCGGAGGAACTGGCGGCCGGGGGCGGAGAGCGCGAACAACGGCTCGCGCCAGGCACCCTGAAACCACTTCGCCGCCAAGTAGTGAACGAGGTAGCGGTAGTTGAAGACCTTCGATACAAGACCCTTGGTGCTCAGATCCGCCCCGGTTGTTCCCAGCGGTGCCGAAGTCTCGGGGTCGTCCGCACGGTCGTCGGGCAGCCGAGCGCTGATCCAATCCGCCGCAGCCGCGAGAATCTCGCCCGGGGAGCGCCCCTCAATCGGAAGCTGGAGCACAGCGTCGGAGGAGCGATAGGCGGCGAATGCCTCAAGCGTCTTCAAATACATCTCTCGCGCCTGACGCAGGTCTTGCAGGTTCTCGTGCACATCCACCTTGGCACCCCGATCCTCGATGCGGTGGAACGCCTCCTCCGGAGGCAAGTCGAGGAACAGGACGATGTCCGGCAACCAACCGGGATCGAGGCCGATCCGTCGCAAGATCGGCGTGATCCGGTCCACCGTCTCGAGCGATGGCAACCGCTCGGCGCTCTCTGCGGGGATCTCCACACCGTCCGCAACGCGTCGCAGGATGGCGAGTAGGTCCTCCGCACCCGGCGCTGGCATCCGTTTGTCCGCACCCTCGCTCGCCGGGCGACGGTAGTTCCCGCCCCGGCCCGTCGCCGACAAGAGCGTGTTGCCGTCGCTCACGAAGACGTCGGCGTCGTAGCGCCGCGCAAACGACCGCGCGGCACGATCCTGAAATAGCATCTG
>JBDHIC010000086.1:0-9177 GCA_039589035.1 Gemmatimonadota bacterium | reverse complement strand
ACTTCTTCTGTCTGCACGCCAACGAGACGCTGTCACGGCTCGAGCACACGCCGAAGCTCATTATTGCCGCGCTCAACGGGCACACCGTGGGTGGTGGCCTCGAGGTGGCGATGGGGGCGGACCTGCGGTTCGCCCGCAGTGGCGCCGGCAAGATCGGTCTGCCCGAGGTGACGCTCGGTGTGCTTCCCGGCACCGGGGGCACGCAACGGCTGACGCGGTTGGTCGGCAAGTCAAAAGCGATCGAGCTGATGGCGACGGGGCGCAACTTCGAGATGGAGGAGGCCGCCGAGCTGGGGATCATCAACGCCGTCTGGGAGGCGGAGTCGAACGACGCGTTTATCGAGAAGGTGAAAGAGTACGCGATGCAGTTCACGACCCCTGCAAAGGCATCGATGGCGGTCGGGCACATCAAGCGCGCCTGTCAATCGGGTGCCGAGCTGCCAATGGAGCAAGGGCTGGCGATCGAGCGCGAGCTGCAAGCCAAGCTGTTCGCTTCCGATGACGCCAAGGAAGGGCTGAACGCGTTTGTCGAGAAGCGGAAGCCCGAGTTCGCGGGGCGCTAGATGACGACCACGACAGCGCCCGCGCTGCCTGAGGTGCTGCTCCCGGGTCGGCTGTTCATCGACGGTGAGTGGCAGAACGCCGAGAGCACAGAAACGTTCGAGGTCATCAATCCGGCGCTGGCCGAGTCGTGCACCGAGGTGGCGGAGGGCGACCAGGCGGACATCGATCGGGCCGTCAAAGCCGCGCGAGCGGCGTTCGAGTCTGGGCCCTGGCCCGACATGACGCCGCGCAATCGCGGTCGCCTGTTGTGGGCTCTCGCGCGTCGGCTCGAGGAGCGAAAGAAGGAGATCGCGCTCGTCGAGACGCTCAACAACGGCAAGCCGTTGTTCGAGAGTGGGATCGACGTCAACATGACGATTGAGACGTTCGAGTACTACGCCGGCTGGACCACCAAGATCGAGGGGGCCACGATTCCGGTATCGGTGCCCGGTCAGTTCGCCTACACTCGCCACGAGCCAGTCGGTGTGGTGGGCGCGATCGTCCCCTGGAACTTCCCGCTCAACTTGGCATCGTGGAAGGTCGCTCCAGCGTTGGCGGCAGGGTGTACGGTGGTTCTGAAACCGGCTAGCGAGACTCCGCTGACAGCGCTCCTGCTGGCCGACGTCGCGCGGGAGGTCGGCGTTCCGGATGGCGTGCTGAACGTCGTTCCGGGCGGTGGCTCGACCGCCGGCGAAGCGCTCGTCAAACACCCCGATGTCGACAAGATCGCGTTTACCGGATCGACGGCGGTCGGCGTCCGGATCGCCAAGACCGCAGCCGATACAGTCAAACGGGTATCGCTCGAGCTGGGAGGAAAGAGCCCGAACATCGTCTTCGCCGACGCCGACCTGCCGGCGGCCGTGAAGGGAGCGATCGGCGGGATCTTCTACGGCAAGGGCGAGGTGTGTGCTGCGGGCAGCCGGCTCTTTGTCGAAAACGGCGCGCACGATCAAGTTGTCGACGGCGTCGTGGCCGGCACCGCCAAGCTCACCGTCGGCGATCCGCTCGATAAGTCGACTCGCATCGGCGCGATCGTCTCCGAAAAGCAGATGGAGACCGTGCTGGGCTATATCGAGCGCGGCAAAGAAGAGGGCGCGAAGGTCGTCGCTGGCGGCGGGCGGGCCGACATCGAGCCCGGGTACTTTGTAGAACCGACGGTGTTCGACGGGGTGACCAACGACATGACGATCGCCCGCGAAGAGATCTTCGGGCCCGTGCTAGCGACGATCACATTCGATGACGTCGACGAAGCGATCGAACAAGCCAACGCCTCACCGTACGGTTTGGCGGCAGCAGTTTGGACGAGCGACGTCAAGAAAGCGCACCACGTTGCGCATCGCCTGAAGGCGGGCACCGTGTGGATCAACACCTACAATCTGTACGACGCCGCCAACCCGTTCGGCGGGTACAAGCAGAGTGGGTATGGGCGCGATCTGGGAAAGTACGCGCTCGAGCAATACACTGAGACGAAGTCCGTTTGGGTCAACCTGAGGTGACAGGCAGTGGCGTGAGCAAACGCTTCCTACTCGACACCAACGTTTTGCTGCACGACCCGAAGGCGTTGCTCGCGTTCGAGGACAACGCGGTGCTCTTGCCGATCTACGTCATCGAGGAGATCGACCGCTTCAAGCGACAGCTGACGGGGCTGGGCGAGAACGCGCGCTGGATCAGCCGATTCCTGGATGATCTACGCCGCCAGGGTCGGCTGTCGGAGGGCGTTCCCCTCGCGACCGGCGGGTCTTTGAAGGTCGTCTTCGACCCCGATGACCCGCAGCAGCCAATCGCTCACGGCAACGGCACGGTCGACAACGAGATCCTCAAGATCGCGCGTCACCTCCGCGACGAGGATCCCGACGTACCGCTGATCCTGGTGACGAAGGATGTCAATCTGCGAATCAAGGCCGACGCGCTCGGGCTGGCGGCCGAGGATTACGAGACCGACCGTGTTCGACTCGACGACCTCTACTCGGGTCAGACCGAGTTGGAGCTTCCCGCCGAGCAGCTCGACGTGTTCCGCGAAACGGGTGAGCTGCCCTTACTCGAGGGCGAGTTCTTCCCCAACGAGTACGCGCTTCTTCGCGATCCCGGCGATCCGTCGAACACTGCGCTGGCGCGAATCGACGTGTTCGGCGGCCGGCTGTTGGCGCTGACCACGAGCAGCGAAGGCGTGCAGGGTATCCGGCCGCGCAACAAGGAGCAGTACTTCGCGCTCGACGCGCTGCTCGACCCCTCGATCGTGTTGGTCACTCTGATGGGCAAGGCGGGCACCGGGAAGACATTGTTGGCGCTGGCGGCCGGCCTCGAACAAGTGCTTTCGGAGGGTCCCTACCGTCACCTGCTCGTCTCGCGACCGACGTTTCCGATGGGTAAGGACATCGGCTACCTGCCGGGCAACGTGGCCGAGAAGCTGAACCCTTGGATGCAACCGATCTTCGACAACCTGGCGCTCTTGTTGGAAGGCCGGCGCAGCCGTAACGGGGATCGATCGGTGAGCGAGCTCATCCGCAGCGGATTGGTCGCGGTCGAGCCGCTGACGCACATCCGGGGGCGGTCGATCCCGCAGCAGTTCATGCTGGTCGACGAAGCGCAGAACCTGACCCCGCTCGAGGTGAAGACGATCCTGACTCGCGTCGGCGATCACACCAAGCTCGTGCTGACCGGCGATCCGTGGCAGATCGACACCCCGTACATCGATTCATCGACCAACGGCTTCAACCATGTCGTCCAGCACTTCCGCGATGTCCCGCTGGCGGCCCACGTAGAGCTCCGCAAGGGCGAGCGGTCAAAGCTCGCCGAGTACGCCGCCAACCTGCTGTAGCCGCGCTCTACCGAACGCCTACCAACTCAATCGGGTCGACGCGCGGGTGTAAATGTACCGACCGTTGTACCCGAACGGTGACGCCGCAGCCCACGGGAACGTTCCGAAGTTGTCGTTGAAATCCTTGGACGTGCTCCCGTCGTCGTCGACGACGACGAGCGAGCTGGGACTGTCCGGGTAGACGTCGAACAGGTTGCGGACACCGACCGACAGATCCACCTGAGCGAAGCGGTACCCCACCTCGGCGTCGAACAGCGTTTTGCCTCCGTAGCTCTCGCGACAGAGATCGCAGAAGCCCGGCTGCGCGGACTCGAATCCGCCGAAGTACGATAAGCGGCCCAGGGTGTGGAGTGGGCCCAACGAATACGCGGCCGTCGCCGTAAACCGGGCATCGGGTCGCTCGTCTTCGATTGCGATGGACGTCACGGGGTCAATGATCCCCGTCTCGTCGGAGCCGCTGAGAACCGCCGGCAGTGGATCGACGCGAGTGATCTCGTTTTTGGTCCAGTTGAAGACGCCGGTCAGGTCGAGCACGCCGGCCTCGCCCACCAGGACCTCGTACACCGCCGTCAGGTCGATCCCCTGGGTCTCCGTGTCGAGCCCGTTGGTGAAGTACTGAACCCCGCCGACGTTGTCGATGCCGCCGTCGGCCAAGATCTCGAGCGTCGTATCATCGTCGAACGTCGCCCCGAGCAAGATCCGGTCGTCGATCTTGACGTAGAAGTAATCGATAGTGAGCGTGAGGTTCTCCTGCGGGCTGACGGCCAGCCCGGCGCTCAGGTTCAACGAGCGCTCTTCATCGAGATCGCGCGATCCCAGTAACCGAGAAGCGGGATGGCCAACCGGGAAAACCCCGATCTCCACGAACTCGCCCTCGATGACGTTCGTGACGACCTTGCTAAAGTGGACCTGCGACAGCCCCGGCGCGCGGAAGCCCGTGCTGCCGGCGGCGCGCAGCGTGAGTTGCTCCGACGGCTGGTAACGAACCGCCAGCTTGCCGGTGACGACCTCCCCGAAGTCGTTGTAACTCTCGAATCGAGCCGCAACGTTGGCTAGAACCCGCGGGGTCAGGTTGGTCTCGAGGTCGGCGTAGAGGCCGAAGTTCGTGCGATCGGCGTCGACCTCGTCACCGGGCTCGAAGCCGGGGAATACCTGTGACCCGCCGGGTGCCTCGTCGCCGAACTGATCGGGGTGCCCACCGTTGATCCAGGAGGCGGTTTCACCTCGAATTATCTGGTACCGTTCCCGGCGGAACGACGCGCCGACCGCCAGGTTCACCGGTGCCGGGAGCCCGAGGTCGACCTCGGTCGCCGCATTCGCACCGATCGAGAATTCCTCACGCTCCAGCCCACCGGCGAAGAACGAGGTTTGATTCACGAGGTCATCCGCGGTGCCGGTCAAACCATCGGGGCCGGGTGCCAGCGAGTCGCAGCCGACGAAGTCGAGGCACGGGCCTAGCGACGCGTTGAGCGTGTTCCGCATGTTGTACTCGAAGTCGGTGTGCCCAAACGCGAAGCCGACGTCCGTGGACCACTCACCCAGGAGAGCGCGGACACCGCCGGCGACGGAGTAGTCGACAACGTCCGGATTGAACTCGGGCAAGAACCCCAGCGGGTAGATCTGCGGCCAGTTTCGCCCGCTGTCGAAGTAGCGCCGATACCCGTTCCCGGTTCCGTCGCGGAAGCTGTACCCGCCAAAGGCGTAGACCTCGCTCGTCAGCTCATCGGTGAGCGGCAGCCGAAAGTTGAGCATTGTGAGGATGTCCCTTTCCAACCCGTCACCCCAGTGGTGGTTGGGCTGATCCACCGGGTTCCTCTTGACGACGACCTGTCCGTTGCTGTCGATCGAGTCGGCGACGCCCGTGCCGGCGACCTCGAACGGGTCCGCCCACGCCCGGTTCGTCGGCTCGCGGTTCAGGTACTCGGCGAAGAGCCCCAACGAACCGCGGCCCAGACCGATCCCCCAACCGCCGTTGACGTTGACCGCCGTGCCGTCGTTGTCGTAGTCGCCGGTCACGAACTCACCGACCGACACGTTCACGAACGGAGAGTATTCGCCTTCCTTCAGGACAAGGTTCACTACGCCCGCGATGGCGTCAGAGCCGTATTGCGCAGAGGCCCCGTCACGCAGGACCTCGACGCGATCGATCGCGCTCGACGGGATCGCGTTCAGGTCGACCCCGCTCGAGCCCGCTCCGGTACCGTAGGCGAAGGTGTTGACCAGCGCCGTTTGGTGGCGCCGGTGGCCATTGATGAGCACCAGCGTGTGGTCGGGGCTCAGCCCCCGGAGGGTGAAGGGGCGCACGATGTCGGTGCCGTCGGTGACGGTCTGGCGCGGGAAGTTGACCGACGGCGAGAGCCCCTGCAGGATCTGGCTGGTTTCGGTGGTGCCCTGCAAAACCAGGTCCTCGGAGGTGTAGACGTCCACAGGAACCGCCAGCTCGTCTGCCGCAGTGTGTCGGGCGCGCGATCCGACGACCGCATGGATCGGCGAGAGCGGGATCGGTGCCAGCCGCAGAGTGAAATCGGCTTCCGGCGTTTCGCCGGGGCCGACGGTGACTTCGCGTCTCAACTCCTGATAGCCGAGCAAGCGCAAGCGCAGCGTATGGGTACCGGCCGGAAGACCGGTCAACCGGTAGCTCCCGCTGGCATCGCTGAGCGTGCTGCGAAAGAGGTCTTCGGCGTCGATCGCGACGCCGGGCAGAGGGGCGCCCGTCGAGTCGGCGACGGAGCCAGAGACAGTCCAGGTCTGGGCGGTCAAGGGAAAGACGCTGCTGAGCGCGAAGACCGGAACGGCGACCAAAACGCGGAACACGAGTTTCATCGTGCCCTCCTAGTCGTTGCCGTCGGCGAGACGGGGCGGAAGGAAAAGCGCGGCGGATGGGCGAGTATTTGGCCTATTAGATCATCTTGCGACTGGAGTTGTCAAGCGGGCGCCGCTGCTTGCCTGTGAATAACGCGTGGATAAGTGGTGGAGAAAGAGACGCCGTCTGTGGACATTCTGTGAAGCTTCTGTACAGATCGCGGGAACCGATTCGGCGCCTTTAGCTTACCGTGGTGATGTAGGAAATAGCTTGACATGAGGATCGCCAAATACCCGTTTGGGAAGCACTTGTCCGACCCTAGCGTCGACCTTGTAACTCTTTATAGCGCAATAAGTTGACAGACTTCACGGGGTGTTCATATAATGGTCTGCGAGGGTCGGATAGCGACCTGAAGCCTGGCACCGACACTCACTCCATGGGCCCTCAGGGAGGGCCGTGGACGTTCCATAGGCGAGTCACCGGAGCAGCGATGCCACCCGACTCGTCGGCGTAAGCTCGGAACGACGCGGTTCAAAGGCCACGGAGCAGAGACGAGGTGCAAAAAGCGCATAAGGGTTGTGGTTCCCGACGGGGGGCCGACCACGTTGCGGATCGAAACCCTGAGAGGCCGGCGCGACGCCACTGGGCGTCGCAAGCGAAGCCTGCGAGGGGAGCACGCGGGACGCTGCGCGCAACGCAACAGCGGAATGCCCTAGAGCGCAGAAACCCCAAGGGAGTAACGAGTGAGCGCACGGCTAACCCCCGTTCGCTCGCGACGGATTCTCGCGGGGAGCGAGGCCCTGAAGTCGGGCCGGTAATGATTTGGGATGTGGCTCCTGCGGGCTACACCTGCTTTCAGAGACCGGTAAACGACAAGAGGGCAGCGGGCGCCGAGAGGCGCTACGGCTCCGCGGGGGGGGAAAGCTCCGAAGGGGAAAACCCCATGAGCGTTACCGGCCTTAAAAGGCTGGAAGGACGCGGGAGACTGAACGCGGCAAGAGGGTGAGAAACCCTGTAGTCGCACCGAAACCGGGACGAGGCAAATCCCGGGTGAGTGGGTTCCTGCATCCGCATGCGCTGAAGGGGGAGTCAACCCTCAGAGAGGCGGTGTGCGGACGTCTTTGACTTTCGCATGCCATCGGTGAGCCAGGAAAACCCCAAGGTCGGGGCGCAAGCTAACGACGAAGGGGGAGCGCGAAACCAATGCCCGCGCTACTTGCTCACCGGGATGACCTCTGAAAGGGAGGCGAAACCCAGGAGAGGAGGCGCTGGCCACGAGACCTTGGTCGAGTGGCAGGGCGCGGCTGGGAACGGCTCGGACTCCGGAGGAGGAAACAGGCCTCGGGCTTGTCCGGCCCTCACTTTTTTTGCTGTCTCGTGCAGCGCGTCGAGAGCCGCCCGGCCTATGCCGGGCGGCTTTTTTTGTACCTGATTGACACGCTCCGGCGCGGGGTGATATTCGACTCAATGAGGTTTCGGTACGATCGCCCCGTGTTCCTGTGCGCCCCAGTGCGAACGCCGATCGGCAAGTTTGGCGGCGCACTGGCCGATAAGACCGCCGCCGACTTGGGTACTCACGCCGCTCGCGCGTGTCTCGATCGAGCCGACGTCGACCCGGAAGCGATCGACCTCACCATCTTTGGCAATGCGCGCCAGGCCGGCGTGGGCCCCAACTCGGCGCGTCAGATCGCCTACCGCGCCGGCATACCCGAGAGCGCGCCAGCCCACACCATCAACCAAGCGTGTGCTTCGAGCTTGATCGCCATCATCCAGGCGTGGCAATCGATCGCCCTCGGCGACACCGATCTGGTGCTCGCCGGCGGGACCGAGGCGATGTCGCAAACGCCCTACATGCTCCCGCGCGCTCGCTGGGGATACCGGCTCGGTCACGGCGAGCTGGTCGACGGTATGTACCGCGACGGGTTCTTGTGCCCGCTGTGCGGTGACCTGATGGGCGAGACGGCGGAGACGCTGGCCGATCGATACGAGATCTCGCGTGACGAGCAAGACCGCTACGCCATGGAGAGCCAGCACCGGTGCCAGGCGGCCCGAGAGGCCAGCCGGTGGGGGAGCGAGATCGCGCCCTTCCCGGATGGGCTCGATCACGACGAGCACCCGCGTGACGAGGTGACGCTCGACAAGCTCGCAAAGCTGCCACCCGTGTTCCGCGAGGCGGGGACGGTTCACGCCGGCAACGCGTCGGGGATCACCGATGGCGCCGCCGCGGTGCTTGTCGCCGCCGAGGATGCGATGGAAAAACAGGGGCTCGAGCCAATGGCGCGGCTTGTCGATTGGACCAACGTCGGCGTCGACCCGGCAGTGATGGGGATCGGCCCGGTACCGGCGGTCCTCGAGCTGCTCCAGCACCAGGAAATGACGATCGACGCCATCGACTTGATCGAGCTAAACGAGGCGTTCGCGGTGCAGGTCCTGGCGGTGGCCCAGGACCTCGATCTCGACTTGAACCGCGTCAACGTCAACGGCGGGGCGATCGCCCTGGGCCATCCGATCGGCTGCACCGGGGCGCGGATCGTGGTTTCGCTGCTCCACGAGATGGCGCGCCGGGAGAGCCGGCTCGGAGTCGCGACGCTTTGCGTCAGCGGCGGCATGGGAACCTCACTGCTCGTCGAGCGCAGCTCCGACGGTGGGAGCTGAGACGGTGACCGCAACCGGGCCGGTGGTCCTCGTCGAACGCGACGACTCGGTCGGGATCGTACGACTCAACCGGCCCGAAAAGCTGAACGCCTTCACCGGTGACATGCGTGACCTGGTCGGTGAGGCGATCACCGAGCTGGGTGGCGATCCGGCGATTCGCGCGATCGTCGTGACCGGTGCCGGCCGCGGGTTTTGCGCCGGCGCCGATGTCGATTACCTGCGCGAGCTGATCGAATCCCGGAACAGCGCCGACTTCGAGAAGCTGCTCCGCGCCGGCGAGCACGTGGTGACGGCGATCCGCGCGCTCGACCAGCCGGTGCTGGCGGCGATCAACGGCCCGGCGGCCGGCGGCGGAGCG
>JBDHIC010000085.1:0-7830 GCA_039589035.1 Gemmatimonadota bacterium | reverse complement strand
CCGGTTGTGGATCGAAGAACCCGTGAAGTCGAGCGCTTGCAGCGAGGTCGACGGGGTACCGGCGATCACAAAGTGACCGCTTCCATCTGTTACTGCCGATCCACCTGCGAAGTCGACCGTCAAGTTGGCCATCGGCGCGCCGGTGAACTGGTGCACCACATCCCCCTCGAGCGCCACTGATGGTGGTGGCGGCGGCGGTGGTGGCGGTGGCGGTGGTGGCGGCGGTGGCGGTGGTGGCGGCGGTGGCGGCGGTGGCGGCGGTGGTGCGGTCACAACCTCCAAGTTGGCGGTGACCGACTGCGCGCCGGCGTTGGATGATACCTGTACCTGGGTTTGGTAACTGCCGGCTGCGAGGCCGAACTGGCGGCGGTCAGCCATGCAGCGCCGGATTGGATCGTCCAGTTGAGGCTGCTGCCACCGCTGTTTGTCAGCGTGATCGATTCGGAGGTCGACGTCGAACCGAAATCGACCGTCGTCGGCGAGACGCTGAGACTGGCGGGTGATGTGACCTCGACCGATAGCGTAGCGGTCGCCGCCCCACCGTCAGATGAAAGAGCGAGCGTGGCTTGGTGTGTTCCGGGCGTCAGCCCCGAGCGATTCGGCGTCGCCAGGATCGTTATCGCTGCGCCGCTGGTCAATGTTCCGGACGACGGAGTAACCGTCACCCAACTCGGTCCTGATATCGACCACGAGAACGAGCCGGTCCCGGAGTTGGAAACTTGGAACAATCCTGAATTGTCGGTCGGGCCAAGTGATACCAGCGACGGGGAGATCTCCGCGACCCCCTGACTTGGATTCTCGACGACGACCGAGACTGAGAAAACGACTTCGCCAAAGCTGACTTGGAACTGTCCGGTGTGCGTCCCAACCGGGAGATCGGAACGATCGACAGTGACGGTTACCATTGTTTCGCCTGGCGACAGCGTTCCGGTTGTCGGCGTCGCTGATAACCATGGGGTCGTAAAATCGATCTGCCATGAAACCGTGGCGGTCGTGCCGTTCTGGAGCATGATCGGCAGGCTGCCGGTCTGCGCCGAGAAATTGAGCGAGGTGGCCGAGATTGAGATCTGGCCCTGCGGTGGATCGGGATCGCCTGGCCCGGACGGGGACGAGCTCTTCGAGCACGACAGAACCACGCAAACCACGACCCCCAGCACCAAGCTGGGACGAGGGTTGGCTACTAACCTGAGAAGTCTCAACGCGCCACCGATCATAGTCGACGTCAACAGCCGCACCCTCTATGCCAGTCTAGGACTTACGCTGCTTTGTACGCGGGTTCCCCGGGCCAACGGTAACCGTCTGCCGACTGTAGGTAAACGGATTCCACTAGGGCGGAGAACGGCCACCACCCCTGCCCTTAGCCCGGAGTGTGGTTTGCGAGCCGATCTCGGCAACCTGCCAGGCGCCGTTTGAGGGCCGCCACCGGTCAGCGTGGCCGGTACGCGGACCGAAAGCGAACTTCCTCGGGAGATATGAGTGGACAGGGGAACCACACGATGGTCGGGATCCGGGGTGCGATCCAGGTTGGAGAGAATACGATCGACGGGATCGAATCGGCGACCGCCGAGCTGCTGCGCACGATGGTCGAGCGAAATGAGGTTGATCCGCGCTCGGCGATCGCGATCTGGGTCACGCAGACGCCGGACCTGACTGCCGCTCATGCCGCTGCCGGCGCCCGTCGCCTGGGGTGGCTCGACGTGCCGCTCCTGGGTGCGCAGGAGATCGCAACCGAAGGCGACCTGCCCCGAATCGTCCGCGTGCTGATGTTGGTCCCGACGAACGCCGGCGAACCCGAACCAAGGCATTGCTACTTGGGTGCTGCGGCTGCACTGCGGCGTGACTTGATCGAGACGGGAAAGCCAAGATGATCGTGATACTGAAACCTGGCGTTTCGATCGAGACGATGGGTGAGCTGGTCGATTTCATCCAGGATCAAGGTCTCACGATCGGGCGGATTGTGCGCGGCGATGGGCGCACCGTAATCGGGCTTCTCGGCGAAGAGCGGCGTATCCCGATCGATCGACTGCGCGCATTCGAGGGCGTCGAGGACGTCGTGCCGGTGGAACGGCCCTTCAAGCTCGTCGGTCGCGAGCTCCAGCCGGAGGATACGGTGGTACGAGGTAGCGGGTTTACTATCGGCGATGGTGGTTTCACGGTTATTGCCGGACCGTGCGCGGTCGAGTCGGAGTCGCAGATCCTAGAGTGCGCGCATTTTCTCAAAGCCCAGGGCGCAAACGTTCTGCGTGGCGGCGCCTACAAGCCTCGAACGTCCCCCTACGCCTTTCAGGGCATGGAGGTCGAGGGACTGGAGCTGTTGGCCCGTGCGCGCGAGGAGACGGGGCTCGCGATCATCACCGAGGTGGTTGGCGCTGAGGATGTCGAAAAGGTGGGTGAGTTCGCGGACATACTTCAGGTGGGCTCACGCAACATGCAGAACTCTCGTCTCCTTCGCCGAGTCGGGAAGAGCGATCGACCGGTGTTCCTCAAGCGCGGGCAGAGCGCAACCTTGGAGGAGTTTCTGCTCGCTGCGGAGTACATCGTGGCGGAGGGAAATGCCAACGTAATGCTATGCGAGCGCGGAATCCGGACGTTTGAACGCTACACGCGAAACACCCTCGACATCGCTGCTGTGCCGCTGCTGAAGCAGTTGTCTCATCTCCCCGTCGTCGTCGATCCGAGCCATGCCACCGGGCGTCGCGATTTAGTGGCACCGTTGGCGGTCGCCGCGTTGGCGGCTGGTGCCGATGGGGTCATGGTCGAGGTTCACCCCGATCCGGAGAGCGCGCTTTCGGATGGCCCCCAGAGTCTCACGTTCGCTCAGTTCACAGAGATGATGGGTGATTTGGTCCGGGTCCGGGAAGCGTTGAGACCGCACCTGGCCGAGGTATGAATCGGGTGGAGCTGGGACCGGTCGGATGCGTCCGGTCGCGGGTTCGGGTACCTGGCGACAAGTCGATCAGCCATCGCGCTTTGGTTTTGAACGCGATCGCCAAGGGCACAGCAACGGTGCGCGGAGTGGCTCCAGGAGCCGACATCGGATCGACGCTCGATGCGCTCGAAGCGTTGGGCGTGCTGATCGAGCGATTGGGCGACGACAGTGTCCGGGTCACCGGTGGCGGTGGTTGGCGCGCACAACATTCAATCGATTGTTGCAACTCCGGAACCACCGCCCGCCTGTTGCTTGGGTTGTTGGCCCCGCGCGCGTCCGCGCCGGTCAAGTTGATTGGGGATCGATCCCTCTCGCGGCGGCCAATGCGGCGGTTGGTCGAGCCGCTGCGTCGGATGAACGCCGAGATCGAGCCCGCCGACACGTTGCCGATGACGGTCACCGGTCGGTCGCTGACCGGTGCCGAGCATCAACTTGATATCGCCAGCGCCCAGATCAAAACCGCGCTGTTGTTGGCCGGGCTGGCAGCTGATGGGTCGACTGCGGTGATCGAGCCCGCTGTTAGCCGTGATCATACCGAGCGGTTGTTGGCCGCGATGGGCGCGCGCATCGAGACCCGTAAAAGGGAAGCCCGCGTATGCGCCGGAGAGCTCAACGCTTTGGATATCGATGTGCCCGGAGACCTGTCGTCCGCGGCCCCGTTTCTGGCGCTGGCCGCGGCGCGCGAGGGTAGCGAGGTCGTCGTCGAGGGGGTCGGGCTCAACCCGACGCGCACCGGGTTTTTGGATCTCCTTCGTGCGTTCGGGGCAGAGGTCGAGACGACAGTTACAGTTAGCGAGCCCGAGCCCTATGGCGAGGTGCGTGTCACGGGGGCGGGGCTTTCGGGGATCGACGTGAGGTCTGAGATCGTTCCCAGGACGATCGACGAGTTGCCGTTGGCCGCGGTGGTCGCCACACAAGCCGAGGGTCTGACGCGCGTTCGTGGAGCGAGCGAGCTGAGAGTCAAAGAGAGCGATCGGATCGAGGCCATCGGTGGCGGATTGGCGCGCATGGGGGCCGACATCGAGATCGCTGCCGATGGCTTCGACATCCGCGGTCCAACAGCGCTCGAGGGAGCGCGATTAGACGCCATGGGTGATCATCGGATCGGGATGGCTTTGGCGGTCGCGGCCGCGCTGGCGACCGGTGGCAGTACGCTCGATGGTGCCGAGTGGATCGACGTCTCGTACCCGTCTTTCCTGGCCGACTTTGCATCATGCGTGGGGGTGTCTGCTCGTGTCTAAGGCCAAGCCCAGCTACCGTTTGGCGATCGTCGGCTGGCCGTTGGCGGGCAGCTTGAGCCCGGAGTTGTGGGAAACGATGGGCGAGGAACGCGGACTGGAGATCGAGTACGAAAGGTACCCTGTAGAGCCCGGCGACAAAGAGGCTTGGGAGGCGATCTGGGATTCTGACGTCGATGCGTTCAATGTGACTGCACCGTATAAGGAAGCGGCAGCGGCACGTTGTGACCGGTTGTCTTCGACGGCCGAGCGAATCGCATCGGTGAACACCGTGGTGCGCAAACCCGGTGGCTGGCGGGGCGAGACGACCGACGGCTACGGGTTCCTGCGCAGCTTGGAGGAGGCTGACGTTTCAGTGACCGGTCAAGGGATCGCGTTGTTGGGGACCGGTGGCGCGGGGCGAGCAGTGGCGCGTGCGACCGCCGATTCTGGTGCTCGCGTTACGTTCATTAGTCGGTCGCCGGAGCGGTCGGTGGCCGGATGCGAAGAGTGCGGGTGCGTCGGTTGGGATGCGCTCGATCTGTTGGAGTCACCGACGATCGTGGTCAATGCAACGCCGCTCGGCCGGCAGGCCGGCGATGAACCGCCAATACCCTACCGTGCTTGGTTCCCGAACGCGGTGGCGGTGGATCTCAACTACGATCCGCCGGTCACCCGGTTCCTGGAGCTGGCAACGAACGAGGGTGCGCGCGCGATTAACGGCGTCGGAATGCTCGTTCATCAGGCCGCGTTGGCAGCTGCGCTGGTGATCGACGACGAGCCGCGCGCTGCCGCTGGTTACGCCAACGACTTTCGAACCGCTGCACAGAAGGAGCTAGCCCCTCGATGTTGAGGTACATGACCGCCGGCGAATCGCACGGCGAGGAGTTGATCGGGATTCTGGAGGGCATTCCGGCCGGGCTCCCGCTTTCGCCTGACGACATCGATGGGTACTTGTGGCGGCGCCAGGGGGGTGTCGGACGCGGAGCTCGCATGAACATCGAGCGTGACCGCGTGCGCATCGTCAGCGGCCTCTGGAAAGGCGAGACGACGGGTGCGCCCATCGGCATGTCGATCACCAATCGGGGTCAGATCGCGGATGACAAACAGCCACCGCGAACCGTGCCTCGACCTGGACATGCCGATATGACTGGAATGTTGAAGTACGGTTTTGACGATGCCAATCCGGCGATCGAGCGGGCCAGCGCACGTGAGACAGCAATGCGGGTCGCGCTGGGCGCGGTCGCGCACACGTTCTTGCGCGAGTTCGACATCGCCGTGTTCGGCCACGTCGTCGTCGTTGGTGGCGTGCACGCATCACCGAATCGATCGGACTGGGGAGAACTCGTCGCGGAGCGCGATCGTTCGCCGCTCTATTGCGCGGATCGGTCGGTAGAACAGGAGATGTTGTCCAGGATCGAGGCCGCGCGAGAGCGGCAGGAAACGTTGGGTGGGGTGGCCGAGGTGGTGGCGCTGGGCGTGCCTCCCGGGCTTGGATCGTATGCGCAGTGGGATCGCCGGCTCGAGGCGTCACTCGCTCGCGCGATCTTGTCGATTCAGTCGGTCAAAGCGACATCGATCGGCGACGGAACCGAGACGCCGTTGGACTTCGGCCGCGATGCTCAAGACGAGCTCTTCTGGCAGGATGGTGTCGCCCGGCGGACGAATCGCGCCGGCGGGATCGAGGGCGGGATCTCAAACGGAGAGCCGATTGTCGTCAAAGCGTTCTTCAAGCCGATCGCTACCCAGCGACGACCATTGCGGTCGGTCGATCTAGCCACCGGTGAGGAAACCGAATGCCGCTACATCCGATCGGACACGCTCGTTGTTCCGGCGGGCAGCGTGGTGGCCGAAGCGATGGTGGCGTTGACGATCGTCGAGGCGATGCTCGACAAGCTTGGCGGGGATCGGTTGGACGACACTCGTTCCGCGTTTGACCGCTACGTGGAGCGGATCCCGTGGCGTGCTCCAGTGCTTCCGGATCCTTTGAGCGCTGCGCCCGCACCGCCGCCCGAGCCCGTCGAAGCTCCGGCGGAGGAGGTCTGACCTGAACGACGTCAGCTCAACCAAGGTGTACCTGGCGGGTCTGTCTGGAGCCGGCAAGACGACCGTGGCCGAACAGATCGCGGGCTGGCTTGGGTGGTCGGTTTTCGATGTCGATCGCGAGGTCGAGCGTGCCGCCGGCTGCACCGTTGCGGCGGTGTGGCGAGCCGAGGGCGAAGCCGGTTTTCGGCGTTTGGAGCAAGCCGCGGTGGAGCATCTGGTGGAGCACCCGGGCCCGGTGGTGGCCGCGCTCGGTGGAGGCACTCTCGAGCACGCCGCGAGTCGGGAGAGGTTGGCGGGTTGGGGGTCGGGGGTCTTTCTCGAGGCTCCGGTCGAGACGCTGGCCGATCGAGTTGGGACTTCGACCGAGCGACCGCTGCTAGAGGGTGGCGCGCCGATCGATCAACTACGAGCGCTGGCATCGGCTCGGCAACCGCGCTACGAAGCTTTGCCCCATCGCGTGAACGCCAACGTTCGTGGGCCGGAAGCGATCGCAGTGGATGTCGTGCGCGCCCTCGAGTGGCCGCCCCCGGAGCCGATCGCCGAGTCCATTTGGTTGGGACACAATGCGTTGGCTCATGCGAGCCACGTCGTCGATCGCACGCCCGCGACTCGCAGTGCAGGGGCTGTTGTCGTAGCTACCGATGATCGTGTCTGGCGACTGCACGGAGACGCTCTGCGAGCAGGTTTGGCCAAAGTCGGATGGGAGGCCGTGCCGCACCTGTTGCCTCCGAGTGAGGCAGCGAAAAGCGAGGCCGTCCTGGCTCAACTTTGGAACGCGCTCCGCGAACGCGGCGCCGATCGTGACACGCCACTGATCGTGCTGGGGGGTGGGGCTGCGGGCGACGTCGGCGGTTTGGCCGCTGCGACGTTCAAACGCGGCCTGCCACTGTTCCTGTTTCCGACGACGTTGCTTTCACAAGTCGATGCGGCGATCGGCGGCAAGAACGCGATCGACTTCGCGGGCGTCAAGAACCTGATCGGCGCGTTTTATCTGCCGAAGGCGGTTGTCGTCGACCCGCTGTGTTTGTTGACGTTGCCGGAACGTGATTACCGATCGGGTTGGGCCGAGGTAGTCAAGGCCGGGTTGATC
This sequence comes from Gemmatimonadota bacterium, assembly GCA_039589035.1. GTDB lineage: Bacteria > Gemmatimonadota > Gemmatimonadetes > JACCXV01 > JAHWKZ01 > CAMYLR01. The sequence continues at coordinate 548 of JBDHIC010000085.1, read as the reverse complement.
AAGGACCCGGAGCTGTTCACGTTTTGCTTCCGTGAAGCCCATTCGCTCGCCAGACGAGAGCTGGACGCGATCGAGAGCGCTTTGAAAGCAGCGATCGCGGTGAAAACGAGGATCGTTGACGAAGATCTTCGCGAGGCCGGGCCCCGCCGAGCGCTGAACCTGGGTCACACGCTCGGTCATGCGTTGGAGATGGTGGGCGCCGGAAAGTGGACGCACGGTGAGGCGGTGTCGATCGGGATCGTCGCGGCGACGCGCCTGGGCGAGCGGCTCGATGTCACGGAGTCCGGTCTCGCCGACCAGGTCGCGGCTTCGCTCGAGGCTCTCGGTCTACCGACGCGCGTGGCGGCGGACGTGGATCACGATCGCGTGCTGGACGCTCTGCGCCAAGACAAAAAGCGCGTCGATGACGCGTTGCACGTCGTGCTGCCGGTTGCGCCAGGGGAGGTTCGAATTCAGCCGATCGACGACGCCACCGTTCGCGCGTGGGTGGACGAGACGATCGGATGAACGTCCTCGTCCTCAACGGCCCCAACCTGGGTAAGCTTGGC
>JBDHIC010000084.1:0-14604 GCA_039589035.1 Gemmatimonadota bacterium | reverse complement strand
TCGAGATTGAGCCCATCGGTCACCGGTCGTCGCCCGATCGCCACCAGCATCACGTCAGCCGACGCGATCTCGCTCTCGTCCCCAGCCGACAGCTCGACTTCTACACCTCGGTCGGTCACGTTCGCTTTCGTGACGAGCGTCGAAGTCCGGATGTCGAGCCCCTGTTTGGTGAACACCTTAAACCCTTCTGCCGCCAACTCGGCGTCCATCCCGGGAAGGATCGTTTCCAGCGCTTCGACGACCGTCACTTGCGATCCAACGCGCTGATAGACAGAGCCCATCTCGAGGCCGATGTACCCGCCGCCAACGACGATCATCGACGCGGGGATATGGTCCATCGCCAAACCCTCGGTCGAGGATATCACCCGTTGGCCATCGAAGGGCGTTCCAGGTAGCGCGATCGGCGCCGATCCGGTAGCGATCACGGTTGAAGTCGCGCGCACGCGGCGTGTCGATTCTGGACCGGCAACCTCGATCAGACCCGGTTCGACGAACCCACCCTCGCCTTCGAGATGCTCGATACCGTTCTTGCGAAACAGATACGCCACGCCTTTCGAGCTGGCCGAAACCACTCGCTTGCGATGCTTCTGCATTTTCGGCCAATCAACCGCTACGTCACCAACGACGATCCCAACCTTCCCCGCACCTTCGCGGATCCAAGCCAAATGTTCGGTCGTATCAAGGAGCGCTTTGGACGGGATGCAACCGACGTTGAGGCACGTGCCGCCCAACGCTTCGCGCTCAATGCACGCCACGGTGAGTCCGAGCTGAGTAGCTCGGATCGCTGCCACGTAGCCTGCCGGGCCGGACCCGATGATCGCCAGATCGACGTTGAAGTCGGTTTCGTTATCCGGCATGGTGTGACGCTGTCGACATCGTAGGGACGAACATCAAGCCTCCAAGAGAAGCCGTTCCGGGTCCTCGAGCAACACGCAGACTCGTCTCAAGAACTGAACCGCCGGTGTCCCATCCACCAGTCGGTGATCGTACGATAAGCCAAACCACATCATCGGCCGGATCACGACTTTGCCGTCGATCGCCACCGGTCGCTCCTGGATCTTGTGGATCCCGAGCACCGCCGATTCCGGCTGACTTATGATCGGCGTAGTCAACAGCGCCCCGAATCCGCCCGCGTTCGAGAGGGTGAACGTAGCTCCCTGGATATCACTTATATCGAGCTTGCGTTCGCGCGCTCGGGTGGCCAAATCGTCGATCGCTCCCGCGATCTCGACCACCGATCGCCGGTCGGCGTGCTTCACGACCGGGACGACGAGGCCGGGTTCGGTATGAACGGCGACGCCGATGTGGTAGTAATGATGATAGACAATGTCCTCTTCATCGATCGAACCATTCACCTGCGGGAACTCCCTGAGCGCCGCGATCGCGGCCTTCATGATGAAGGGCATGTACGTGAGCTTGAACCCGTGCTCGGCGACGAACGCCTCCTTCATCCGAGTTCGCAACTCGATCAACGCGCCGAAGTCACACTCGTCGACGGTGGTGACATGAGCCGCGGTGTGCTTTGACTCCGCCATCCGGTGCGCGATCGTCTTGCGTATCGGTGTCATCGGCACGCGCTCGATCGGTTCATCGGCGGCGTAATCGCGAGCTGGCGTCGGCGCGGGTGTTGGGGTGGCCGGTGGTGAGACCACCGGTGCGGCTGGAACTGACCCCACGTGCGCTAAGACGTCGTCTTTTGTCACCCGACCGCCGCGTCCGCTTCCAGCGATCTGGCCCAAGTCGAGCTTGTGGTCTCGGGCGAGCTTCCGAACGGCGGGCGATGTCTTGACACCTTCAGGGATGATCGCCTCAGCGGCGCCGGGAGGGGTCGCGACGACTGGCTCTTGCGGGGTGGGAACGGCCTCTGGCTCGGCAGCGATTTCCGCAGCGCCTAGACCAGAGGCTGCGATCTCGGCGGCGTCTTCACCTTCCTCAGCGATCACTCCCAACACCGACCCTACGGCCACGACTTCGCCTGGGCCCCGATCGATCCGGGCCAACGTCCCACCCTTAAACGCTGTAACCTCGACGTTGATCTTGTCGGTCTCGAGCTCGACCACCGCTTCGTCAGTCGCGACTGGATCGCCAATCTCTTTGAGCCACTGCCCGACGACAGCCTCGGGTACACTTTGGCCGAGTGATGGCACCGTGATCTCTAACGGCATCGCTTGGCCTCCATTCGAGGTGTGATCACCATTCGCTCGCGACTCACGTCTGGGCCGCGGTCTTCAGCGCGGCGGCGACCTGAACCGTCGATGGCATGTAGTGCTCTTCCATCGTTCGGGCTGCCGGGAATGATGTGTTGTAACCCGCTACCCGAGTGATCGGCGCATCAAGCTCCCAGAAACACTCCTCGGCCAGTATGGCGGCGATCTCGCCACCGATCCCGCCCACCTTTGGAGCCTCGTGCACAACCACCGCCTTGCCGGTCTTGGCGACCGACTCGATCACCGTCGACTTGTCGAGCGGGAGCAACGTCTTGAGGTCGACCACCTCGACTTCAATGCCTTCATCGGCCAGTTGATCGGCCGCCTCAATACACAGCTGGAGGGTGTAGCCAAACGAAATCGCGGTTACGTGCGATCCGGTTCGCACAACCTCGGCCACGCCGATCGGGGTGAGCGTTTCATCCCCATCCGGAAGATCGTCCTTCAAGGATCGATACAGCTTCTTGTGTTCCCAATAGAGTACCGGATCCTGGCTGCGGATCGCTGAGCGGAGCAGGCCAGCCGCGTCACGCACGGATCCCGGCGCGACCATCACCAGCCCGGGGGTGTTCATGAACCACGCTTCGTTCGACTGTGAGTGGTAGACACCGCCGCCGACGCCGCCACCGTAAGGGCAGCGGAGGGTAATCGGCATCTCGAACGCACCATTGGTGCGCCAATAGTAACGCGCCACCTGTTGCACGATCTGGTCGAAAGCCGGACTGATAAAATCTGCGAACTGGATCTCGGGCAGCGGTCGGCAACCGACCATCGCCGCTCCGACGGTCATTCCGGCGATCAGTGATTCCGAGATCGGGCTATCGATGATCCGCTCGGGACCGAATTCCTCCAGCAAACCCCGCGTGGCCTTGAAGACGCCACCATAGATGCCAGTATCCTCACCGATCAGGAACGTCGTCTCGTCACGTGCCATCTCTTCGTGCAGGGTTCGGTTGATGGCGTCGATGTAGGTGATCTCAGCCATTGGCGTCGCCAGGATTACGATCACCGAAGTCAAATCCGGGATACTCCTCAGCGTAAACGTGGCTCAGGTACCCATCAGGAGCCGGACGCGGGCTGTTCTCGGCAAAGTCGACCGCTTCCTCGATCTCGGCTTCGATCCGCGTGCGCACCTCGGCCAGAGCGTCGTCGCTTAGAACCTCTAGCTCGCGGAGGTACTGCTCGTATCGCGGTATCGGGTCGCGCTCCATCCAGTGCGCAACCTCATCGTCGGAACGGTAATCCGCCGGGTCGATATCGGAGTGGCCGTGCCAGCGGTAGGTCTTCATCTCGATCAGCGTCGGACCTGCCCCGCTGCGCGCACGCTTCAGCGCCTCACGCGTCAAGTTCCAAGTTTCAACGACATCGTTGCCATCGATTGAAATGCCTGGGAAACCGTACGCGTCAGCGCGGTGGCTCAGATCCGTGAGCGCCGTGGTCAGCGCGACCGGCAGTGACTCCGCCCAGAGGTTGTTCTGAACGACGTAGACGATCGGCAGCCGATGAACGCCGGCGAAATTGCACGCTTCGTGAAAGTCACCGTGAGCCGTAGCCCCATCGCCGCAGAACGCCACCGCCACGTTGTCTTTCTTGAGCATCTTGTAGCCAAATGCAGCGCCGGTGGCAGCGACCCAGTTCATGACGATCGACGTGGACGGGTTCATCACCCAGAACTCCGGGTGCCAGTAGTGACACGCCGTGTACCGACCGCCATCTGGCGAGTCGACGCGGTTGTAGACCTGAGCCGCGAGATTCTTGAGCGGCACTCCCTTGCCCGTCGAGGCACCCAAGTCACGGTGTGAAGGCCCTACAAAATCTCGCTGATGGAGTTGATACGCGATCACGACATCGCACGCTTCTTGTCCGATCTGAGAGTAGAACGTCCCCTCGAAGCGTCCCTGGCGGAATAGTTTTCGCATCCGAGCGTCGAACTCGCGCGTCTTCAACAAACGTTCGAACAGCTCGAGCTTTTGCTCGTTGGTGCAACCCTCCATCTCGCCGGTTAGGCGATACTTGGCGGGGAAGGAAAGCTCGGTTTCCCGTTGTTCGGCCATCGGGATGCCTCGGCGCTCAGCCGGTCTGAGCCAGGTTCGTCAGACCGCTCGCCAGCCGACTTCGGAGCAGTTGGCGGTCGGCGCGGTAGGAGCTTCGAACTAGCGGACCGGCCTCGACATGGGCAAACCCCATCGCTTCGCCTTGCCGGGCGAGCTCCTGAAACTCGTCGGGATGAACAAATCGGTGCACCGGCAGGTGCCACTCGGATGGGCGTAGGTACTGACCGAGCGTCAAGATGTCGACGCGTCGCTCAACCAAGTCGCGCATCACCGTCAAGACCTCGGCCGTCTCCTCACCCAAACCCAGCATCATGCCGGTCTTCGTCACTACCCACGGCGCCCAGGCGCGGGCGCGCTGCAGCAATTCGAGCGAGGTCTCGTACACACCCCCGCCACGCGCCCGCCGGTAGAGTCGGGGCACGGTTTCGATGTTGTGATTGAACACTTCCGGCCGAGCGTCGAGTACGGTTCTGAGCGCACTCGGGTTACCCTGAAAATCCGGCACCAACGTCTCAACTACCGTTCCCGGGGATCGCTCACGAATCCGGCCGATGCAGTCACCAAAAACAGTGGCTCCGCCGTCGGAGAGATCGTCACGGTCGACCGAGGTAATCACCACGTACGACAACCCCATCCGAACGACGGCGTCCGCCAGTCGGCTTGGCTCCTCGAGGTCGAGCTCAGTGGGCATCCCCTTGTTGACGGCGCAGTACCGACACCCACGGGTGCAGGTGTCACCGAGGATCATGAACGTGGCCGTCCCGTGCCCCCAACACTCGCCGAGGTTTGGACAGTGGGCTTCCTCGCAAACGGTGTGCAGGCCTTGCTCGCGGACGACCTGTTTGACGCCCACGTAGTGAGACCCCCCACCGGCCCGGATTTTGAGCCAGTCGGGTCGCCGCTGACGGGTCGCGGAGTCGAGCGTCATTTTCCGGGCGACCCGAACACGTCACAGAACGAACGCGCGAGCGCGTCTTGGACCGCTTCATGGCTCACGTTGCGTCCCAGCAGCTCATTCATCGATGTGACCCGCTTGTCGGCGATTCCACACGGAACGATCAGGTCGAAGTACGACAGATCGGTGTCGACGTTGAGCGCGAACCCGTGGTGGGTGATCCACTTCGAAACACGGACCCCGATAGCAGCCAGCTTGGCATCCGCGGCCCAAACGCCGGTCAAACCAGGGACGCGGCCGGCGTCGATCTCGAATTCTGCCAATGCCCGCACGACGACTTCCTCAAGGTCCCTCAGATATCGGTGCAGGTCGCGTTCTCGTTGCGTGAGATCGACGATCGCGTACCCAACGACCTGACCGGGCCCATGAAACGTGACGTCGCCCCCGCGATCGGTCTCGACGAATTCGATCCCGCGCGCCGACAGCTCGCGGAGCGATCCCACCAAATGTTCGGCTCGGCCTCCGCGGCCCATGGTGATGACCGGTGGATGGGACAGCAGCAGGAGTGTGTCCGGGATCCGGTGCTGTCGGCGGGTGGCCAGCATCTGGCGCTGGAGCGCCCACGCTTGCCGGTATCCCACGCGGCCCAACCGGAGGACCTGGACCCCCGCCCGGGAGAGCCCGGGCGCGACCCATTCCGCCGTCGAGATCGGCGGCTGGGCAGTGGCTGTCGAATGCGATTTGATGGCGATCAAGGTATTGCGGCCGCTATCGACGGCGCAACGGGCTATCGGCGTTAGTACGACGACGAACTAACCGTTTCGAGCGGACTATTGGGGATCGCGGAGGCGAGCCGGAGAGAACGGTGCCAGATCGACCGGCAGCGCCGAACCGCCCGCCAAGGCGGCCACCGCTGCGGCCGTGATCGGGGCGAGCAGGATGCCGTTGCGGTAGTGACCGGTAGCGTACACCAGCCCCTCCACGTCTGGATCGGGACCGACGATGGGGAGCCCGTCCGACGTACCCGGTCGGATCCCCGCCCAGGTGCTCAGCCGATCCGCGCGTTCGAGTACCGGTACATACTCGGCGGCAGCCGCCACCAGCCCGGCGATAGCCGCCTCGTCTACGGTGACATCGAACCCGGCACGCTCGACCGTAGCACCGATCAGGACCCGGCTGTCACCGCGTGGCACGCAGTACGCGCCGGGCCCACCCACGGTGTGCGTCAAGCCCGCCGCACGGCCATCGACCGCCACCATCTGGCCCTTGACCGGCAACACGCCGAGCCGCCGCGGCAAACCGGCGACGTTCTCACTCCACGCCCCCGCAGCGATCACTACCAGGCTCGCCGTCTGATAGTCGGTGGCGCGACCCGGTCGCTCCAACCGAACGCCCGTCACCCGCCCGCCCGCGGTGTCGATCCCAACCCCCCGACAGTTCATCTCGAGCCGTATGCGAGGATCAGCGGCAACGGCCCGAGCGACCGCGCCGACCAGCGCCACAGCGTCGACCTGGTGGTCGTCGGGCAGCAACAGCCCGCCCTCGACAGTGGCCGCCAACGAGGGCTCCAGCCGGCGGGCCTGGTCAGCGTTGACGAACTCAGCCACCAAGCCACGAGCCACGTGGGCGGCGGCGGCCGTCGCCAGCGCCGTTGCCCGTGTCGGATCAGTCGCGACCACGAGCGTGCCGCGGGCTCGGTACTCGATCTCCAGTCCCGTTTCGCGAGTGAGCGACTCGACCAGGCCCGGGTACCAATCCCGCCCGGCGAGACAGAATGCGAGCATCGCCTCGGCTCGAGCCGAGCTCTCGGCCAGCAACCCCTCGGCGGCCTCCATCTGGGGAGAGAGCATCCCCGCCGCGGCGGTTGACGCACGCCGACCCAGCTCGGGATCGCGCTCAATCAGCACGACAATCTTGATTCGCCTGCCATGAAGATCATCGCGAACCCGCGCGCCGGGCACGGGAGGGGCGAGAAGAACGTAGCGCAGCTCGCACGCATTATCCGGCGCCGCGGCCTTGATTGCAGACCGGTCCTAACCGAACACCCCGGCCATGCCACAGAGCTGGCCCGGTGCGCGGCGGAGGCGGCCGAAGCGCGCCTGGTAGTCATGGGCGGTGACGGGACGGTCGGGGAAGTCGTGGAAGGGCTGGTCGGTTCCGACACCGAGTTGGCGGTCGTCTCGGTGGGAACCGGCAACGACGTCGCCCGGAGCCTAGGCCTCCCGCTCAACGACATCGAGGCTGGGCTCGACTTGGCGATCAGTGGATCCGTGATGGCGATCGATGTCGGTCGCGAACGCGATCGTCACTTCATCTCCGTACTCGGTCTCGGCTTCCCGACGATCGTAGCCGACGCGGCCAATCGGGCTCGTTGGCTCAGAGGACCACCGGCTTTTTTTGTCTCCGTCTACAAGGGTCTGTACCGCTTACGTCCCGCGCACCTCGTGATCGAGCTGGACGATCAAACCTTGGAGCTGGAGTCCGTCGCGGTCATGATTCAGAACACGCCCTACACCGGTGGTGGGCTCCATATGGCCCCGGGCGCGGAGATCGACGACGGGTTGTTGGATGTCGTCGTGGTTGACGATATCGGCCGTCTTGACCTGATGCTCAACTTTCCCAAGGTCTATCGCGGGAAACACCTCGACCATCCTAGCTTCACGCTTTACCAGTCGCGGACGGTGCGCATCACGTCATCGGAGCCAATGCCGAAGATGTTCGACGGCGACGTGATTGGCAGCTCACCGCTCGAGGCTTCAGTGGTACCACGATCGCTCAGGGTCGTCGTGGGCCCGTCGTCATCAAACGGAGGTTGACCCGGGTGGACACGATCTCCGAATTCCTGCGTGGTAAACAGCTGCTCGTTACTGGGGCCACCGGGTTCTTGGGTCAACCATTGGTCGAAAAGATCCTTTGGGCGGCACCCGACGTCGAACGCATCAACGTGCTGATTCGGCCCAAGCGGAAGTTCGGCGGCCGGGTCCAGACACCCGCTGAGAGGCTTCGACGAGAGCTGTTTCAGTCCAGCGTCTTTGATCGGCTGCGATATCGGCACGGCGAGCAACTGGAACGCTTCCTGGCTCAAAAACTCCACGCCGTAGCTGGCGACATATCGGAGGACGGCTTGGGAATCGATCCCGACGTCCGGGCTCAACTCGAACGCGAACTAGACGTGGTAATCAATAGCGCCGCGGTGGTTTCGTTCGACGCGCCGCTGGACGACGCCCTCGACTTGAACACGCTGGGGGCGGGGCGGGTGACCGATTTCACCGCTTCCTGCGAGCGGGCTGTCCTCATTCACGTCTCGACAGCCTACGTCTGCGGGGCGACAGACGAGCCCGTTTCTGAAACGTTTCACCACGCTGCCGAGTCTGACGAACCGTTCCCGCCGCGTCAATTCACGGACCCAGAACGCGATATCGCCCGCATCCGAGAGATCATCACGGCGGTCCGCGAACAGGGCCAGGGTGCCGACGTGCGCCGCGAGCTAGTCCAAGCACTGGTCCAACGCCGACGCGGCCGCGGTGCCGGGCGGGCCGAGCCACGACGTGAGATGATCCAGAATCTCCGCAGCCGATGGATTCAGAACCGGCTGACGGAAGAAGGCATGAAGTGGGCACGCCAACGAGGCTGGAACGACACCTATACCTACAGCAAAGCGCTCGGCGAACAGGTCGTCCTCAGACAGCGTGGCGACTTGCCGGTCGCAGTCGTGCGACCGGCGATCATCGAGAGCAGCCTGGCTGAGCCCAGCCCTGGCTGGTTGGACGGACTACGAATGGCTGACCCGTTGATAGCAGCCATCGGAAAAGGACGCCTACGGTCCCTCCCGTTGAACCCCAAGGTGACGCTCGACCTCGTCCCGGCCGACATGGTCGTCAATACCATCTTGGCGGCGATGCCGAAGCTGGTCCAGGAGCGCGGGATAGCGATTTATCAGGTGGCTACCGGGTCTCGCAATCCCGTCACCATGGGTCGCCTGCACGATCTGATCGTGCGGTATTTCACCGCGAATCCGATGCTCGACAGGAACGACCAGCCAATCCGAGTCAAGCCGCTGACGTTCCCAGAACCGGAACAGTTCCGGCTGATGTATCGGGCCAAGGCCGAGCCACTCAAACGATTCGAGCGCATCCTCCGACGCTTGGTCGCCTGGGGCGTGCTGAACAAGCAAAGTCAGAAGTATCGACGCCGACTCGCTGCCCGCCTCGCCGCGATGGAGACTCTCTACTACTACGGCGAACTGTACGAACCGTATCTGAACCTCGATTGCCAGTTCAAGGTCGACAACACGATGCGACTGCTCGAGGGACTGACCGAGGAAGAGCGGAATCTTTACAACTTCGATGTCACGAGGATCAACTGGCCCCACTACATGCACGTCCACATAGCCGGGGTCAAGAAACACATCCTGAAGGTAGAGCGCGCGGGGACACTGGAGCTCGATGACGAGGCTGCCACCCAACGAGCGTCCGTATCGACCATCAACGATCTGTTGAGACAATCCGCCGAGAAGTTTCCCGATCGAACCGCACTCCAGATGAAGAGGGATGACGAGTGGGTCCAGATCACATTCGCCGAACTGAAGGAGCGATCCGAGGAAATCGGCGAGCGGTTCCGGAGACTCGGGTTTCACAAAGGCGATCGCGTGGTGCTCTACTCGGAGAACCAACCCGAATGGGGTGTCGCCTACATGGGCGCGGCGTCTATCGGACTGGTTGTCGTCCCACTCGATGCCCAGACATGGCACCGGGAGGTGTGGTCCACGGCGCGGTTTGTCGGCGCGCAGGCGATGCTCGCTTCGGAATCGGGCTTTGAGCGCTTGGCACCTGAAGGGCTAGAGGAGAACGAGCGGTCCGACTCGCCGATCCTAGTGTTAAACGTTGACCGCAACTGTCAACCGTTTGACCTCGATAGCTACCCCAGAAGCACACGCCCAGCGGAGAAAGAACCGCCGGCCTTGACCAAGGCCGATCGGGTGCGACCCGACGATCCCGCGTCGATCATCTTCACGACCGGGACGGCGGTGGACCCACGAGGCGCAATTCACACACATCGCAACTTCTTGAATAACCTGTTCGGCGTCAGCCGCACGCTGTCAGTCAGCCAACACGACAGACTGCTTTCGGTGCTCCCTCTCTATCATGCATTGGAGTTCACGTGCGGATTTCTCACCCCTATTTACCACGGTGGGACGATCAGCTACGCGCAATCGCTGAAACCCAAGGTGATTCTGGAGGCGATGCGTGAGACCGGCACTACGATCATGCTTGGGGTGCCAACGTTGTACGCGCTCATTCGCGACGATCTCGAGCGTCGCGTGCTGCGCGCTGGAAAATCGCCACTGCGCTCAAACCTGATGGAGACGACCAAACAGATAAGCCGTTCGTGGGAGCGAACGTTTAACCGCAACATCGGTCGTCAGATCTTCAGTCGGGTTCACCAGGAGCTCGGCGGCAGTGTGCGTTTCTTCGTAAGTGGTGGGTCTGCGCTCGGTGCGGAGCTATACGAGGACTATCGCGCAATGGGCTTGACGATCTACGAGGGCTACGGACTCACCGAAACAGCTCCGGTTCTGACCGTCAACCCGCTGTACCAGAGCCGTCCCGCTTCGTGTGGCAAGCCTTTGCCGGGCGTCGAGTTGAGACTCTATCACACGGACAACGAGGGTGTCGGCGAGATCATGGTTCAGAGCCCCAGTCTGATGAACGGCTACTACAACAACACCGAGGCTACCGAACGCGTCATGGTAGACGGATGGTTCCACACAGGCGATCTCGGCTGGGTCGATGCCGACGGGTACCTGTACATCACGGGTCGCAAGAAAGACGTCATCGTGACGGGGGCGGGCAAGAATGTCTATCCGATGGATCTGGAAGCCATCTACCGAGCACTGCCTTCGGTGCGGGAGATTTGTGTCGTCGGAATCCCAAGCGGCCTGACGGAGGAGGTGCACGCGATCGTCGAGCCGGACCCGGCTCTGTTGGTTGACGCTTCGGCTGACGAAGTCCAAAAACTGATCCAACGCGAGGTCCAGGCGCAGGGACGCGAACTGCCGAGCTATCATCGGCTGCAACAGGTTCACCTCTGGGCAGGATTGTTGCCGCGAACCAACGACGGGCAGATCGATCGGACGCGATTGCGAGGCTGGATCGAGCGCACCACGCGCGCGCGCGCTGATCGCGAAGCGCCCACGGTCGCCACTGGACCCGGCCGAGTCGAACTCAAGGCCCAGCTGCACGACGAACTCGCGCGCCTCTCGGGTCGACCACTCGAAGAGATCTCTCCGACCACCCATCTGTACGAAGATCTGGGACTCGACTCACTCCGGGCGATCGAACTGTTCTTGTTCGTCGAGCACGCGATTGGCGCGACGCTCGACGATGAGGCCGCCGCGGAAGTCGAGACGGTGGAGCAGCTGTTGGCGATCGTGGCGCCCGAGAAACGGGCACCCGAGAAGCTGGTCGCAGCGCAGCCTGAACCCGCGCTTCGCTCGACCCTTCCGTACCCAGAGCGCAAGGCTGTGGACCGCTGGTTGCTGGGCTCCGCCGGCCGCGGACTCGAGGCCCTCTACACATCGTACTTCGACCTCGAGTTAATCCACACTGAGCGGCTGCCGCGAAAGCGACCGTATTTGCTCGCCGCGAACCACTCGAGCCATCTCGATGCGCCAGCCGTGCTATCCGCCGTCCGACTCGCACATGGGCCGGAGGCGGCACGATCCATTCACGTACTGGGCGCGCGCGACTATTTCTTTGACACGACGCTCAAAGGGTGGTTCTTCAGCACGTTTCTGAACGTCGTACCGATCGAACGCGAAGAGACATCGCTGGCCGGACTGAGAACCGTCAAGTCGATTCTCACGAGCGGTGAGTCGGCGCTGATCTTTCCTGAGGGGACCCGTTCGCGGAGCGGCGAAATCCAACCGTTCAAGCCGGGTTTGGGACTCATCGCGTGGGAACTGAGGACGCCCATCGTCCCGGTCTACATATCCGGGACCCACGACGCGTTGCCTGTCGGCCGCAATCTGCCCCGCAGGCAACGGCTCAGGATCGAGTTTGGCCATCCCATCACAATGGATGCGTACGAGAAAGCCGGGCATCGGATTCCGAACAACCGGCTCTACCGCGAGATTGCGGCCGACGTGCGGAACACGATCATGAGCATGTCGGATGGCCAACGGGAGCCCGACAGCGGTAACGGCGCCGGCGGTCGAGCCGAATGAAGGAGGTCGGAGCTTTTTTCGACGTCGACGGTACTTTGGTCGCAAGCAACATCGTCCGCTATGGCGTCGAAATCCGGACTGCCGCCATGCAGTCCGGTCAGCGCAAGCTTTGGACGGCAGCGTTTCTGCCGCGAATCCCGTACTACCTGGCGCTCGACGCCTTGAGCCGAGAAGCGTTCCAGCAAGCGTTCTACCGCATCTACCGACCCGTGCCTCCAGAAGAGTTGCAACAGCGCGCCGAGGAGCTGTTCGAGCATCACATTCGCCCGCGCCTTCTTCCGGCTGCGATCGCGAAAGTGGCCGAGCACCGGCATCGAGGTGATCGCGTGGTATTGGTTTCTGGTTCGCTCGCAGAGATCGTTCGACCCGTGGCCGAGCACTTGGACGCCGACGACATCATTGCCGTCAGGCTGGCGATTAGGGACGGTGCCCACACCGGCGAACTCGAGGGACAACCACTCGCCGGCCAAGCAAAAGCCGATGCCGTTTCGGAATACGCCGCCGAGAACCAGATCTCGCTATCGCGATCGTTTGCGTACGCTGACAGCCGGGATGACGTGCCGATGCTTGAGACGGTCGGCCGACCGGCAGTGGTCAACCCCGATCGTCGCTTGCTCCAGAGTGCCCGCGGCCGCAGCTGGGGGGTCTACGTCTGGGATAGCACTATTCCCGGAACCACACCCCAGGCTCGCTGATCGACACTGTGCTGGCGCTGGAATACGTACGCAGTGTGCCCCGGTTTCTGGCCACCCGAGCGCTCGGTCGACGCCGACCGGCCATCGGAACCTCCTGGCTCGGCGTGGTGCGACTAACCGAGGTCGAACCCCTTCCCCTCCCGGGTCCCGATTGGACGCGAGTAAAACCGATCTTGAGCGGGATCTGTGGGTCTGATCTGGCCACCATCACGGCCCAGGGCAGCCCCTATTTCTCACCGCTGACCTCGACCCCGTTCGTGTTCGGACACGAGGTCGTCGGTGTCGTCAACGAAACCGGCGGAAATGTGACATCCGTGCGAACAGGCGATCGCGTCTGTCTTGCCCCACCCCTTCACTGCGCCATTCGTGGGATCGACGATCTTTGCGCCGCGTGTCGGGCCCGCGATTTCGGCCATTGTCAGAATGTCACCCGCGGCGTGATAGGCGCCGGTATCCAGACCGGGTACTGTCGTGACACTGGCGGTGGCTGGAGCCAGGGTTTTGTCGCCCACCAGTCGCAGCTGCACCACGTTCCCGGTGGGCTGTCCGACTCTGGCGCAGTGCTTGTCGAACCATTTGCCTGCTGCCTGAAGGCGGTTCAACAAGCACCGCTTGCCGAAGACGACACCGTCGTGGTGTTGGGCTGTGGGGCGATCGGCGCACTCACAATCACGGCGCTGCGACACGCCGGACCAAGTTGTCGAGTGATTGCGGTTGCCAAATACCCCTACCAGGCAGAGGTCGCACGCCAGCTGGGAGCCGACCTCGTGTTACCGACTGGCAGTGAGATGCGCAGTCGCTTGGCTCTTGCGGTCGGGGCTGAGCTCTTGCAACCAGAGATCGGTCCACCGGTGGCAATCGGAGGCGCCAAGGTCGTCTTCGACTGCGTAGGTTCGGGAAGCACGATCGACGATGCGATGCGCTTTACCCAAGCCAGGGGTACCGTTATCGTCGTCGGCATGCCCGGTGTACCCCGTGGAATCGACTGGACGGCGATGTGGCACAAGGAGCTCGAGCTGCGCGGCAGTTACACAGCCGACCCTGACACCTTTGACCGTACGCTGTCGCTCGCTACCGAGTTGGACCAACAACTGGCACCGCTGGTCGGCGCCCGCTTTTCGCTAGGCGATTACCGCGAGGCGATTCGGTGTGCGCTCGAGGCCGGTCGACGGGGTGTCACAAAGGTCGCGTTCGAGATCCACGACTCGACCGGGCCGCTCGCAGGATGAAGTACCTGACATACTCAGGGAACACGCTTCTGGGAGCTGATCTGCCGGATCAAGCGACCGTGCTCTACCCGCCGCCAGCGATCGAGGGAATTCCCAAGCGCGGCATTCCACGCGCTCTGAGAGAGGCGCTGGAACAGCCGGTCGGAATGGAGCCGCTCGCCGAGCTCGTCGGGCCAAACTCACGGGTGCTGATCGCCTTCGACGACAACTGCCAACCGTTTCCGTTGATGGCCCGGCCGGATATCCGACAGATCATGATCACACGCCTGCTCGAGCTACTCGAAGATCACGGCGTCAAG
>JBDHIC010000083.1:0-8524 GCA_039589035.1 Gemmatimonadota bacterium | reverse complement strand
GCGGCCTCGGCGAGAGCCTGGATGATCGGTGAGTCCTTGCTGGTGCGGTAGATCGTCAACTTGATCGCTAGCACCGCCGGATCCACCGCTGCTGACTCGATGAACCGAAGAACGGACGTGTCGAAGCTGTCGTAGGGGTGGTGGAGCAGGATGTCGCCACGTTGGATCTGATGGAAGATCGCTTCGTGGTCGAGGCGGGGTAGATGTTTCAGCTTCGGGTGCGTCACCGGGTGGTGTCGTGGCAACTGCAGTTCATCCCGACCTTTGGTGTCGAGGCTGAGCAGATCATTAATCCCCAGAAAGACACTCGCGGGATACACATCGTCGGCGGTGACACCCAAGCGCTTGCCGATCCAGGCGACGATCTCCTCGGGCATGTCCGCTGCCACCCCTAGCCGCACCACCCCAGCGAAACGCCGCGCCTTGAGCTCGGCCGATACCTGCTGCACGATGCTTCCCGGCTCGTGCAGTTCGTCTTCGCTGAGATCTGCACTCAGATCGAGTTCGCCCTCCGCTCCGCGGGTAACCCGGAACACGTAGGCGCGACTCGGTGGCCGGGCGGGGAACATCAGATCCAGATTGGCAGCGATGATCTGCTCGAGCGGCACAAACCCGCACGCGTTTGATAGCGGCACCCACCGCGGGCGGTTGTCCGGGACCTTGATGCGGACGAAGGTTTCCCGCTTATCGCCATCCGTCGGCAGCATTGCGGCGAGGTTGAGCGCATCGTTGCTGATAAATGGGAACGGATGCTCGGCGTCGACGGCCAAGGGGGTGAGGATCGGCATCACCGACTCTTGGAAGTAGGCGCGAAGTTTCTGCTGCTCGGATCTGTCGACCGCGCTGTAGTCGACGATCGGGATGCCCTCGGCTGACAGCGCTGGCAGAATCTCCTCGCGCATGACGACGGCGAGGGCTTCGGCTTGCCGGACGAGCTCTGCGCGGCAGGCCTCGAACTGCTCGTGAGCACGACTTCTTTCGAATGCGCCGCTTGATGCCGCTCATCCGCTTCATGAAGAACTCGTCATGAAGCATCCCCATGATCCCAGCAAACTTGATGCGCTCGAAAAGCGGCAGAGAGGGGTCCTCGACTTGGGCCAGAACCCGACGCGCGAAGACCAACCAGCTCAACTCGCGATCAACGAAAGCCTCGGGTGGGAAGGCGGGAACTTCTTGAGGACCGTGTTTGAGTATCACTGGTACCGCGGTGTTGGTTGGTGACGACACGTCAATTCTATCCTCGAGGCGCTATTCCTTCCTATGGGGGTTCCTCGTATTCTCGTGTCGGGGGATTCGCTGACGGCGTAGGGTTTTCTCCCTCCGTCGATCGGGTGACGCCTTCGAGCCAAGGGCCGGTGCATCCCAAGTGACGATGGCGATGATCCCGTTGAGCTGGTTAGATAGTACGAAACAGAACTAGTGTCGCTGGGGTCGGTCGCCACCTCGCCAGAACAGGAACCCCGCCAGCACGATCACGATCAGCGGCACGATCGGCTGGCTCGGTTGCAGCGGAAACACCTCCGGGTCATCGACGACAACGTGGGCGTAGGTTGCCACGACCATAATTGCTATGACGACGAGGCTGGCGATCCGCGTGTACCTCCCCACGAGCATCGCGATCCCGACCGCCACCTCGACGATCGGCACCGCAACCTCGCTCAGGGGGCGGAGAGGGAGACCCGCCTGCTCCAACTGAGCCGAGAAGGCGTCCCCGAGCATCGGCACGAACACCTTCATCAACCCGCTGCCGACGAACACGATGCCGAGCAAGATCCGCACGGCTCTCACGCCGGGGGTCCACCCCAGTCGTCGTCGTGGGCTACGACGCGGTCGATCCAGCCCGCGACCCGGGCGTCGTCCTCCAATCGGAAATGGTCCGCAAAGAACCGCCAGATCGGGCTCTGCTCGGCGAATCTCTCAGGGGGTCGGGTGGGCAACAGGTTGCACGCCAGCACGATGTCGTAGATCGACATCGTGTCGCCGACCAGCCAGGCTCGATCGGCAAGTCGGCGCTCCAATCGCTCGAGAGCGGCCCGCATCGCCTCCCGGGCTTCGGCGATCGCCGCCTCTTCGCGCTCGGGCTCAGGTTTCTGGAACTGAGGCGACAACCCCCACTGGATCCTCAGGATCTCGGGGCTCAAGTTGGCCAGCAGCGCCTCCGCCGTCTGGATCTCGTCCCTCGACCCCGGTGTCAGGCTCGGCCCGTCGCGGTAATTGGTCTCCAGGTAGTGGAGAATCGCCAACGAGTCGCGCATCACCACGTCGCCATCGATCAGAATCGGGATCATCGGCCAACCGCCGGCCTCGACCATCGGCTCGCGGTTGGCGGCCATCATCTCCTCGATTTCGTACTCGAGACCCTTGTAGTTGAGTCCTACGCGGACCTTCACGGCGTTGGGAGAGCGGTGGAACTCGAGCAGCTTCCGCATGACGGGCAAGGTAACCGGGCCGCGTTTCGGTGGCCTCCAGCGCTCCCGGCGCGTAAAATCTCGGCCCCGGAACCGCTGTTCCTGCACGGACTTCAGCCGGCGACGCGATGACCGAGCACCGTCTCACCCTGACCCAGCACCTGCTGCGGGAAGTCCAATCCGGAGCTGCTAGCGGCGACATCGACGCGATCATCGCCGAGATCGCGACCGCCTGCAAGGAGGCCCGCGCTCAGCTGGCACAGGTCGGCTTGGGGCCGCTAGCCGGGATGCAGGGCGCCATCAACGTCCAGGGTGAGGCCGTTCACAAGCTCGACTGGTTCGCCAACAACCTTTTTGTCGAGCATTTCGAGGGTTCCGGCCTGCTCTGCTCGCTGATCAGCGAAGAGCTCGAGGAGATTCATCACTTCGATGACGATTGTTCGAGTGCGGGCCATACGATGTGCATCGATCCGATGGACGGTTCGTCCAATCTCGATGTCGACGGCGTAGTCGGAACGATCTTCGCGATCCGTCGGAAGGCTTCCGACGAACACCACGACAAGCCGAGTCAGGTGTTCCATCCGGGGACCGAGCAGTTAGCAGCGGGTTACGTGCTATACGGACCCCAAACGATGCTCGTGTACGCCGCCAGTGGCAGCGTTCACGGGTTCACACTCGACACGGCAGTGGGCGAGTTCTTCTTGTCGCACCCTGACATTCGCATTCCCGACTGCGGCAGCGAGTTCTCCGGAAACTTGTCGCGGTTGGCGGCGTGGAACTCGGCGTTCAAGACGTTTGTCGGGCATCACAGCCACGGCGGTGACGGAGAACCGTATTCGCTGCGCTATATCGGCGCGCTGGTCGGAGATTTTCACCGTATCCTGTTGCGCGGCGGGGTGTTCTTCTACCCCGGCGACGCAAAGAATCCGAACGGTAAGCTGCGGCTGCTCTACGAAGCCGCACCGTTGGCCCATTTGGCCGAGGCCGCCGGTGGATCAGCCACCGACGGCGCCCAACGCATACTGGAAGTTGTGCCCAGCGCGCTCCATCAACGGACGCCGCTGGTTATAGGGAGTCGAGACGAAGTCAACACTATTCAATCGCTGCTGGCCAATGCCGCGCCGGCAGCCGCAGCATCGAAAGGAGCCGGCTGATGAACCCTGAGACAGCCACCATGACACCCGCTCAGGCCACTGACGGAAAAACCGCCGCGCCCGGTGGGCGCGTGGAAGAGATCCTGTCGTACTACCCGAGCGACAACGCCGGGACGCGAACAAACATTCGGCGGTTGCTGAACCACGGCCGACTAGGTGGAATGGGACGCTTGGTGATCCTGCCGGTCGACCAGGGGTTCGAGCACGGCCCGCACCGGTCGTTTGCCGTCAACCCACCGGCTTACGATCCCGAGTATCATCCCAGGTTCGCCCTCGCCGCTGGTATGTCGGGGTACGCTGCGCCGCTCGGCTTTATCGAAGCGATCGCCGGCAACTACTCAGGTCATTTACCGCTCATTTTGAAGCTCAACAGCCACGACCTTCTGTTCGCTGAAAACGACCGCATCCCGGCAGTGACTGGCTCGGTCGAGGCCGCGGTGCGTCTCGGGTGCGTGGCGATCGGGTACACGATCTATCCCGGGTCGGCGTACCGGAACGAGATGTACGAGAAGCTCCAGTACTTGGCCGAGGACGCAAAGAGTGCCGGCTTGGCCGTCGTGGTCTGGTCGTACCCGCGCGGATCGGGCATCACCAAGGACGGCGAAACCGCGCTCGACGTGATCGCCTACGCCGCCCACCTGGCCTGCCAGATGGGCGCTCACATCATCAAGGTCAAGCTGCCGGCCAGCCATCTCGAGCAAGACAAGGCGAAGGAAGCGTACGTCGAGGCCGGAGTCGCAACCGAGTCGGTCGTCGACCGCGTGCGTGTCATCACCCAGGCGGCGTTCGCCGGCAAGCGCATCGTCATCTTCTCCGGCGGTTCCAAGCGCGGCGACGAACCGTTCTTCGATGACATCCGTGGCATCCGCGACGGCGGCGGCTTTGGTTCGATCATCGGCCGCAACACATTCCAGCGCCCATGGGACGACTCGCTCGAGTTCATCGGCAACGTGATCGACATCTACCGCGGGGAGGCGTAGAGCGTCTGGCTAGAAGGAACGCCAGCCGAGGAGAGGTCGTCTAATCCTCTAGGTGGAAAAGTACCTTCCCACAATCACCGGATTGGCGACCGTCCTGTTCGCCGCGTGCGGAGGCGCCACAGGCAGCGCACCCGAAGGCCTGGAATCGGTCGTCGTCGAACGGCGCGACCTGGCTTCCAGCGTGGCCGCCACCGGAACGGTCGAGCCGATCCGAGTCATCGACGTCAAGTCTCAGGCCTCCGGTGAGATCCTCGAGGTCACGGTCGAAATCGGCGATCGGGTCGAGCAAGGCGATCTACTCGTTCGGATCGACCCTCGCGATGTGCAGAACGCCTTCGACCAAGCCCAAGCCGACCTCGGCGTCGCCCGCGCGCGTCTCCAAGTCGCCGAAAGCCAGCTCGAACGCATGCAGTATCTCCACGAGTCGGCGGCAGCCGCTGACGAAGAGCTCGAGAATGCGGTACTCGAGCACGCCGACGCAAACGCCGAGCAGGTCAAGGCGAAAACAAACCTGCAACTCGCCACCGATCGATTGAACGACGTAACGGTGCTTGCCCCAATCGTCGGAACGATCGTCGAGAAAAATGTCGAGGATGGTCAGATCGTTACTTCTACGCGCGAGGTAACCGGGGGAACGACGCTCGTCCGCATGGCCGATCTGACTGACGTCCAGGTGCGAACGCTGGTCGATGAAACCGACATCGGTCCGGTTCGATCCGGGCTACCGGCAACGATCCGCGTCGAAGCGTACCCCGACCGCGAGTTCCGCGGCGATGTGCTGAAAGTCGAGCCGCAGGCGGTCATCGAACAGAACGTGACGATGTTCGCCGTGCTGATCCGGATCGGGAACGAAGAAGATTTGCTGCGACCAGGCATGAACTCCGACGTCGAGATCGTGACCGGTCGGCGCGAGAGCGTGCTCGCCTTGACCAGCGGAGCGGTCAAGACACCCGATGAGGCCCGCCAGCTGGCTGAAGTCCTGGATCTCGAGGTGCCGGAACACGAGCCGGAGCCCGGGTCCGGGGGTGAAGTTGCCGCGACCCCGGAGCCCGGACCGCAGCTTCAGAACATGAGCCGCGAGGAACGCCGCCGATACTTTGAGACCTTGAGCCCTGCCGAGCGGCAACGGCTCATGCGGCAGATGCGCGCTGCGCGCGAGGCTCAAACGGAAGCCGCCCAGCGCAACCCGGGGCAACCTCGCCCAGCCTATGTCTTCCGATACGACAACGGTGGCCAGCTCGAACTCGAGCCGATCCGAATCGGGCTCGGGACCTGGGAGTACACCGAAGTAGTCAGTGGACTCGAAGACGGCGAAGAGGTCGTTCTGGTGCCGCAGGCGCTCATCCAACAGCGCGAGCTTTTGGAGCGGATACGCAGCCGAAGCGGAGTCCCAGGCATTCGCCGCGAATAGGAGCCTGAACGATGCTGCTGTTCGAGATCATTCGGGTTGCGTTGGATTCGTTGCGGGCGAACAAGCTGCGCTCGCTGCTCACGATGTTAGGAATCATCATCGGTGTGGCTGCGGTGATCACTATGTTGGCGCTGGGCTCTGGGGCCCGGCGCGCGGTCGAAGCGGAGATCGCGCTTCTGGGCACCGACGTGCTTACGGTTCGACCAGGTCAAGCCTGGTTTCGGGGCGCGCGATCGACCGAGGCCGAGCTCACCCTCGACGATGTCGAAGCTGTCCGCCAGGGAGCCCCTCTCGTTGGAGAGGTGGCGCCGGAGATGACCACCACCTTGCAGGTTGAATACAGCAACACCAACGCCAACCTCAGGGTCGTGGGTACGAGCTCCAACTACGATCTTGTCAACCGCTTCGAGATCGCGCTCGGGCGTTTTTTCACGCCGCAGGAAGATGAAGGGCGGCGTCGGGTGGCGGTCCTGGGGGGCTCAGTACCAGCGGTGCTCGGTGTCGAGGCGATCGACCTGGTCGGCGATGCGATTCGAATCGGGAACGTGCCGTTCGAGGTTGTCGGCGTGTTCGAGGAGAAGGGTGGCGGGGGATGGTTCAATCGCGACGAGGTCATCCTGGTGCCGGTTGAAACCGCACGCTTCCGCCTCATTGGGGAAGACAACGTGAGTCAGTTCAACGTGGCGGTTTCTGACCCGAGCATGATGTCCGCGGGCATGGCCCAGATCGAGCAAGTTCTGCGTCGGCGCCACCGATTGCGGGTCGGTGACGAGAACGATTTCTGGATCCAGGATCGTACCGAGCTACTCGGGACGCGAGAAGAGACGACCCGCACGTTCACTTTTCTGCTGGCCAGCATCGCCGCCGTCAGCTTGATCGTGGGCGGAATCGGGATCATGAATATCATGCTCGTCTCGGTGACCGAGCGCACGAGCGAGATCGGCGTTCGCAAGGCACTGGGCGCGACCCGTCGGGCGATCCTGTTTCAATTCTTGCTCGAGGCGCTGGTGCTGTGTGGCATAGGAGGCTTGATTGGCATCGCGGTTGGCATTAGCGCTGCCGCTGTGCTCGCCCAAGCGGCTAACTGGAACACCGAGGTCTCCGCGGCGGCGATCGCGCTCGCCATACTGTTCTCGTTCGCGATCGGTCTCTTCTTCGGGCTTTGGCCGGCCAATCGGGCCGCACGACTCGACCCGATCGCCGCCCTACGCTACGAGTGACCCTCGCCTTCCAAGACAAGATCCCCGACAACCTGTGCTTCGGGTGCGGGCCGGGGAACATCGACGGACTCCAGATCAAGAGCGTCTGGGCGAGCACCGGCGAGTCGGTGTGCACCTACCAGCCCGAGCCCCATCACGCCGCCGGGCCACCGCAGTTCGTAAACGGTGGCATCATCGCCACGCTGATCGATTGCCATGCGGTGTGCACGGCGATCGCCTTTGCGTACGAATCGGAAGGCCGCAAGATCGGTTCCGATCCGCTGATCTGGTACGCGACCGCATCACTCGAGGTGCGCTACCTGAAACCGACGCCGATCGAAGTGCCGGTCGAAGTCCGAGCCCGGATCGTCGACTCCGACGATCGCAAGACGCGGTTGAGGTGCACGTTGTCTTCGCGCGGGAACACGTGTGCCGAAGGAGAGGTCGTCGCTGTTCGGGTCCCCGCCGAGTGGCGGGAAGACAGCTAGATCAGAGTAGGTGGATCGCGACTTGGCCGAGCAGCCACGCGCACGCCAACCCACCGTAGATCCCCAACACGTAGCCCGAAACCCCCATCAACAACCCGATCGGTGCCATCGCTGGGTGGTACACGCCGGCCACGACCGGCGCGCTGAGTGCACCGCCGACGTTGGCCATCGATCCGGTCGCCACGAAGAACAGCGGCGCCCGAATGAGGCGTGCAACCAGCAGCAGCAATCCAACGTGGATAGCGATCCAGAGCGCACCGGTCGCCAAGAACAGCGGCGCATCGATGATCGCCTTTAGATCGCCCTGGGCGCCGATCGCGGTCACCAAAAGGTAGAGCGCGACAAACCCGACGCTCGACGCTCCCGGACCCTCGAGATCGTTTATCCGCGTAAACGAAAGCGTTAATCCGAGTGTGGTGACGAGAACCACCGCCCACGTCGTGTGGCTGATGATCTTGGGGTCGCCGAGCTCTGGCATCTGCTCGCCGAGCAGCACGCACGCGTAAGCGGCTACGAATCCGACGCCGACGATCATCGCCAGGTCGCGGATCGTGATCGGCCGCCGAATCGCCTCGTACTTGGCGGCCAGCGCGGCGTTCGTCTCCTCGATCAGGGATGTATCGGCGCGGTTCCAGCGATCGAAACGCAGCTGGTAGGCCGAGAGAAAGAGCAGCACGCCCATCCAGCCGTAACCGACCACCGTGTCGACGACGATGATCGGACCGAACATCGCCTCGGGTGTCTCGATGGACTCGGCCACCGCCACCAGGTTCGCCGTCCCGCCGATCCACGAGCCCGACAGCGCGCCCAACCCCTTCCACGCGTCGGCCGGCAACCACGTGCCAAACACCGCCAGCGCGATCGGCCCGCCGATGATGATCCCC
>JBDHIC010000082.1:0-7649 GCA_039589035.1 Gemmatimonadota bacterium | reverse complement strand
TACCGCCTTGCGTCCGCGGACGATGACGCCCTGGGTGCCGAACTTGCCCGCGCTAGAGGCCTGCGGTGCCCCCTCGAAGACCGCCTTCCGCCACGGAATCTCGACGTCCTTGAATCCCGCTGCCTCAATCGTTGCTCGAAGCTCTGCTTCCAGCAGAGCGCCGGCGATTCAACCGGTCCAGAGATCGATGTCCTGCTTTGCCTCCTCCGAAACGGCGCGCTCGACGAGAATATCGGCGATCTGGAGCCGACCCCCGGGGACCAGCACGCGGTGCATCTCAGCCAGAGCGCGCGGCTTGTCGGGCGTCAGGTTGAGGACGCCGTTCGAGATCACGACGTCGGCCCACGCGT
Organism: Gemmatimonadota bacterium; assembly: GCA_039589035.1. GTDB lineage: Bacteria > Gemmatimonadota > Gemmatimonadetes > JACCXV01 > JAHWKZ01 > CAMYLR01. The sequence continues at coordinate 7,299 of JBDHIC010000082.1, read as the reverse complement.
CGTCGACGGGGAGATCCTCCATCACCCCCTCGCGGAACTCGATGTGGTCGAATCCGGCCTCGGCAGCGGCCGCACGGGCCACTTCGAGCATCGAGGGCGTCATGTCGATCCCAACGACCCGACCCTCGGGGCCGACCATCTTGGCCGCAATCAGCGAGTCGATCCCCGCACCACATCCCACGTCGACTACACACTCCCCCGACCGCAGGGGTCCCAGCGCGAACGGGTTGCCGGTCCCCGCAAACCGCTCGATCGCGCTCTCGGGAATCCCTTCCAGCCATTTGTCCCGGTACCCGACGATCTCCGCTAGGACGCGACCTGTGTGGAAGTGGAAGCCGCGCCCGGGATCAAGCGCGACGGTGTCGTATTCCTCTCGAATCGCTCTCCGTAGCACCTCGACGTCAACGTCCACGCTCATTCCCGCCTCAAACCCTCGAGCCGAATGATCGCCTGCCGCGCCTCTTCCACCATCGGCTGCAGCTCGGGATCGGCGTCCTGCCAGTTCTCGATGAACTCCTCGTAGGACTCGTAGGCCTTGTCGTCTTCACCAAGGGCCTCGTAAACACGCCCCAGCTGGTTTTGTACCAGCGGCTCGTGAGATAGCGCACTATAGAAATACGGCTGGACCGATAGAGTCCTAACATAGCCATACGAGTTGAGCGCCCGTTCCGCGTCTTCGAACCGACCCATCTCCTGGTAGAGCTGGCCCAGCCACCACCTAACGATCCAAAACCCTCTAACCTGCGGGTCCTCAAAAAGCGCTACGGCGCCCGCGGTCTGCCCCCGCCGCCACAACCCATACCCCTGCAGAGCCTTCGCCAGGCCAGCCAACTGTTGCGCAGCGATCGAGTCCGCCTCTTCCAGCGCACGCTCTTCGTGTTGCTCCAGCAAGTCGATCGCGCTCGAATGATCGGGCCAGCGCGAGCGATCTGCAGCAAACGCACCGGCATAGAAAACCGCTTCTCCTTCGCCGATATCACTGCGGTCTAGAGGTTCGAGAGCTCGATCGAGGGTTTCCTCGGGCACGGGCAGTCCCGCCGCAAAGGCCCAATACGCGGCCAGGGCACGCTGGCTGCGGAACATCGCCGGATCGTCCAGCCAGGGAAGAGCTTCCTGCAATCGACCGTGCCAAAGCGCATCGTCCATAAACAGGGAGAAGGTCGCCAGGTTCTTTTGGACCTCATCGCCGCGAGTGTAAAGCTCGCGGCGCACGATCTTGTACGCGGCGTATCGAGGGTGAGCCAGGAGCCTGGCAACCGACCGCAGCACGTCCAGCTCCATCGTGTGCAGGCGGGCCACCGCCTCCCGATGTGCCACAGAGTCACCGAACGCCAAGTCGAGCGCGGTTCTTCCTCCCACCGCTATAGGAGCCTCGGGAGCGGCTTGCTCGAACATCTCCAGTAACCGCGCCGCGCGAGCGCTATCGGCATGAATCTCCCATGCGAACTGAACGTGGTGGACCAAGTACTCTGCGTTCCCGGGGTCGAGCTCGACCGCCCGCTCGAACATCCGATCGATCTCTTCCACCGCGGCCAACGCACTCGTGACGTGCATGTATGTATCGCCCAGCTGATACCACACCTCGGCATTGTCTGGATACGTCTGGATGGCTTCGCGTAATGGCTCAACGCCATCAAGGCTCAGCCGGGTCTTTGCGCGCGCGGCTCGCACTAACACCGCCTCGCGTGGGGGCAGTCGATCGGCGAGTCGCGCCGCGTACTGATAATGTCGATCTCTCAATGTTCGGTTGAAGAGGGGCAGCCACTCATGGATCTTGGCCATCCGATAGTGTGCCAGCCCGAAACTGGAATCCGCCTCCAGCGCCAGGTTGAACGCATCCCGAGCGGCGCTCATATCGAAGTGCCGGAAGTGGACCTCGCCCTCGAGGAACGCCTGAAGGGCTTCGGGAGACCCGGTCGTCAGGCTCTCCAGGTCGATTTCCGGCAGTTCTTCCTCGCCTCGTTCGAGGATGACGCGGAGCACCTCGACTGCCAAACGATCAACTACGGGTAGTACGTCTTGCGGCGCTCCCTCCGCCACCCCTTGGCCGAGTCGCTCGTTCGTCTCCACGTCGTAGACGTCCGCCCGGAGCCTCACGTGCTCGCCGACGGCTACGGCCGAGCCAACCAGGGCATACCGCGCCCCGGTGGCAGCAGCGACCTGGAGCAAGGCAGCCAGGTCTGGAGTCGTCGTCGCTGACACGCGCTCGTCCCACCGCGCCATGAGCGTTCGGCTATCGATCGTTCGAAGGCCCGCCGCGCCATCCAGACCGGTGGACAGGAGGTCCATCATCCCCTCGCGCCAGAGATCGAGATCCAGACCCTGCACCCTGAACGGCAAAACCGCGACCCCATGGGTACCCTCACCGATCTCTGGGCCGGGGCCGAGACTCTCGTTACGATCTCGCGTCACCAGGTAGAGTCCCGTCATCCCGACGACAAGCGCGAGGACGATTCCGACTACACCCACCCGCTGGGGGAGTCGCCGAAGCCCCCAAACACGCTGGCTCAGCGGGGCGCGCGCCCCGGGCACATTCGTGACCGCAAACAACCGCCACTGCCCTGGCATCCCCTCGAGCTCATGACGACCGCGGTCCTCGAAGACGATCTCCGACCCCAGCTCCACATCCCGCACCCCACTGGTGACAAGCACCTCGCCTGCTTTCGCCTGCTCGGCCACTTGGGCTCCGACCCGTACAGAGATTCCGCCAACGCCCCCACTCGAGCCCCGCTGTACCTGCCCCATGTGAAGACCGCACCGAATCTCTAGCCCCAACTCCCGGATCGCATCGCGAATCGCCGTGGCACATAGGATGGCACACGCCGTGTCGTCGAAGAATGCTAGGAAGCCATCGCCGGCAGTAGCGATCTCCCGGCCTTGAAAACGAGTGAGCTCTCGACGCACGACTTCGTTGTGCTGCTGCAGTAGTTCGCGCCATCCCTGGTCGCCCAGCTCCGCGATGCGCTCTGTCGAACCGACGATGTCGGTAAACAGGATCGTGGCGATCGAACGTTCAGTCTGCATTGAGATTACCGCGATGGGTGTGATACGCGTGCAGGGCGAACAAGGATGTAACCTACTGCATCTGCTTCAGAAGGCTCTGAAAGCGTGGATGATCTCGTATGGCGTCGAGATCGCTGTCGTTGTCTATCCAAACCTTGAAAATCGGTGCGATGGCCGCCTTTCCTTCCAAACAGTCGATCGACTTCTCGATCCGCCCGGCGAGTGCGTATGCACACGCCAGATTGTAGAGCACCGCAGAATTGGGGCTGTTTGCTAACGCGCGGTCGGCCCATTCCACTCCCTGCTCCGTCTCACCCAATCCAACCAGAGCGACCGCCCCTAGAGAGATCGCTCTCTGGTCGTCTGGGTTCAATTCGAGGTGCTTCCGTGTGATCGTGAGGGCACGCTGTGCTGCCTCCGTCGCCTTAACGTCGTCGCCGAGCGAGCGATAAACCTGGGCCACCAGGCACGCTGCAATGTAGTCCTCGGGGCGCTCCTCGATCGCTTTCTCAAACAGCTCCGCCGCTTGCTTGAACTTACCCTGAACGAGGACGTGCCGCGCATAGAAATAGTGTGCATCAAAAAGGTCTGGGTCAATCCGGATCGCCGCCTGGAACTCTCGTTCCGCCTCGTCGAACCGACCCATCAGCGACAAGGCAAGACCGTGTGAGGCGTGGGCTTCGGCGAGCTCGGGGTCCAACTCGAGTGCACGACGGCTGGCGACCTCGGCTTGTGCCACGTGGGACTCATCGCTGTCAAAATACAAGTACTGATGCGCTGCGCAGTAGGCGATCCCAGCGTGGGCTAGCGCATACCCTGGATCAACCTCGACGGCCCGAGAAAACAGCTGTCGGGCCAACTTGACGCTCCCTCCTCGCTGTTGGTAAAAGAACTTTCGCGCGCGCAAGTAGTAATCGTAGGCCTGAACATCGGTCGTCGATGCCTTCTCGATCTCACGCCTTTGCTTCGAGCTCAACGTGATCTCGAGCGCGTTGACGATGTTGTGGGCGATCTCATCCTGAACTGCGAAAATGTCCTCCAATTCTCGATCGTAGGTCGCCGCCCACAGATGAGAATCGGACTCCGCGTCGACCAGCTGACCCGTAACTCGTATCCGGTTTCCCGCGCGTCGCACACTCCCCTCTAGGATCGTTTGGACGCCGAGATCATCGGCTATTGCGCGGACACTCAGCTTCTTGTCTCTGTATGCAAACGACGACGTACGCGAACAAACCCTTAGTTGGGGGAGCCTCGACAGACGGTTAATCAACTCGTCGGAGACGCCTTCGCTAAAGAACTCGTTATCTGGGTCCGTGCTAAGATTTGCAAAAGGCAATACGGCGATCGACTGGGTTGTTTCGTCTGACGCCCCTGCCCGCCGAGCCGAAATCGGCTCATCCGCTTCCGTCGGCAAACCGGTGACCGCATACAAGTCCCATTCGCCGGGCACCCCCTTGAGCTCGTGACTCCCCCGGTCCTCGAAACTGAAGCCCGACCCCAACTCCGCATCCCGCAGCCCGCTTGTGACGAGCACTTCACCCGCTGCCGCTCGTTCTGCCACCCGCGCTCCGACATGCACAGCGATCCCGCCGATATCTCCGCCGGCCTCTCGCTTCACCTTGCCAATATGTAGGCCGGAAAGAACCTCGAGCTCCAACTCCTTTGCCCCATCACGGATCGCACAGGCAGCCCTGATCGCCAAATCGGGTGCATCGAAGATGGCGAGAAACCCCTCGCCAGCGGTGGCGATCTCTTCACCCTCGAAGTGGCGCAGCGCGTCGCACACCAGAACGTGGTGTTGTTCGAGGAGATCATGCCAGGCGAGATCCCCAAGCTCGGCCGCGCGCTCAGTCGAGCCGACGATGTTGGAGAACAGAATGGTGGCGATCAAGCGGTCAGTCTGCATGGGTGCTCCCAACGCTGTAGTTCCTCCTTGATTGTAATGCGACCGGGCTGCAGGCGTCAGTACTGAATAGCCAGTTTCCTCGATAAGTAGCCCCACGTAGGGAACGCCGCTTAGGGCCATGAACTCCTGTACTCTCTCTGTGGACTCGCAAGCGACATTCGACGTAGTATGGGATACGCACTCACACCAGCCGGAGGGATGCTATGACCCGCACCGCCGTCCTCGGTGTTCTGCTAGCCACGCTGGTCAGCCTGCCCCAGTCCCTTTTGATCGCCCAAGAGCCACAATTGGGGCGAGTTTGGCCCCTAGATCAATTGGTCACCGCGCCCGATCTCGATTCCGAAGTCGCAGCCGTGTTCGAGAACGCTTACGGATTCAATCCGCTGACCGAGGACCAACTCCGCGACATTAGGTGGAGGGAGACGACCGTACGCAGCCTAGGCGGGTTCTCCTCGACCGTTAAGGCCGGGAAGTTGGCGGTCCAAGACCCAACCAACGCCGCGTATGAGCAGGAGTTCGCCCGGCGGCTAAACACGCTGCTAGCATCGACCGAGGGCCAGAACATCATGGCGACGCTCTTCTTCGTCTTCCGCGAGTCGATCGTGGAACAGAACGAGGACAAAAAGTACTGGCTGACGAAACTCAAAGAGATGAACGAGATCGCGGAGGCCTTGGCGGATCAACTGAAGTATCTGAATGACAGATTGAGTCAGCTGGAGGAGAAGAAAAGGTCGAAGCAATACGACACGGACGACGAGGAATACGACCCTGGGCCAGAAAAGGTGCTAGTCGACCTTAAAGTGCTCGCCCTAGAGGCCGACGACCGGGGCGTGATCGCGGGGTGTGACTCGATCCCCTGTGTCACCGCTCGAGCCCAACTGTTGAACAAGGACGAGATCAATGCGCTGGTCTCCACCATCGAAGCCGACCGCGAGACCGTCCGAAACAAGCGCCAGATGATCGCGACCCAGTTCGAGAACGCGAACAAGATCGGCGGTCAGTACATCAATATGCTGGCAAGCGTCCTCAAGACGACAAAGGAAACAAACAAGGGGACTATCCGGAATCTTAGATAACACTGCAGTTCGCCCGAAGAACTGACCTGACAATATCCCTCAGTTCTCCATTTCGGGCTCCCAGTCTTCTAGCCCGTGCAACGCACGAACGTCCGGCACAACACCCTCAGCAAACGTGCGTAGGGGCACAAATTTCAGATCGTTCCAACGGGCGACGCCAAGCTCGATGGCAAACTCTTCGAGTTTGTGAGGCTCTGTCGTCTCGACAGCCCAGAGGAAGGTGTGTTCGAGACCAGAATGATATTGGTCCACAACAGCAGTGACTCCATACTTCTCCATCAACGGCCGCAGGTCCATCGCGCTGACAGCGATGACGTATTTGGCCGTCTCAAGGTTATTGACTGGGCAGTCGTGCCGGTTGTGGGCGCCGTAGATTCCCCACAAAGTTGGTTCTGCCAAGGCGGTTTGCGCTGAGGCGCTTCCGGCGAAGAACGGCACCGAGGCAATAATCGATGCATAGATGAAATACTTCATTCTCATGACTGACCTCCAATGAGACGTTCGGGTCTAAGGTTTCTCATGCTAGAAGTAACCTTTCGGCGGCTCGGCGGTCTTGGGGCCTTCGCGGCGTTTTGTGGACGTCACGGAGGAAGCGAGGACCCGTAGCTTTGCGTCCCCGTCTTTCAACGGGTTTGCCTTTATCTGGTAGGGTTTTCCCTTACAAGTAGGGTACCACGGGTCTTCAAGGAGTGCCAGACAAAGGGGCGGCCCCGAAGGACCGCCCCAACCCCTTGGCTTGTAGCTGTCAGCAGTTGTGGCTCACTACCGAGCGATGTGTCTACGGGTAGAAACGGACGTTGCCTTGGCCGCACGGTGTCAGCTGAATGTCGCCAATAACGAACCCGCCTGCAGCAGAATGAGTTAGTCCCCGTGACACGTTCAGGTCTACACACTCGTTGGTTGCCAGAATAGACAACAAACCGCAATCTCGCCGCATCTCAGGCCGCAAAGGACGCTGAGCCCCGTAGCCGCTAACGTTGAGCCTTGTAATGGATGATCCAATCGATAGTCGGCTCGGAGCCGTCGGATTCCCTGCGTGAAGTTCTTGCCGGCACAGATGGCGTTTTTCCTCGGCGATCGTCGCATGCAACAGAACCTGCGAGGATTGTTCAGGTATCTGGCGTTTCTTGCCGGGGTGATCGTGATCTACACGGTCGGATTCCACTGGATCATGTGGACAATCGAGGGCGAGCGTCACTCGTGGCTGACTGGATTTTACTGGACCCTCACTGTGATGAGTACGCTCGGCTTTGGCGACATCACTTTTCACAGCGATATCGGGCGGCTCTTCAGTGTGGTCGTTCTCCTTTCGGG
>JBDHIC010000081.1:0-9170 GCA_039589035.1 Gemmatimonadota bacterium | reverse complement strand
CACCAAAACCGGGCTGGGCATGGGCCACTCATGTCATTCGCTTCTCAACCCTACGTTGATCCATTTGATGCCGTAGAATACTTGCGGGATCCGATACCCGTCGACCCATGGCTGGACGATGTCGGCATCCACCGGATGCACGGTGAAGATCCACGGCGCTTCGGCTTGGATGACCGAGTCGGCCTGGGCGTACATCGATAGCCGCTGATTTTCGTCCAAAGTGGCTCGAGCGGTCAGGATCAGCGAATCGACGGTGATGTTCGAGAAGAACGCCGCGTTGCCCCCGGCGCCGGCCATCTGGCTGTAAAAGAGCGGGTAGAGGAAGTTCTCGGCGTCAGGGTAATCGGCGTACCAGTTCGCGAGGTAGGCGTCGAGCTCGCCCTGCTCCATGGCTTGACGAACCGCGGTCCAATCGCGTTGACGGAGGTTCATCGAGACCCCGACCTCGGCCAGGTTCGCTTGCACCGCCTCGAGAAATCGCTGATTCAGGGCGAGCGTTCGAAAGAAGACATCGAATGAGAGATCGGTCGCACCGGCCTCGGCCAGCATGTCCCTGGCCCGGTCGGGGTCGTAGCGGTACGGCTCGCCCGCCTCCCTGAAACCGGGCAAGCCGGGTGGGATCGGGCCATGCGATCGTACCATCTCCGACGGGTAGATCGCTTCAGCGATCCCGGCAACGTCGATGGCGTGGTTGAGCGCCTGCCGAACCCTCGGGTCGCTGAACTTCTCCTTGTCGTTGTTCAGCGCCAGGTAATACGTGATCAACGCCGGTCGCGTGTGGACGTACGCTTCCCAGCCCGGGTTGGTGGCAAACCGGTCGTACTCGGGCTTGGGGAACTCGTTTAGGTCGGCCCAATCGAGATTGCCGCGTTCAAACTCAGCGATGATAGTGGTCGTCTCGGGGATGATGCGGATCTCCATCCCATCGGCTTTCGGTCGGCCACCGTGGTAGCGCGTATTCGCGGTCAATCGAAGGACGTCATCGTGGGCCCACGACTCGAACACCCAAGGCCCAGTCCCGACCGGGGCTTCTGAGAAGCCATCGCCCTTGCTCTCGACCTCCTCGCGAGGCACGACGTGGGCTGCCGGCATCGCGAGCAGCGAGAGAAACGGCGCGAATGGCTGCGTCAGCCGGATCTCGACCCGGTTGCTCCCGATCGCGCGTACACCGGTCAGCGTCGTCGCTTCGCCGGCGAGCATCTCTTTGGCGCCGACGATGAACTCGAACACCCAGGTCAGCGGGCTGGTGTTCTCCGGTCTCAGTGCGCGCTCGAACGAGTACTTGATATCCGCAGCCGTCAGCCGACGACCGTTGTGGAAGACGACGTCGTCGCGGAGCGTGAACCGGTAGCGGGTCCCGTCGTCTGAGACCTCCCACTCCGACGCTAGGTTGGGTTGGATCTCGTCGTTCGCGTATTGCACCAAGCCGTCGTACAGGTAGACGACCATCCGGCCGCGGTAGACGTCAACCGCCTGAATGGGGTCCAGGCTCGCTGGATCGGATTCGAGGTAGAGCCGCAGGACGTTGCGGTCGACGACGCTGGACTGCGGCCCGCCGGCGCCACAGGCTGCCACGATTAGCACGCTCATGACGAGCGCGATGTTACTCGTCTTGCCCATACTCCTCTTCCAGTTGATGCTCGCGCTTTCGGTGGAGGAGCCAGATCACGAGGACAACACCAACCACGAACGCGACTGTGCCGCCCCAACCGAGATAGCGTTCGATCATGTCCCACGAAGCGCCAAAGAAGTAGCCGGCCAACGTAAACGTCGTGCCCCAAACGATACACGACAGCGCGCTCCACGGCAGGAACTTCCAGTACGACATGTGACTGATGCCGGCAACCACTGGTCCGAACGATCGGAGGATCGACATAAAGCGTCCGATAAAGACCGTCTTGCCGCCGTGATGATTGTAATAGTGCTCAGTCGCGCGTAAGCGTTTCGCGTCGAAGAAGAAATACCGGCCGAAGCGGCTGATCACCTGGTGACCATAGGTGCGACCGAGCAAGTAACCGACCTGGTCGCCAGCGAACGCGCCGACGATGGCGATCACCCCAACCGCCCACGGATCGAGCACGCCGCGAAAAGCATAGAAGCCGGACAATACGATCACCGTCTCGCCCGGAGCGATCAGTCCGAGAAAGGCGCTCGTCTCGAGGAACGTCACGAGGAATAGCGTCAGGTATCCGTATTGGTCGAGGAACGGGACGACGAACTCTAGGATGCGCTCCTGCATAGCCTCTCATAAGTTCGGGCTGGTCTTGGCCGCGTGATGGGTCGCGGCGCCAAGGTATCTACCGTGCCCGGTGCATGGTACTCTGCGTTGGGCGAGCCGATTCTCGAAGACCGCGGAGCCCACATGCACGTTCCATCCTGTAACGCTCATCGTCTGTGACCATTGACCTGGGCGTTGGTGACTTGCGTTGTGTTGGCGATGGCGACGAGCGTCGTAGCTCAAGAGACGGCCGATCAGATCGTGACCAACGGTGTTATTTACACCATGGATCCGGAAATCCCGCGGGCCGAGGCGATGGCGATCGCCGGTGGACGGATCGTGGCGGTTGGGACGGCCGACGAGATCGCGGCTCGTTTCGGCGGGTCCGAGACGATGGTCGAAGATCTTGGCGGTCGAGCTGTCTTACCGGGATTGATCGACGCGCACGCACACGCGATTGGGTTGGGATTCGCGCTGCGCACGCTCGATTTGCGGGGGACGTCGAGCGCCGAAGAGATCGCTGAGATGGTCCACGCCGTCTCCGGGACGCGCGCTGCGGACGAGTGGATCACTGGGAGAGGATGGGATCAGAACGATTGGCCGGTGCAGGAGTTTCCGACACGCGAGCTGCTCGACAAAGTCGCTCGGGATCACCTGAACCAACCCGTTTATCTGACGCGCGTCGATGGCCACGCCGCGTGGGTCAACACGCGGGCGCTCGAGCTGGCAGGCGTCGCTGCTGAGACACCCGACCCGGACGGCGGCAAGATCCTGCGCGACGATGACGGCGAGCCGACAGGCGTGTTCATCGACAACGCGATGGCCTTGATTTTTGACGCGATCCCCGCACCCGACGCCGCCGAGTACGTGGCGCGCCTCGAGGCGGCGCAGAACCACTTGCTCTCGCTAGGCGTTACCGGCGTGCACACGATGGGCGATGGTCGCGAGAGCGTCGAGGCGTACCACGCGTGGGCTCGAACCGGGAAGCTCAAGCCACGCATCGTGGCGTACCTCGATGGCCGCGACGAGGAGATTCTCCACTGGCTGAGCGAGCACGGTGGGGCGGCGGCGTTCGAGGATTCTCATTTCCGGGTTGCGGGTGTGAAGCTCTACGCGGATGGCGCGCTCGGCAGTTGGGGCGCGGCCCTGCTCGAGCCCTACAGCGATGATCCCGCCAACGAAGGCTTGTTGCGCACGCAGCCCGACACCTTGGCAGCCGAGCTGACGTGGGTGGTTGGCTTTGGGCTCCAGCCGGCGATTCACGCTATCGGGGATCGTGGCAATCGCGTCGCCTTGGCTGCAATCGCAGCCGCGTTCGATATCCATCCGCCGGATCACGGAGACGTCGATCTGGCATGGAAGCGCCCGCGCATCGAACATGCCCAGGTAATAGCCCTCGATGACATCGATCGATTCGTCGGTCTCGGCGTGATCGCCTCGATGCAGCCGACCCACGCGACCAGCGACATGTATTGGGCCGAGGATCGGGTGGGGCCGGACCAAATCGGTGGTGCCTACGCGTGGCGAAAGCTGCGTCAGGCGGATGTTCACATCGCCTGTGGGAGCGATTTTCCGGTCGAGAGCGCCAACCCTTTCTATGGGCTGTACGCTGCCGTTACCCGACAGGATCGGGAAGGCTGGCCGGAGGGCGGCTGGTATCCGGAGGAGCGTATGACCCGCGAGGAAGCGTTGGCCTGCTTCACGCGTGACGCCGCGTACGCGGCGGGTATGGAGGCCGAGGTTGGAACGCTCTCGCTAGGTAAGTGGGCCGATTACCTGGTGCTCGACCGCGACTTTATGCTCATACCCGACGGTGATATCTGGCGCGTGGAGGTGTTGCGTACGGTGATTGGCGGTGAGGTCGTATACGAGGCGCCGTGGAGCGGGGGAGAGTGACTACCGCTTGGGGTTGGTCAACCGCTCCAACGTTACGGTATCCCACAGGGCGCGAATGTGACTGTTGATTCGCTGCTCCGCGCGCGCCTGGTAGAATGGCGTCACTATGCCTTCCCAAACACCCTGGTCGAGCAGCTTGAGCGCGCGGCGCTGACGCAAGCCGGCCTCTTGCAAGTCGTCGGCCGCGAAGACAGCAGCGATCGCGCGTTCGATCTCGATTTGGTCGGGCATGTGAAGCAAGGTATCCGATGGCTGTAGCGGTAGCCAACCTGGCGGAGCTGTCGCTCCGAGAATTTGGGGCCGGCGTCCGGTTCGGAGCCGAGTGGGGAGACGTGTCGCGACCGCTTGGCGGGAAAAAGCTCGGCTGTGGAATGTGGGTCTTACCGCCGGGCAAGGCGAACGTGCCTTACCATTATCACCTGGTCCTCGAGGAGTTGGTCGTCGTGTTGGGGGGTGAACCCTCGATCCGCCTAAACGACGAGGAGTATCAGCTGAACGCGGGTGATGTTGTCGCGTTGCCACCGGGCAGCGATGGCGCGCATCAGCTTCTGAACCGCACCGATCGGCCCGCCAATCTCTTGATGGCTTCGACGATGTTGAACCGAGACGTGGTTGTCTACCCTGACTCGGAGAAACGCATGTACTGGGTCGAAGATCTGGCCGCGGAGCCGTCGAAGACCAAGCTCTTGGTTCGCGACGGTCGGGTGGTTGAGGAGTACTTCGAAGGTGAGCCGGTCGACGAGCCGCTGTCGGAGCCTGTAACCGCGCAGACGTCGCACCCGAACATCGTGTCGATCGACGCCACGTCTTGGGAGTCGTACGAGGCGGGTCCGTTTCGCGGCGACCGAAAGCGTCTCGGCCGGGCAGCCGGCGCCAAATCGCTGGGTTACAGTCTGTACCGCTTGGCTGCTGGTGACCGGATGTGGCCGTTTCACTTTCACCACGTAAACGAAGAGCTGTTCTGGATTCGATCGGGTTATGGCGAGCTGCGTACTATCAGCGGCGCGCGGGATATTCAGGCTGGCGATGTGATCGTGTGTCCGACGGGACACGAGGGGGCGCACGCCATAAAGAACACCGGTGACGCACCCCTCGAGATCTTTACTCTCTCGACCATGGAAGAGCCCGAGGTCGCCGAGTACCCGGACTCAGAGAAGGCGTACATCATGAGCGGGTCGGCACCGGGAGGAGATGAAACGGTTCGCACGCTGAATCACGTGTTTCGACTCAGCGATGCGGTCGAATACGACGTTGGAGAGCGGTAGTAAACGGTCAACAGCGAGTAGAAAGGAGACCACGTTGAAACGCAAGACAGGGCTTGGGGTCGCCGGGTTGCTGGCGATGTTGATCGTCTCCGGCACCGCGGCTGCCCAAGAGATGAGCGCTGAAGAGATCGCGATGTTCGACAGGTACACAATGCCGGGCGAGAACCACAAGCTGATGGAGCCGATGATCGGTGAGTGGGAGGAGACGGTCGTGATGTGGTTCGCGCCCGAAGCGCCGCCGGTCACGATGAAGGCTTCGATGACCGCCGAGTGGATCTTGGACGGTCGCTGGGTGCGGTCGGAGCACCGGGGCACGATGATGGGTCAACCGTTTCACGGCATCGGACTCGACGGGTACGACAGCTATCGAGAGGAGTACGTCTCGATCTGGGTGGACAATATGTCGACGGCATCGATGGTCTCACGCGGGACCCACGATCCGGCAACGAACGCCGTGACGCTGATGGGCACCGCCGACGATTTTATGACCGGCCGGGAGGACGTACCGGTACGGTCCGTCACGCACTGGACAGATCCCGACACGTTCGTTTTCGAGATGTACACGGTGACCGAAGACGGTACCGAGTATCAGGTGATGAAGCTGACGGGGCGGAGAGTTACGTCGGCCGAGGGGATGGAGTAGAACGCCAACGCCGCTTCGGTAACAACGGCGGTAGCTCGTAGGCGATGCGCAACACGGTCGCCGGGTGGACCACCCGGATCGGTGAGCCGGCCGCACGCAGGCCGGCCGCGATCTGAAACGTACAGCCGGGATTGCCCGCCACGACGAGTTCGGCACCGGTGGTCAGAATGTGGCCGACCTTCCTCTGCTGGAGCTTGGCTGCTGCCTCGGGGTGGGTCACGTTGTACAGGCCGGCCGACCCACAGCACCACGTCGATTCGGCAAGCGGTGCCAGATCGAGCCCGGGGATCGAGCGCAGCAGAAGCCGCGGGGCCTCGACCACCCGCTGGCCGTGGATCAAATGGCATGCGTCGTGATACGTCGCCTTCAGGCTGATCGGGCGACGTGGTCGGCGCACCCCGCGATCGACCAGGTACTCGGTTACATCCACGACAGCGGCCGCAAGCCTCTCTGCGCGTTCCGCCCAGCCCTGATCCGCAGCCAGAAGCTGTCCGTACGCCTTCATGTGGGCGCCGCACCCGGCGGCATTGGAAATCAATCGGGGGGCGTTCGTCGCTTCGAACGCCAAGATGTTCTTGCGCGCCAGCGAGCGAGCGACATCCGGCTGGCCATAGTGAGCGTGGAGCGCACCGCAGCACCGAAACCCTGCGGGCACCACGACCTGCCAGGCGTTGTAGGCCAAGACCTGCGCGGTGTCCGCGTTGATGCCAGGCAAGAACACCGACTGCACACAACCGGGGTGAAGCGCCACCGTCCCGCGCACCGATGGTGCATCACCGTTTGTAACGACATCAGAAGGTCCCAGCATGGCGGGCATTCGCCACCGGCGGCCTTGACGCGGGACCTCGGGTGTCAGCGACTGGAGTGGATCGAGGTCTGGGAATCGTTTCGCGACCCACCGCCGCCACCGACCGCGCTTTGCGAGCACGCGCTGATGGAACCGTACCGATCGTGCGGTCCACCGCAGCCGCGCTGGGTAGCCGACGATGCGGTCTAGAAGCCATTTCTGGGCTGGCTCCGGTTGCCAGGGTTCGCGGCCGTTGCTGCTGTCGATCGCCGCCCGAGCCGCCTCGAGCAACCGCCCGAACTCGACCCCGGCCGGACACGCGGTTTCGCAGGCGCGGCATCCGAGGCAGTAGTACATCGCCTCGGCGAATGGGGCACCGCCGACCTCGATCTCACCGCTCGCTGCGGCGCGCATGAGCGTGATTCGGCCACGAGGGCCGGCCCGCTCGCGTGGCGTCATCGCAAACGTCGGGCAAGAGGGCAAGCAGAACCCGCACTGAATGCAAGCCGCCAGCAGATCGCTATCCGGATGAAAAGCGTGTTCCAACTGCGCGCGGTCGGCCTTCAGGCGAGCGCCTCCTCGTAGGCTGGATGACCGAGTGGCGGATGTTCGCAGCGTGCGGAGTGACCCAACACTTTGCCGGGATTCAACACCTGGCGGGGATCGAGCACGGCTTTGATCTGACGCATGAAACGCAACGCCGGGTACTCCGTGCTCGCCGGTAATCGTTCCGCCCAATGTCACCGCGGCGTCGAAGATCTCTTCCAGTGCGGCCTCGGCGCGGACGATCGCTTCGGCGTCGCGGGCATCGGTGATGCAGGTGGGGTGCAAGTTGCCGTCGCCGGCGTGTCCGAACACGCCGATCTGAAGCTGATGTTCGGCGGCGATTTCCTGGATGCGGACGAGCATCGATGCCACTGCGCTGCGCGGAACGGCGACGTCCTCGAGAATTGTGGTCGGGCCGATCCGTGCCAAGGCCGTAAAAGACGCGCGGCGCGCAGCCCGCAGATCTTCTGCTTCGTCAGCATTAGAGGCGGTGCGGACTTCACGGGCGCCCTGTTGCCGACAGATCCGGCCGACCGCGTCGGCGTCTTCGGCGACCGCGTGGGCTCGTCCGTCGACCTCGATCAACAGCAGCGCTGCGAGGTCGGCGGGCAGTCCGAGCCCGGCGAACGATTCCACGGCCTGGATCGTGACTTGGTCGAGGAACTCGAGCGTGGCGGGCACGATCCCGGTTGCGAGAATCGCGGTGACCGTTTGACCCGCCGCACCCACGGAATCGAACGAAGCGAGGATCGTGCGTGTCGACTGAGGCTTGGGCACCAGCCGCACGAGGATCTTGGTGAAGATCGCCAGCGTGCCCTCACTGCCGACCAACAGATCCAGCAGGTTGTATCCGGAAACGTCCTTGATGGACTTCCCACCCAGCGACAGGAACTCGCCGGTCGGCAAGACCGCTTCGAGGCCCATGACGTAATCTTTTGTGACGCCGTATTTGAGGCCGCGAAGCCCGCCGGCGTTCTCGGCCACGTTCCCACCCAGCGTGCAGATCCGCATCGAACCCGGATCGGGAGGATAGAACAGGCCGTACGGTTCGACGGCGGCATGTAGATCGGCGGTGATCACCCCGGGCTCGATCCAGGCTCGACCCATGCCGTGTGGTTGACCGGATCGACCTCGACGATCCGATTCCACGATGGGAACAGCATGACCACGCTATCGGTGGTCGGCACCGCTCCGGCTGACAGGCCGGTTCCGGCCCCGCGAGGGATGAGCGCGAACCCCTCCTCGTTGGCCAGCTTGACGATACGGGCGACTTGTTCTGTGTCGCGGGGGATGACGACTGCCTCGGGTACACACCGGTGGAGAGGGGTGGCGTCGGAGGCGTACGTGAGAAGGTCTTCGCGTGCGGTCAACACGCGAGCCGGCGACGTCGTCTCCGCGAGGCCCGCGAGCACGCGATCGGTGAGCATGCAATTTATATAGCGAAATCGTAGACTATCGGCCATGCGATTGACGCTTAAGACATCCATGGTCGTCGGACTCGTGATCGTCGCGTGCAGTCAGCGCGTTACGCCCGAGGAGGAGTTCGCCCGAGAAGCTCGCGACCGGCCGCTCGTTTCCGAGAGCGGATTGCCACCCGCGCTGAGCGCAACGGGAGCACAGACGCAATCAACGGGGGCGCAGACGCCATCGGCGAGTGCAGCCGGCGACGAACTGCGAGGCGATATCGTCTTGCCGCCGGACGCGGGCGTCGCTGACGACGGAGTGCTTTTCCTTTTCATTCGACGAGCCGAGGGCGAAGGTGGACCGCCGTTGGCTGTCCAACGTCACCAACAAGTCCGCTTCCCGTTCGCGTTC
>JBDHIC010000080.1:0-7984 GCA_039589035.1 Gemmatimonadota bacterium | reverse complement strand
GATAGCGGTCGAGGAGGGCTCGACCATGGTGCGGCTTGGCACGATCCTTTTTGGACCCCGGCCCACCGAAGCTTGAATCCATAATCCGAACGAGGCAGGGTTGTGACCGACCATCAAACGGAAGCCAGCGTGCAGTTGGCACGCATTGACGAGACGACCGACTACATCCGGACCCGTTCAGACCAACAGCCATTACTGGGGATCGTGCTCGGCACCGCATAGCGGGCGACTGATACTGGGTTCGCTCGAAGGTCGAACGCTCGTCGCGATGCAGGGTCGGTTTCATTTCTACGAAGGCTACACCATGCAGCAGATCACGTTTCCGATCCGCGTCATGCAACGACTCGGCATCGAGACGCTGATCGTGTCCAATGCTTGCGGCGGGATGAATCCGAGCTACCGGCGTGGGGACCTGATGCGGATCGACGATCATATCAACCTATTGGGTGACAACCCTCTTTGCGGCCCGAATCTGGACGAGTTTGGCCCCCGATTCCCGGACATGAGCGAACCCTACGATCGGGAGCTGGGTGCGCTCGCGGAGCGGGTGGCGCTCGAGGCCGGCATCGACCTGCATGTCGGTGTCTATGTCTCCGTCGCCGGGCCGAACCTCGAGACCCGCGCCGAGTACCGCTTCCTGCGTGCAATCGGCGCTGACGTTGTCGGTATGAGCACGATACCCGAGGTAATCGCGGCGCG
The DNA here is from genome assembly GCA_039589035.1 of Gemmatimonadota bacterium. Taxonomy (GTDB): domain Bacteria; phylum Gemmatimonadota; class Gemmatimonadetes; order JACCXV01; family JAHWKZ01; genus CAMYLR01. Next base: position 7,285 of record JBDHIC010000080.1, on the reverse strand, counting down.
ACACGGGGGCACCCGTGTTTTGGGGATATCGATCGTCACCGATGAGTGTTTTCCCGACACGCTGGAGCCGGTCGACGTGGAGACGATCATCCGGGTAGCGGGCGAAGCCGAGCCCAAGCTCACCGAGCTCATCCGTGGTACCGTGAGCAAGTTGGGCGAGGTCGATGCGCCGGTGAAAGCGAGCTGACGAGCGCAGATGGCGGAAGAGACACGTCAGAAGGATTACAAGGGGACGCTCAACCTGCCGCGGACACCGTTTCCGATGCGCGCCAAGCTGCCCGCACGGGAGCCGGAGATCCTGGCTGGTTGGAAGGAGAAGCGTCTGTACGAGCGCTTGCGCGCGGAACGTCAGGGACGAACGCGCTATGTCCTGCACGACGGGCCGCCGTATGCCAACAACCACATCCACCTCGGGACCGCGGTCGACAAGATCCAGAAGGACATGATCGTCCGTAGCCGCTCGATGATGGGGTTTGATGCGCCGTACGTCCCAGGGTGGGACTGCCACGGGATGCCGATCGAGATCTACGTCCAGCGTGAGTTCCGCGAGCGCGGCGAAGAGCCGGGGCTGGCCGAGCTGAGACGCCGCTGCCGCGAGTTTGCGGGCGAATGGGTTGCGATCCAGCGCGACGAGTTTGAGCGGTTGGGTGGTTGGGGGGCGTGGGACGATCCATACCTCACGATGTCGAAGGATTACGAAGCCGACATCGTCGAGACGTTCGCCGATCTCGTCGAGAAGGGTTTTATCTACCGCGGCCTGCGGCCGATTCACTGGTGCGTCTCGTGCCAGACTGCACTGGCCGAAGCGGAAATCGAATACGACGACAAGGATTCACCATCGATCACCGTCGTCATGCCGGTGCTCGAAGATCCGAATCGCGTGTTCGCGGGTGCCGAACCGGCCGGGGTGCTCATCTGGACGACGACACCGTGGACGATCCCCGCCAACCGAGCCGTTGTCGTGCACCCCGAGCTCGAGTACGCGATCGTCGATACCGACCGTGGACGCGTACTTTACGCACACGGCCGGCACGAGGCGCTGGCGAGCCTGTTCGAGCACGCCGAGGTCGTACGCACCCTACCCGGCTCAGAGCTCGAGGGGTTGGTGTTCTCGCACCCATTGGAAGAGCGGCCGAGCCCCTTGTTCTTGGCCGATCACGTGACGCTGGAGGAGGGAACCGGGGTCGTTCATACCGCGCCCGGACACGGCGCTGAAGATTTCGCCGTTGGTCGGGAGCAAGATCTCGAGATCTACAACCCGGTCCGGCGCGACGGCGTGTTCGTTGACGGTACACCGCGCTACGCGGGTCGCCACATCTGGGAAGCCAACGAGCAGATCGTCGATGATCTCGATCGCGCCGGCCGGCTCATCGCCCGCGAAGACGTCACTCACTCCTATCCCCACTGCTGGCGGTGCCAGAACCCGGTCATCTTTCGCGCAACCGTGCAGTGGTTTCTGGCGATCGACCACGATCAGTTGCGTCAGCGAGCACTCGGCGCGATCGATGAGGTGGAGTGGATTCCATCGTCGACGGTCAATCGGATCCGGACGATGGTCGAACAGCGACCCGATTGGTGTCTATCGAGGCAGCGCGCTTGGGGGATCGGGATCCCGGCCGTCTATTGCGAGGCGTGCGATGAGCCGCTTTTTGATGTCGCGTTCGTGCGACACGTGGCCGAACTCGTTCGCCGGGAAGGCGCCGACTTCTGGTTTGTGGCGCCGATCGAGGCGATCGTGCCGGAAGGCACAAGCTGCCAGCATTGCGGGCCGACGGCGACGAGTTTCCGCCGCGAGGTCGAGATCCTCGATGTGTGGTTCGACTCGGGTTCGTCCCAGCGCGCCGTGCTCGAGCGACGCGACGACCTCGCATGGCCGGCGGACCTGTACAAGGAGGGCCCCGACCAACACCGCGGCTGGTTCAACTCGTCGCTGATGTTGGCGGTCGCGACGCGTGACGCACCACCCTACCGGACGGTGCTGACTCATGGCTGGATGGTCGATGCCCAGGGTCGGGCGATGCACAAGTCGCGCGGCAACGTGATCGGGCCCGATCAGATCACCGAGAAACGCGGCGCGGACATCTTGCGGCTATGGACGGCGGCTAACGACTTCACCCGCGACGGTCGGTTCTCTTGGGAGGCGATCGACCAAGTATCGGAAGCGTATCGGCGCATTCGAAACACGTTCCGGTTCTTGCTCGGCAATCTGGCTGACTTTGATCCCGATGGCGATGCCGTACCGTTGGCGGAACTCATCGATTTCGATCGCTGGGCGATCAGCGATCTCGAGCGGCTTGTGACCGAGGTGCGAGAGGCGTACGAGCGGTATGAGTTCCACGCCGTCTATCAGCTGCTGGTCAACTACTGTACTGTCAACCTTTCGGCGATCTATCTCGATGGCATCAAGGTACGGCTCTACATCCAGCCCTGCGGTGCTGTCGAGCGCAGGAGCGCCCAAACAGCGCTGCACACCATTCTGGATACATTGGTCCGACTGGCGGCCCCGCTCTTGCCTTTTACCACCGATGAGGTATGGGGCACGAGCGGTGCAAATGAAGGTGCCAGCGTTCACCTGGAGGAGTTTCGACCCGCCGAACCGGCACGCATCGACGCCGCGCTCGAGCGCGACTGGACCACGATTCTGCGCGCCCGCCAGGCGGTGACACGGGAACTGGAAGGACTGCGTGAGAGCAAAGTCATCGGATCGTCACTCGGGGCCCAGGTCGAAGTATCGGCCGAAGATCCGGCCGAACAGGTGATCCTGGAGCGACACGCTACCTCGCTCGAGGAGGCGTTTATCGTGTCAGCCGTCCAAGTCCGACCGGCTGAGGCGATGTCGGGCGTGGAGCCCTCCGAGGAGGGATTCCGGGTGGTGGTCGAGCCGTCATCGGGCGAGAAGTGCGACCGGTGCTGGCGATATCGAGAAGATGTCGGGCGGTCCCCTGAGTATCCGGGGCTTTGCGTCGAGTGCACGGCCATTCTATCGTCATAGAGGAGGATGAATTGGATAAAGAGAGACTGAATCATATCGAACAGCGGCTTCTCGAGGAGCGCGAGCAAGTCCTCAAGGAGCTTGGTTTCTTCGACGAGAACTATCACGAGACGACCCGGACTGCGTCGGGAGACCTGAGCGCCTACTCATTCCATATGGCCGACCAGGGGACCGATGCGATGGAGCGCGAGAAGGCGTTCCTCTTCGCGTCCAAGGAGGGTCGGCAACTGTATCGCATAGACGACGCACTGCGTCGTTTGTACCGCGAACCTGCAGGTTTCGACCGTTGCATCTTGTGTGGCGAGACCATCCAGTGGGAACGGTTGGAGGCCCTGCCCTACGCCACGCAGTGCATCGAGTGCCAAGAACGCGAAGAGAATGGCGGCAACGCCTGAGCCGGACGCACTTGCTCGTCCCGCCTGCTGTTCTTCTCGCCGACCAACTGACCAAAGTCTGGGTCCGAGCTGAGCTGACGCTGAATCATCCGGTCCGCGTGGTTGGCGACAACGTGCGACTGCTCTATATCCAGAATGAAGGGGCTGCCTTTGGGTTGTCGGTTGGAGAGTACTCTTCGATCGTGTTCTTGGTGCTCGCCAGCCTGGCATCGCTGTTGGTCCTCTATCTGCTGCTCACCTCGCCGAAGGGCGACGGCATGCAGCGACTGGCGCTGGGGCTGATCCTGGGTGGAGCGCTGGGGAACATCGTCGATCGCGTGCGCTTCGAGCGCGTCGTGGATTTCATCCAGGTCGGTGTGTCGGGGCACTATTGGCCGATCTTCAATGTGGCCGACAGCGCGGTCACCGTCGGTGCGGCATTGCTGGCCTTCACGTATTTACGACGGAGCGATGCAAGGACCGGGTAGGGGCGCGCTATCTACTCTACCGATTTGTCGACACAGAACGAATCAGCCGGACATCGGCACGAGGTAACGCTCGCCGCGGCGTCGCCGCGGATCGATCGGGCCCTGGCCGCGCTGTTGCCGCTTTCCCGGACACGGATCCAGACGCTCATCGATGATGGACGCGTGGAGGTCGACGGGGTGGTGGTTCGGCGAGCGAGCCAGGAAGTCGCGGCCGGATCGGTGGTGATCGTCGACGAGCCCCCCAAGCGGACGCCGTCGCTCTCCCCTGAGTCGATCCCGCTCGACTGGGTGTACGAGGACGACGATTGCATGGTGGTCGACAAGCCGGCCGGTCTGGTCGTTCACCCGGCTCCCGGGCACCCGACCGGCACCCTCGTCAACGCGCTCCTCCATCATCGGCCGGAAGTGGCCGGCGTCGGGGGCGAGCGGAAGGCTGGCCTCGTACACCGGCTCGATAAGGACACCTCCGGTTGCTTGCTCGTCGCCAAGAACGACCGCGCCCATCACTTCCTGGCCGATCAGTTCGCTGCACGCACGGTTACTAAGCAGTATTGGGCGTTTATCTGGGGTCACTTGAGCGACGAAGGTGGCGTCTTCGACGCCCCGATCGGGCGCGCACATCAAGATCGCCAGCGGATGTCGACCCGCACGCGTAAGGGCCGTTCTGCGCGCACCGCGTGGCGCGTGGTTGAGCGGTACCTGGTCGCCGACTACGTCGAGTTGACGCTCGAGACCGGCCGCACGCATCAGGTCCGGGTCCACCTGTCCGACGCCGGTCACCCGGTTCTGGGCGATACGCGCTACGGGGGCGGCCTGGCGCGCGCGCGAGGGTTCCACGGCGCCCAGCAGGCGGTGGCCCGTCAGGTGGCCGCCACGGCTCGCCGTCAGGCGCTCCACGCCTATCGGTTGGCGTTCGACAGGCCTGCAGACGGCTCACGGGTTCAGGCCGAGGCGCCGCTGCCTGCTGACTTGGTCGAGCTTCGAGCGCTGCTCCGGCAGCAGCCGATCGCGTGAGCGCTCGGCTGCAGCTGCTGCTAGCGCTCCTTTTGGCGCTGGCCGGTTCGAGCCTGCCGCGGCTGGCGCACGGCCAACTCGTCACTCACCAGGTGATTGGACCCGCTGCCCGGCCGATCGTCTTCCATCACGCCGCGCGTGATTCGACGGTCGCCAAGGCGCTCGCCGAGTTGGCCGTCACATACGTGCCGCGGCCACTTGTCGCGGATGGGCTGCCACCCGATACGCTGCACGTCATCATCGCCCCGACCGAAGGCGCGTTCGTCGAGCTGACCGGTGGGCGGGCACCGGACTGGGGGCTAGCCGTCGCGTTCCCGAAGTTGCGCCGGATCATAGTCCGATCACCGCGTTTGACTAGCGGCGATGGCGTCGATCCGGCGACGATCCTGCGCCACGAGCTGGGACATCTGTACCTCGATCTGGCAGCAGGCGGGAGCGAGCGTGTGCCGCGCTGGTTCAACGAGGGGTTCTCGGCGTTTTACGCCGACGAGTGGCGATGGGTCGACCCGGCTCGGCTGGCTTGGGGTCGGTTGACCGGCTCGCTGGTGCCCTTGGCCGAGCTGGACGCCACGTTCCCCGAGCTGCCCGCACCTCGGCTGTCCTACATCCAGAGCATGGCAGCGGTGCGGAGCCTGCGACGCCGCGGGGGCGACGACTCTGTGCGCCTACTGTTGGATCGCGTTCGCGACGGAGCGACGTTCGATGCCGCGCTGCGCGCAACGTATGGTCTCACGTTGGGGCAGTTCTACGCGGATTGGAGCTCGGAGCTCGGTCGCGAGTTTGGTTGGGGCGTAGCGCTGACCGATGAACGTGCGCTGTGGATCGCGGCTGCGTTGCTGGTGCTAGGCGGCTACCTGATTCGTCGGCGTGCTCTCAGACGCGAGATCGCACGCCGCCGTCACGCCGAGGACATCGCACTCGGTCCGCCGGACGATCACTCGCTGGGGGTCGAACGTTGGGAGCGGTACTGGGAAGACGACGATGATGAATGGAGGGGCGACCCCGACTAGACGCTGCTGGCGACGGCGTCGCGGCGCTGGTTACTTTTTACTTCTGACCATCGGGAGGGGTGGCCGAGCGGTTTAAGGCACTGGTCTTGAAAACCAGCATGGGGTAATCCCCCATCGTGGGTTCGAATCCCACCCCCTCCGCCATTAGGCGCAAGCCGTCTGTAGCTCTGCGATATCGAGGTCCTCACCCAGCACCACCAGCGTGTCGCCAGCTGCGATCTGTTTGGTCGGATTGGGGTTGAACACCGTGTCGCCTGCGGGGTCCTTGATCGCTACGACGATGACGCCAAAGCGCCCGCGGATCCCGGCTTCGGCGATCGAAATCCCTTTGAGCGCTGAACCCTCTGAGACCGTGATGTCGGCCATGCTGAGCTGCAGTGCCTCGTGCTGGGTCACGATCTCCATGAACTCGAGCGCGGTCGGGTTGACAGCCGCCTGGAGCACGCGCAGGCCCGCGATCCGGGTCGGCGATATCACCTCATCCGCACCGCCACGCTTGATCCGCATCTCGCCGGCTTGATCGTACGCGCGCGCAATGATCTTGAGGCCCGGGTTGGCGTCCCTGGCGGCCATCGTGAGGTACAGGTTGTCGGCATCTGACGACAGCAGTGCCAGCAGCGTGTTGGCCCGTTCCAGGCCGGCTTGCTCGAGCACGTGTTCGTCGGTTGCGTCCCCGAGGACGTACAAAAACCCCTCGTCGCGCAAAGCGGGCTCGACATCGGTCTGGTTCTCGATGACGCAGAAGGGGACGCCTTCGCGGGCCAACCCCTCGGCCACCGGCCGGCCGACCTTACCGAAACCACACACGATGAAGTGGTTGTTCAGTGCGGCGATATCGCGTTCCATGCTTCTCCTTCCGAGGACGTCGAGCAACTCGCCTTCGAAAACGGTTTGCCCGATGCGCGTAAGCGTATAGAAGAGCGTCGTCAGACCGGCCATGACTAGAAAGATCGTGAATAGCCGGATGGGTGGGGAAAGCGGGTGGATCTCGTGGAAACCGACCGTCGAAATGGTAATCACCGTCATGTAGAACCCATCGAGGAGCGACCACTCGTCGAGCGAAGCGTAGACGAGCGTTCCCAACACTATCCAAAAGACCATCAGCATGGCGCCGGCGACGGGCCCAGAGAGGACGGATTCGGACCCCAAAGCGTGCGGGCGATAGGCGATCGATCTCATATGCGTTCAGTCTACCGATCGGGTTGGAGCGCTCGCAAACCGATGCGGCGAGGTGTCGGAGAATCGACGATCTCAAGACACCGATCGTGCCACAATCGGCTCCCTCGTGGGCACCGGATCGACGCACGTTTCTTGCGGCGCACGCTTTGACAATCCCCCGATTCGAACGGTACCTTTGAAACCACGTCGAGGCGCTTCCTCCCGAGCGATCGGCTGCAGCACGGGAGG
>JBDHIC010000079.1:0-7807 GCA_039589035.1 Gemmatimonadota bacterium | reverse complement strand
CGACCGAGGTGTAGAAGTCGAGCTGTCGGCTGGGGACGAGAGCGAGATCGCGTCGGCTGACGTGATGCTGGTGGCGATCGGGCGACGACCGGTGACCGATGGGCTCAATCTCGACCGCGTCGGGGTCACCACCGACGAGAAGGGATTCGTCGAGGTCGACCCCCACTTTCAAACCAGTGTGCCGGGCATCTACGCGGTGGGCGACGTCATCGGTGGCAAGATGCTGGCCCACAAGGGGTCTGAAGAAGGCGTCGTTATCGCCGAGCGGATCGCCGGGCGAGACAGCGAGATGGACTACTTTCCGATACCGGGTGTCGTCTACACGCACCCCGAGATCGCTACGGTGGGGTTATCGGAAGAAGAAGCGAGGGCCGCCGGTCACGAAATCCGGGTCGGACGTTTCCCGTTCTCAGCCAACGGCCGCGCGCGCAGCATGAACGACACCGTCGGGTTCGTGAAGTTGGTTGCCGACGCTCAGACCGATCGGATGCTGGGTTGTCATATCCTGGGTCCTAGGGCGGGCGACTTGATCGCTGAGGTCGTGGCCGCGGCGGCCTTTCGAGCCAGCGCCGAGGATATCGCACTCACGGTTCACGCCCACCCCACGTTGGCCGAGGCGATCAAAGAAGCCGCACTAGACGTTCACGACGAGGTCATCCACCTCTAGCGCCTGAGTCATCAAGCCTCGTCGTCACGCTGAGGCGCCTCCTGCGACGGATACACAAGCTCGTTCATATCGCGGATGATCTCTGTCAAGTGTCTGAAGAGCCCCTCGACGAGAGTGTAGTTGTCGGCCATGACTTGGATCATGTCGTCGCGGTGAATGGCGAGCGTCTGAGTCGGGGCGGTAGCCACCGCGCTGGTCGACCGCGGTCGCTGGTCGAGAATCGAAAACTCACCGATCACATCACCGGGAACCGCCTGATAGACCGCCAGGTCGCCTCGTTCGAGGCGAATCCCCCCGTCCAAGACGACATATAGGTATTCCCCCGCCTCACCCTCATAGAATAGATGCTGATCGCGGTCGAACGAACGCTCCTCAGCGACCGCTGCCAGCTGCAGCAAGTCGTCGGCGTCGAGACTGCGCATCAACTTGGCGTGTCTGAGCGCCGCGGCTTTTTCGACCGTAGACCGAGCCATTCGTTCCTCGTGTTTGCCTGTAGCGATTACCGCGCCGACGCGTTGCGCGAGCGGAGTGGCGTACGCCTTGAGCCACGGCTGCCCACGCTCGAGCACGATCGTGAGATCGGTCTTGAGCGGTACGTCCTCCAACTGAAACCACTGCCGGCCCGCGGCAACTCGTTGCGGCCGAGAGTAGTCGGCGTCGATTAGCGGCACGACGACACGCGCATCGTCGCGATCGAGCGCGGTCTCCAAGAGCTCGATGGCGTGTGCCGCGTGTTCCGACCTGCCGCCGGTGAGCCCCGCGTACGCAAAGTAGATCGTGCGCGGGGTGTGGAGCAGCGCCTCCAGCCGGAACGCGCGCTCGACCGCTCGTTCACCGCGCAGGTTCAACGCCCAAGCATACGTGATTGCGCTCTCGGCGTCCGGTGTGTCGGGCTCGTCCGCGAGCTGAGACAGCGTCTCGAGCTGCCGCTCCGTGTCGTAGGCCTCGAACAGCTCGGAATCGAGTTGACCCCGGACGACGACGGTGGGGAGCTCCCACGAAGGATGTCGACGGCGCAGCTTGTTCAGCGCCTTTAGCGCCGACGATCGGATATCCGTTTGGGTCAAGAACGGCAGTCCGTCCGCGAGCGCAAAAAAGGCCGCCGGGGTGGCGATCTCGACGAACACGCTGGGCAACCACCTCCGAGGCATGGATGGATCGCGCAGAAAAGCGGACAGGTGCGGGACCGCACCGTTCCCCGCGGCGGCCATCGCCTGCGTCGCGAGACGGCGAGTCTCGGCCGACCCCAGGTGTGGCACCAGAGGCTCCAGTAGATCGACCCGGCGAGCCGCACCGGCGCTTGAGATCGCGGCTCGAATCACCTCCGGGTCGTCGTCTGCCAAGAGTGCAGCGAGTCCGCTCTGAAGCGGGTGGTCGCCAGGCAACCGAGCCAGAGCTCGAGCACACGCTGCCTTCTGCGGGGCGGCTTGAGGGGTGGTGTCGGCTAGCAAGCGCTGCACCCGCTCTGTCGCCGCCTGTTTGTGCGCTCGATCCCCGTGGGCCAAGAAGCACGCCAGCGCCGCCTCCAGAGCATTGGGTTCCGTCGCCTCGAGCCACTCCTCCATGCGTGCCAACTGGCGCTCGGGCTCGAAGCGGCTAGCGAGAATCGTGGCCTGAGCTCGGACTCTTGGATCTTGGTCGTCGAGCAATGGTCGGACGGCGCTCAAGTCGCTGGCGTTCGCTACCGGCAGCAGCTGGGTGATCGCGCGCGCGCGGACTGTCGGGTCGCGATGGTTGAGCAATCTCAGCAGGTCGTCGCGGAGCTTGCCCGCGGGAGAGTCGCGTAACAGATCGAGCGCGTAATGAACGCCGTTCGCACTCGTCGACGGCCGCAAGGCGGCGCGGAGCTCACGAACCGCCTCCGAGTCGAGGCTCTCGTCTGCCACCTCGACCAAGTCGATGTCGCGCACCGCCAGCAACCGCTCGAGTGCGTGACGGTAGCTGCCGCGGACACGGACGACCGTGACCAGCCAAGCGGCGACCAACGCCAGGGTGATGAACGCCAGCGGTCGCACACCGGTTCCGGCCATCCCGCTTCCAAGCAGGATCAAGACCCCAGCCAACCCATCCGCGCTCCGCTGTAGTACGATATCGATGAACGGTTTGGCGCGTTGCTTGAACGCCGTCGGCACGGGGAGGTAGAGCAGCTCTCTTGCGGATTGATCAACCGAGTTTCGGAGCGTCATATCGACGCCCTTGCCGGCGGTTGCGGTGATTAACCCCGGCAAGAAGATGAGTCCGGTGGCGCCCAGCCCCATGCCCATCGGCAGGATCAACAACGATCCCGCCAACCCGCACAGGCGAATGACGGCGCTGGTAGCAGCTAGCTGAAAGATGAGTCCGAGACCGTTGAAGACAGCAAACGCGCGTCCGAAGAACTCGGATTGAGCCTCTCGGTCGGGGATCGTCGACTCGACGAGAAAGCTGAACATCCAGTCGAAGAAAGTCGAAACCAGAACAGTGATGAACACGAGTGCCGCGATCCGCTGGAGGTGGGGGAGTCGTTTGATCGAGCGGAAACCACTGGTGACTCCGCCCTCTGTCCGCCGCGAAGTACGCTGGCTACCCGCCTGCTGTGTTTCACGAATCGTTCCAACGCTGAGGGCACGCGTCACGACGATCGTGCACACGGCCAACAAGGCCGCCGCTATGAGCAGTAAGTTGATGGCTCCGAGAGGCCTGGATAGGAGACCGGCGGCGGCGCTTCCGAGTACGCCGCCAGACAACCCTCCGGCGCCGATGAAGCCGAACACGCGCTTCGCTTGGCGAGGATCGAATAACTCGCTGGTGATCAGGAAGAACTGGCTGATCAACAGCAACGAGAACACGTTGTTCCAGACGTAGAATGCGCCCGCGATGCGGCCGTCGGGCCGGCTCAACAGCATCCAGAACGCGACCAGCGAAGCGATTACGATCGCCAGCGTAATGACCACCCGCCGGCTTCGCGAGAACGATGCCGAGAGACGTCCGTAAGCGATCGTGGCGAATGCGGAGACGATCGCGCTTGCGATGTAGGCCCACGGCAGATTCTCCGCTCCAGCGGTGCTCAGGAAGAACGCGTTTCGAGCCGGACGGAGCAGGTGTTGTGTCGAGGTGAGCAGGAAGAAATATCCGAACAACAACCATACGATCGGCCATTCGCTGGGACGGATGTCGAGCAGTGTGGAGAGCCAGCGGCGGGCTGGCTGAGAACCGGTCGGGCTCAGAGCCGGTCGATCTCCTGTCGTGCTCCGAGGATCTCGACGCAGTCGAGATACAACTGCCGCTCCTCAGTCTCCGACAGCAGGCCGTGTTTGTAGCGCTCGTACTGGTCAGGGAAGTGCTCGCGCATGATCCCAAAAACTCGGATCTCGTCGTGCCCGCGGTCGATACTGATCTCGATCCGGGGGAGTAATTGCGCGATCCGGTAGGCCACCCACAGGAGCACGGCGACGATGATGATTAACTTCAGCATGACGCTGCGAACATTACTGTCGCCGGATTGGAAAAACAACGGCGGCCCCGCATGGTGCCCAAGGAGGGAGTCGAACCCCCACGGGCGCAAGCCCACACGACCCTGAATCGTGCGCGTCTACCAGTTCCGCCACTTGGGCAGCATGCGGGGCCGTTGGCCCGCCAAGGGGGGGTCAAGATACGGGTCGTCGCCGGAGACTGTCAATCGCGTTTGCATACAAACCGCTCGATCCGTATCGTTTGACATCCCCATCCTGAGGACCGACCACAACCGAGAACGATGAAACCGGAGACGATCGTTGCCCGGAACCGCAGGGCGCGGCACGACTACGAGATCCTCGAGACGCTCGAGGCCGGGATCGTGCTGCTGGGCGCAGAGGTCAAATCGGTGCGTCAGGGAAACGTCAACTTGAGAGACGGGTATGCGACCGTGGAGGGCGGTGAGGCATTTGTGCACGGCGTCCACGTCAGTCCTTATGATCCGGCGGATCGCTGGAACCCGAGCCCGACCCGACGGCGCAAACTGCTGCTGAACAAACGCGAGATTCGGATGCTTGCCGAGCAGGTTAACGAGAAAGGATTGACGATCGTGCCGCTGGATATCCATTTCCGGAACGGTTTTGCGAAGATGACGCTGGCGGTCGCGCGCGGTAAGAAGCACTACGACAAGCGAGAGGCGATGCGGCGACGCGAGCTCGATCGCGAAGCCGAGCGCGAGTTGGGACGTCGATGACTCGTGTAAGGTTGATCGTCGCTCTGGCTGTTTTTATCGTGGCACCACCGCTGGCTGCCCAGTCGGTGACGGTCGCGATCGACGGTGTGGCCCGCGAGGTGCCGGTGATTGAGCGCCAAGGCCGGCAATTCGTGGCGCTGGTCGAGGTCGCACGGTTGTTGGGTGGCGATGTCCTCGCCGCGGGGCCGGAGCGGGCAGTGCTGGTCGTCGACCAGGCACGAATGACGGTTCATCGCCGTTCGCCGTTTGTCCAGTTCGATGGCCGCTGGTACCAGATGATAGAGGCTGCGCAGAAGGATGGGGGCGGTTTCTACTTGCCAGCTTCGAGCCTTTCTCAGCTTCTGCCGACCTTGTGGCCGGGGCGTTTCCCGACCTTGCCGGACCGTGGTAGCATCGAGCGCACTCCTCCGCCAGCCGACAGCCAGGGGGAGCCGCCCGCGGGCGGGGTCGAGAGCGGCATGATCGGTCTCAATGGCTTGCCAGCTGGCGACGATCTGCCGCGGGTTGACTTCTGGGCTGAGCCGGGGCGCACGCGGCTCGGGTTCCGATTGGCTACTGTTCCGGGGATCATTGTGGACGACGCCCTTCCCGGGACGCTCCAGCTGCTGCTGTCGGGCGCTAGGATCGAACCGGATTTGGTGCGTGGTTTGGCGGGGTTGGGGCTGGTTGACAGCGTGGCCGTAGGTCCGGCGACCAGCGACAGAACCGCGGTCACGTTCTGGCTCGACCCGCGTGCATCCGTCTACGTCGTAGCCCCGCTTCGCCGGCCGGCCGGCTTTGAGGTCGTACTCCGCTCGGGTGCCGCTGACGAGGCGGCGATCATGCTCGCCGCCGATGTCGATGTCCGCCGACCGGTAGTTTTGTCGCCGACCGATCGCCCCCCCGATCCGATTACGCAAGCGCCGCCCCCGTCGGCCACGCTACCGGAGCGAAAGCAGTGGACTATCGTTCTCGATGCCGGACATGGTGGTGACGATCCGGGTTCAATCGGTCCGCGACGAACGCAAGAAAAGGCGGTTACGCTGATGGTGGCGCGACAGTTGCGAGAGCGGCTGCAGCGCGAGAATGGTGTACGGGTATTGATGACGCGCGACGAAGACGAGTTTGTTACGCTTGCCGACCGTACTCGGATCGCCAACCGCGAACAAGCGGATCTGTTCGTTTCGATCCATGCCAATTCGGCGCGGAATCACTCGGCCGAGGGGTTCGAGACGTACTTCCTCTCGGCGGCAAAAACAGAGGACGAGAAGCGGGTCGCGCGGATGGAGAACTCCGCCATTCGTTACGAGAATCCCCAGATTGACCCTGAATCACTGGGGGATCTAAATTTCATTCTTTGGGATCTGGCGCAAAACGAGTACCTCCGCGAATCGAGCACACTGGCAGAGACGATCCAGGAGGCGCTCAGCCGGCAGCTGCCACTCAAGAGTCGAGGGGTGAAGCAGGCCGGTTTTTTCGTCCTCAACGGCGCCTTTATGCCAGCCGTTTTGTTTGAGATGGCATTTATCAGCAATCCCCAGGAGGAAGCGCTGCTCAATGATTCGGCGTTCCGAACCCGCCTCGTTGACGGACTCGCCGATTCCTTGCTCCGGTACCTCTCGCAGTACGGAGAGCGGGCCTTGGTGCGCAAGACCACCGGTTAGATCTGTCTCCCCTTGCTCGCTTGTAGCCGGGTTGCTGCTCGGGTGGGCGAGTGTCGGCTGTGCGTACCTGAATACGTTCTACAACGCCGAGCAAGCCTATCAGGAGGGGATGCGTCTGTCGGGTGGTGAATCGGATTCGCTGCCTGCGCCGGCGCGCGAAGCGTTCGAGCGCGCGGCCGAGAAGAGCGCCATCGTTCTCGACCGGCACGGCGACTCGGGCTACGCGGACGATGCATTGCTGCTGCTGGGCCAGTCGTTCTACCAACTCGGGCGTCATAGCGATGCGGCGACGGTCTTTCGTGAGTACCTCACTCGTTTTCCCGATAGCGATGAAGCGGGGTTGGCTCGCCTCGGCTTGGTACGCAGTCACCGGCGTATTGGAGACCTGGGTGCAGCGGAAGCGGCGCTGGGCGGGTTGCTGAGGAGCACTCCGCAGGGCACCGACGAAGCCGAAGTCCTGTACGAGAAGGCGTTGATCGAGCTGGGACTCCGCGCTCATAATCGAGCGGTCGGGACTTTTCGACAGTTGCTTGAGCAGGATCCGCAGTTTGCCCGCGAGCACAACCTCATCCTTCAGTTCGCTGACGCGCAGCTGAACGCGGGTCAGTACGATGCCGCCCTCGAGGCCTACGCCGCGTATCGCGACAACGCTGCCGATCTGAGTGCCCAGCGGCAGGCGGCGCTGAAAATCGCGCACGCCCTCGGCTTGGCCGGGCATAGAGACGAGGCGCTCGCGACGTACGCCGAGATCATCGAGCTAGGCGTACCTGACTCGATCGCTGCGATAGCAGAGGTCGAACGCGGCGATCTGTTTGCCGCTGATTCGGCTTGGGATGAAGCCGAAGCGGCGTACCGGCGAACCGCTGAATTGGCACCCGGCACCGGGTTCGCCAGTCGTGCGACGCTCCAGCGCGGACGCATCGTTTGGCGGCTCAGACGTCAGCACGAGGAAGCGCTGGACATTCTGCTGGACGCTTTTCTTCATTCGCCCACCAGCGCGTTCGGGGAGTCGGCGCGGACCGAGTCGCGGGCGTTGGCACGCTTGATTCACTATCAGCAATTGGCATCCGGTCGCGAGGTCATAGTCGGTATCGAAGACACCAGCCTGGCACGCTCGACAGCCCTGTACCGATTGGGTGAGGAAATCCTCGATGTAGAGTCCGATCCAGATCGAGCCGCCGCGATTTTCGCACAACTGAGTGCAGAGTATCCGGACTCGCCGTGGCGACCGCGGGCGATGTTAGCTGCTGGTCTGCTGAGGTTTCGCAACGGTTCACTGGGGACCGGGTCGGCGAACCTGCGCTCGTTGAT
>JBDHIC010000078.1:0-9136 GCA_039589035.1 Gemmatimonadota bacterium | reverse complement strand
CCGGTCATCGACGTTCGGTTCGATCCCGGAGAGCTGCCCGAGATCTACAGCGCGCTGCGTATCGACCACGAGCCGGCCGAAGGCGAGTCCGGTACGCCAGTCCACTTGACGGCCGAGATCCAGCAACATCTGGGGCGGAGTCAAGTGCGCGCGGTGGCGATGTCGTCAACCGACGGCGTCGTTCGCGGAATGGAGGTGCTCGACACCGGCGCGCCGATCTCGGTTCCGGTCGGCATGGAAACTCTGGGCCGGATCTTCAACCTGCTGGGCGAGCCGATCGACCAACTGGGTCCGGTCGAGACCGAGGAGCGGCGACCGATCCACCGGGACCCCCCAGCATTCCCGGAGCTCGAGCCCAAGACCGAGCTCTTCGAGACGGGAATCAAGGTCGTCGACTTGTTGGCCCCGTACGTCAAAGGTGGCAAGACCGGGCTGTTCGGCGGCGCCGGTGTGGGCAAGACGGTTATTATCATGGAGCTCATCCACAACATCGCCAAGGAGCACGGCGGCTACTCAGTCTTTTCCGGCATCGGCGAGCGGACCCGTGAAGGGAACGACTTGTGGCTCGAGATGAAGGAGTCCGGCGTGCTCGAGCGCGCGGCCCTCTGTTACGGACAGATGAACGAGCCGCCCGGCGCGCGGCTCCGGGTTGGGCTTTCCGGGCTTACGATGTGCGAGTGGTTCCGCGACCAGACCGGGACCGATGTGCTGTACTTCATCGACAACATCTTCCGCTTCACGCAGGCTGGCTCCGAGGTCTCTGCGTTGCTCGGCCGAATGCCGAGTGCGGTCGGCTACCAACCGACCCTGGCGACCGAGATGGGCGAGCTCCAGGAGCGGATCACCTCGACCCGGCGTGGTTCGATCACATCGGTGCAGGCGATCTATGTGCCCGCCGACGACTTGACCGACCCCGCACCGGCGGCGGCTTTCAGCCACCTCGATGCGACCACCGTGTTGTCGCGTCAGATCGCGGAGCTCGGGATCTATCCGGCGGTCGACCCGCTCGACTCGACGAGCCGCGTCATGGATGCCAACTACATCGGCGAGGAACACTACGCTGTCGCCCGAGAGGTGCAGCGCATTCTGCAGCGCAACAAGGACCTTCAGGACATCATCGCGATCCTCGGAATGGACGAGCTGTCGGAGGAAGACAAGGAAATCGTGTCGCGCGCGCGGCGCATTCAACGCTTTCTCTCGCAGCCGTTCAACGTGGCCGAGCAGTTCACCGGTATGCCGGGCAAGTACGTCCCGTTGGCCGAGACGATCCGTTCGTTCCGCGAGGTTGTCGAGGGCAAGTGGGATCACTTGCCCGAGCAGGCGTTCTACATGGTCGGGACGATCGACGAGGCGGCCCAGAAGGCGAAGGAGCTCGGCGGCGAGTGACAACCGGAGAAGCCACGCTGACGGTGCGGATCATTACGCCCGAGCGGGTCGTCTTCGACGGCCCTGCGGACGGGGTTGTTGCGACAGCCTACGACGGCGAGATCGGGATCCTACCCGCGCACGCGCCGATGATGGTCGCGCTAGGCATTGGTGAGTTCCGGCTGCGGCGCGGTGACAGGTTCGAGTGGTTCGCGATCGGCGAGGGTTTCCTTCACGTTCTCGACGACGTCGTAACGGTGCTCACTCCGTTCGCCGAATCAGCGCAAGAAATCGATGTCGAGACCGCCCAGCGGCTCGAGATCACGGCCGCAGAGAACCCCCTCCTACAAGGCACGATCCTCGGCGAAGAGCAACGGAAGCGACTCGCCAAGCTGCGCCAAGACCTCGCCAAGAAGGCGCTTTAGCCGACTCTGCATGTCCACGGGGGTGACCTGTGGATAACTGTGGAAAAACGAAGTGGAAACCGGCGAGTGTCGATGTAAGCTGTTTTATAGCAACAAGTTGCGGTTGAACAGGCCGCGTGACACGAGTGCGAGCGTATGCACAACCGGGACCCTTCAACCAACCCTCATTTCGACACCGAACGGAGTACCGTTTGGTCATCTTTCTCGCCCGATTGCTCGGTTTTTGCGGCTGGCTTGGTGCTCTTCGGGCCGACCTTGAGCTTGGCCTCATCGGCCTCGGTGAACTCCATCTTGCAGTTGCCGGCGAAGTAGACACCCGGCTCGATTACGAATGATCGCGTGATAACGTCGCCCTCGAGCCGAGCACCTTTTTGCAGCTCCACCTGTTCGGTCCCCATGACCTCGCCCTTGAAACGGCCAGCGATGATGACCTCACGCCCATACGCCTTGCCCTCCAGCGCACCGGTCTGACCGATCACCAGCGTGTCTCCAACCTCGAGGTTTCCCCGAAACGTACCGTCGAGCCGCAACGTACCCTCAACTCGAGCCGTGCCCTGGCAGTCGACACCCGTGCCGAGCAGCGAGTTGAGGCCACCGTTCACAGTATCTTTCTTGTTCATTCTCATCCCCTCCTACCGGGAAATGGATTCGTCTCTGAAGTGGGCGAGCTCAACGCATGTACGGGGCCGGATCGACGGGCTGACCCCGTCTCCGGACCTCGTAATGGAGGTGCGGCGCTGTCGACCGACCGGTGTTGCCGCTGTAGGCGATCGTCTGGCCGCGCTCGACCGCCGCACCCGCGCTGACCAACCGATTCGCATTGTGCGCGTACATCGTTTCATAACCGTCATCGTGATCGATCAGGAGATACTCCCCTAGAACAGCATCTGAACCACTCTCGCTGACCTTTCCACTGGCCGTCGCCACGACCGGTGTGTTGCTCGGCACGGCGATATCGACTCCGGAATGACCCTCGGCACCGTCGAACTCTGCTGTGACAAACCCCTTGGTCGCCAACGGCCATCCCCTTGGCGATCGCGGTTCGACGTCAACCTGCTGCGGGTCTTCGACCGGCAACACCTCGGGTGTCAGCCCTGCCATCGACCGGATCTGCTCGTAGGCTCGCTCGGTTCGCGCCAGGTTCATGGCGATATCGTTCACCTTGGCGTTCTCTGCCTGCAAGCGAGCGTTCTCGCGCTCCAGCGCTACGGCACGGCCTGCCCGTGCGGCAACCCACCCGTAAGACGCGATCCCGATGAGGGCGATCACAACCACCACCCCGAACACCGCAGCCAACACCTGCAGCCGGCGGTACGACAGCCTGATCTGCCGGACGTTGTGTTCGTCGTGCGGCACGACGAGCAGGGTCAGGTGCTTGTCTCTCACGACGACCCCGCGCCGAGCCTCTCCGCCAGACGTTCCAGATCGTCAAGCGAATAAAACGCGACCTCGATCCGTCCCTTGCCTGTCTTCTCGAGGTAGATCTTGACCCGCGTTCCGAGCTGGCGCTGCAGCTCCTCCTCCAGCCGCACGCGTTCTGCGTCGTCGCTGTCCGCGGCTCGTTTGCCCGGTGGTCCCTTTTTTGTCTTGGTCTCGCGCTTGACCAGTCGTTCGACCTGTCGTACCGAATACCCGCCCTTGGCAGCCTTCCGCGCGAGCGGGGTGATCCGCCGCGCGTCTTTGACACCCAAGAGCGCCCGACCGTGCCCTGCCGATAGCACCCCGTCTCTGATCATCGACTGCACCGCGTCCGGGAGCTCGAGCAGCCGCAGAGCATTCGTCACCGCCGGCCGGCTCCGGCCGACCTGTTCGCCGACTTCAGCCTGTGTCAACCCGAACTCTCCCATGAGCTGCTGATAACCGACGGCCTCCTCTATCGCGTCGAGATCCTCCCGTTGGAGATTCTCGATCAGCGCGATCTCCAGCAGCTCACGGTCCCCGACGTCCCGAACAAGGACCGGGACCGCCGAGAGGCCCGCCTGCCGCGCGGCCCGCAGCCGCCGCTCTCCCGACACCAGCATGTAGTCGCCCTCGACGCGCGGCGTCACGATCAGTGGCTGGAGCACACCCTTCCGACCGATCGACTCGGCCAGCTCGGCGATCGAACTGTCGTTGAATGTCTGCCGCGGTTGGTAGCGGTTCGGCACAATGCGGCCGATGTCAACCTCCAACGTGCCGCCAAGCTGTTCGGCGCGCGTCGCCTCCAGCGCCGACTCCCCGAGAAGGGCGCCAAGACCTTTGCCCAAACGTCGCTGCTGGGTCACCGTGCGATCAACTCCTCTGCGAGCTTCATGTAACTCTCCGCGCCAACCGACAGAATGTCATAGAGAATCACTGGCTTGCCGAAGCTCGGTGCCTCCGACAGCCGCACGTTACGAGGGATAACAGTATCGTACACGCTTTTACCGAAGTACTCAACCGCCTCGTCTTGAACTTGGCGCGCCAGGTTCAGCCGCGAGTCGTACATCGTCAACAAGACCCCCTCGATCGTGAGATCCCGGTTGAGCCGCTTCTGGACGATGCGGATGGTGCCCAGCAGTTGCGACAGCCCCTCCAGCGCATAGTACTCACACTGGATCGGGATCAGCACTGAATCGACCGCCGTCAGCGCGTTCACCGTGAGGAGGCCGAGGGACGGCGGACAATCGACAAAGATGAACTCATAATCAGTCCGCAAATCAGCTACGGCGTCTCGCAGCCGATGCTCGCGCCCGATGGCACTGACCAACTCGACCTCGGCCCCAAACAGATCGACCGTGGCGGGCGCAACGTCGAGGTACTCCATCGATGTCTGAACGACGACGTCACGCATCGAAGCGTCGTTGACGATCACGTCGTAGACGCTCGAGCCGAGGGTCTCTTTAGCGATGCCGAGGCCGCTCGACGCGTTCCCCTGGGGGTCGAGGTCGACCAGTAGCGTTCGTCGCTCAGCCACCGCCAACGAAGCGGCAAGGTTGACAGCGGTTGTCGTCTTGCCGACCCCACCTTTTTGGTTGGCGATCGCGATCAGCCGGGCGGTTCGGTGTCGGGATTCGGTTTCGACCAGCGTCTCGGCGGCGAGGGCGGTGTCCGGTGGGCTGGAACCCTGGCTGGGTCGCGCCACGGATGACGTTTCACGTGAAACATCGGCCCGTGCATCGGCCCTGGTCACGGGGGGATCGTCGGCAAATGCCCGGTCGAGCTCCTCTTCCAGGCGGGCTCGCGCTTGCTCTGCGCTCGGTGGCCGGTCGTTTGTGGCGCGACTCATCGATCTCCCGCCCTCTTACGCCCTCCCGGGCGACCTGCGGGGATCGTTCGATATCGTACTATCCGTTGACTTTGGGGCAACTTACCCATATCCAAGACCAATCTGTCCCCGGCCCGGTCGCGACGCAACTTCACCCCGCAGCCTCCGCCGCCTCGCCATCCGTACGTCCCATGCTGTGCTTTAGCCACCATTGCTGAACAAATGTAAGCATATTTGACAGTGCGTAGTACAGCACCAACCCGGCAGCCAGGTTCAAGAACACAAACGTCAGCACCAGCGGCATCACGTAGGTCATCGCAGCCATCTTGGGGTCGGTCGTCGTCAACTTCGACGACGCGTAGATCGTCGCCCCCATGAACACGGGCAGGATGTATAGCGGATCCGGTTGCGACAGATCCCCCAGCCACAAGAACGGTTGACCCCGGAACTCGATCGTCGACTGGAACACGAAGAACAGCGCGAACAGGATCGGCATCGGGATAAGGTTCGGCAGGCATCCGCCCAGCGGATTCACCTTCTTCTCCCGATAGAGCGCCATCGTCTCCTGCTGCATCCTCTGCGGGTCGGCCTTGTACTGCTCACGGATTCGTTGAAGCTCCGGCTGCAGCTTCTGCATCGCTCGGATGGATTGATAAGATTTAGTGGTCAACGGCCAGGTTACCACCCGGACCAAGAGCGCAAAAACCATCAGAACAAGGCCGTAGCTTGGGATGAACTTGTGCAGCCACAGCATGATGATCACACACAGCTTGGCAAACGGGGTGATCATCCAACGGATCCAGGACCAGCCGTACTGGCTCACGTCGTCCAGACCCTCGTTTAGCTGCGACAGCCGCTGGTACTCCTGCGGACCGAAGTACAGGCGATACTTCGTCCGGCCGCCGCGGATCGGCGCTCCTACCGCCACATCGACCAGCGGTAAGCTATCGCTCGCCTCGCCCTTCATGGTCGCCGCGCTCAGCGGCTCGTCTTCGGAAGCGGCCATCACGACTGCAAGGAAGTACTTGCTCCGGATCCCCGCCCAATCCACATCGCCCGCCAGCGCCAGCGCCTCGCCCTCGTCGACCTCCTTGGCCTGCCGGCTGACGACTTCCCCGTCGACCCTCGCTACGGCGCGCATCTGGCCATAGTCGTCGCGAGTGTTCTTCTCGTTTGACTCCAACCGTGGGCCCAGGCTCGTCACCAGCAGCCCGTTGACCGGGGAGCCAACATCAAGCTCGTAATCGATGACATACCCTGACGGGTCAAAGCGGTATGTCTGCGTTATCGCGCGTTGTCCTGACTGGTACCGCAACGTCAGATCCTGGGCCGGATCACTGGCGCCAAGTTGGAGCAGTGTATCGCTGACCGCGAAACCGATATCGCTCAAAGCCAGACGCTCCGTGCCGAAATCCGCTGCCCGTCGCAGCAAGCTCGTCGTCTCAGGAACCAGTTGGACCGGTCCCGGGCCCGTAAAGGACGGGTAGCGGGTCAGCTCGATCGCCTCTATCGACCCGCCCTCTGGGTCGATCGCGAGGCGGTAGAAGGGCGTCTGAACGATCACGGACGGCGGCGGCTGTTGGCCCGCCAGCAGTTCGTTATCGACGACCGCGGGCACCGCTGGCAACGCCGTCGGCGCTGGGGTCTCGGTCGGCGAGGGGGGCGGGGGGGGGGCGGCCGTTTCGGTGGGCACGCCCGCCGGTGGCGGCGCTTCCTCCGGTGGGCTCATCCGGGAGTACCACCACTGCGAAAAAGCCAAGACCACGGCCATGAGCAAAAACGCCAGCAGAACTCGTCGTTGGTCGTTCACCGACGGCTCATCCCCTCGCCCGAGGAACGCGGCGGGACGGGGTCAACCCCGCCGGCCCGCCACGGGTGACACCGGAGGATGCGGCGCACCGCCAGCCACCCGCCGCGGGCTACGCCGTGGATCTCGATCGCTTCGATCGCGTAGGCCGAGCAGCTGGGGAAATACCGACACGAGGGTGGCGCCCAGGCGGACAACACCCGATAAGCCCGTATCGGCAATACTACCAACGACTTCACGGTCATTCTCCGATCTCGGCAAGCAGCTCTGTCAAGGCCGCAGCCAGTTCCTCAAAGTCGAGCTCATAGGCCCCTGGTCGGGCACGGACGAGGTAGTCGCGCGCCTCCGGGCTGGCGAGCAGGCCGGCCCGCATCAGCTCCTTGAGCCGACGCCGCAGACGGTTTCGCTCAACGCTGGTGTGCCCGAATTTTGGCGTGATACAGGCCCCACGAGGGCAGTCCTTCGCAGCTGGCCGCCAGAACAACTCCAGTGCCCCGCCTCGCGCCCGCCTGCCTCTCAGCAACGATAGGATCTCGCGGCGCGTGGTAATCCGACGACCCCGCGGGATCTGGCCCACCAAGTTCCCCACGCTGTGAAGGATTCTTACGCCGCCTAGCGCCGCTTCCGCCCGAACTCCGCTGAGACGCTGAGTTTAGCACGACCCCGCCGACGCCGCCGGGCGAGGATCTTGCGACCGTTTCGCGATTTCATACGGGCGCGAAAACCGTGCTTGTTGCGACGCTTTCTGCGGCTTGGCTGATACGTTCTCTTCATCGAATTTCGCCTCGAAATGGCAACCGCCTTTTTTTTCTCGTCGCTGTTGACACCCGACATGCGCCCGGCTACTATGAAATTCCTCTCGACGCCGCAGCATTGTTGTTTTTGACATACCCTTCCAATTCCAGCTGAGCGGAGACGTTGCAGTCGAGCGAACTCACCGCGCCTGAAGTTTGGTCACAGATACTCGGCCAGGCTTCCAAGGTCATAAACCCGCAGACGTTCCGCACGTGGTTTGAGCCCACCGAAGCGGTGGCCCTCTCCGGTGACGAGCTTCTGGTCATCGTCAAAAACCAATTCGCCGTCGATTACATCGGTGGCCAGTATGGAGGCGTGCTCTCCGAGATCGCCGGATCGCTCTTTGACCGTCAGCTCAAGATGTCGTTCAAATCGCTGGAGGACGAGGCCGCAGATCGACCGCGGCCTGTGGGTGGTGGTGGACAAACCGATCGCCAACTTGGCGCCAAGCCATCCCGCGGATCGGTCAACCTGGGATTGCCGCTCAACCCACGCTATACGTTCGACACGTTCGTGGTTGGCAACTCCAACCAGTGGGCCCATGCGGCGTCGCTGGCCGTCGCCGAACAGCCGGCGCAAACGTACAACCCATTGTTTATCTACGGCGGCGTCGGACTCGGTAAGACCCACCTTATGCAGGCGATCGGAAACACCTCGCTGGCGTTCGACAGGCTCGAGCGGGTTTGCTACCTCTCGGCCGAAACATTCATGAACCAGATGATCGAAGCCCTGCAATTCGGAAAGACGCTCGATTTCCGGAACAAGTATCGAAAAATGGACCTGCTGCTCATTGATGACGTCCAGTTCCTTCAGGGCAAGGACGCCACTCAGGAGGAATTCTTCCACACGTTTAATGCGCTCTACGACGCCCACAAACAGATCGTCGTTACCAGCGATCGGCCGCCAAAAGAGATCCCAACGCTCGAGGAGCGTTTGGTCTCGCGCTTTGAATGGGGGCTCGTAGTCGATATTCAGCCACCAGACCTGGAAACGCGAATTGCGATCCTGCAGCATAAAGCAGATCGCAGCAGCCTCGAAATTCCTCAGGATGTGATTTTGTTCATCGCCAAAAACGTCAAGTCAAATGTCCGCGAGTTGGAAGGCTCGTTGATCCGTTTGATGGCACACTCGAGCCTCAATGGCTCCGACATCACGATCGACTTGGCTGAGGAAGTACTAAAGAACATTCTCACCACGGAAACTGTTCGCGTTACCGTGGATCGTATTCAAACTGAGGTCGCCTCCGAATACGGTGTGACCGTAGAGGGACTAAAATCTCGAAAGCGAACCAAGAATCTCACGGTCCCGAGGCAGGTCGCGATGCTTCTCTGTCGTCAACTAACCGACCTTCCGCTGGTTGAAATCGGTCAAGCGTTCGGCGGGCGCGATCACACGACAGTCATTCATGCCTGTGATAAGGTCGAGAATGAGATCAAGGATAGTCGAGTCATTAGAATGCGAATAGAGCAACTGCGTGAACGAATCGCATCATGATTCTGAGTGTTCGAACAACGGTGG
>JBDHIC010000077.1:0-7954 GCA_039589035.1 Gemmatimonadota bacterium | reverse complement strand
TGCGTCGAGCTGCCAGTACGCGATCGACTCACCGTCCGGCGCCCACCGCCAGCCATCGGCCGGCAGGGGCATGAAAAACTCCTCCTCGTACACCCAGTCGAAGTTGCCGTTGATTATCGTTTCCGACCCGTCGAAGGTCAGTTGCACGACCTCCCCGGTCTCGACGCTCTCCACGTAGAGGTCGTTCTTGCTCACGTACCCGAAATGGTCACCGGAGGGATCGAATTTGCCGTACATGAGGCTCGACTCGGGGCGGTCGGCGCCCATTTGCCGTAGGACCCCCGTATCCAGGTTCAGAACCCAATAGTCCCCGCGGGAGTTGAAACGCCACACGCGCTTTGAGTTCGTGTAAATCAGCAACTTGCTGCCGTCTGGCGACCACTCGTAGTTATGGATCTCGAGCGGATCGGTAGCGCCCTCCGGTATGAGCTGAGTGGCGACTACCAGCACCTCTCGCTCGCCGGATACGGCATCGTACATCACGAGGTCCTGTCCAGAGCCGTTTGCACCGCTCTCTAGGGTGGTATACGCGGATCCGCTTTCCAGCCATCGCGTCGAGCCGAATCGTTCGGGGAAGAAATCGCGGGAGTCGAACAACCGATCCAGTGTGATCTTACTGGCATCGGTCGTCTGCTGGGCGGCACTGGGGGCGGCAAGAACTAGGGCGTAAATCCCCGCGATGGCCGTCACGTCGATCTTCCATCGTTTTATGCGTTTCATCGCTAGCCTCTCTGTGATGTCTGCGCTGGTGTCACGCTGGTTAGGGCCGTTGTGTGGAAAGATACAGCAACATCTGCCTCGAGGATTCGCTACCATCCATGACGCCCTTGATACATTTGATGTCGAGAAGGCTGAAAGGGTTGCAACACTTCGAGGCCAGGTCCCGGTAGAGGTTGCAGGAGGTCACTGGTTCGAATCCAGTGCCGCCCACCATATTGACTTGCTGTTTATCAACGGGGTTCAATGGAAAAAAGGGGCCTACCTATTAACAAAGGGAGAGCTCGATGAGTGGAGACGGCTACGCTGACCAGCGCTCCTCACGCCTTGCCGGTATCGGCCACCGTTTCGCTTGAGATGGTCGCCGGCGTCTCGACGCTCGAGGATGTGCCCCCGCGGCCGAGGAGAACGGCCACCCAGCGGGTTCGGGGGCTGTTCTGCAAGGCGATCTTGATCGTCATCGTCAACGGCACCGACAGGATCATACCGACCGGTCCGAGGACCCACCCCCAGAAGAGAAGCGAGAGGAAGACGACGAGCGTGGAGAGCCCCAGCCCTTTTCCCATGACCCGCGGCTCGAGCATGTTTCCGATCACGATGTTGATTACCGCGTAGCCGGCAGCAGCGATGAGCGCCCGGCCAAGGCCGAACTGGATGAATCCCAGCATTACTGCTGGAATTGCGGCGATGAACGATCCGATGGTCGGCACGTAGTTCAGGAGAAACGCGAGTAGGCCCCAGAGGACAGGGAAATCGATTCCCAGCACGGCCACCCACAGGCCGACGGCGAGCCCGGTCAGCAAGCAAATGAGCGTCTTGAGGTTCAGGTAGTGCTGCAGGCTGTCGGCGAAGGTGGCGAACTCCTGGATCGTAGCGCGCGATCGCGGGTGGATGGCGTTGAGCTTGAGAGGGAAGCTCGAGATCTCGAGCAGGATGAACACGACCGTGAAGAGGATCACGAAGGCGTTGGCAAATACGCCGCGGAGAGCGGTCAAGACGGTGGCCGTCAGCCGCATCGCGGACGCCGGTTCGACGTTGGCGAGCAGCTCTTCTACGGAAAGCGGAGTCCGTCGACCCACGATTCGCTCGGCGACGTCGGTCAGCGCTTCGGACAAGCTCTCCTGGTAGATGGGGATGCGGTTCGAAAACTCGGTAAGCGACGTTCCGACGATGGCCGAGACGACGATCAACGCGCTCATCACTCCGAGTACGAAGACCGCGACGGATAAGGTGTGAGGCAGGCCGCGCCGGTCCATCCACGCCACCGGCCGGGCTCCGATCACCGCCAGAAAAACAGAGAGGAGTAAGGGAACGAGGACCTGCTGGGAGGCCTGGATCCCGTAGACGATGACGATCACGGCCGCGACGCTGACGAGGAGCCGCCATCCGTGGGTCGTCCGCGGGGCACTGCCTTCGAGCGGATGATCCGTTCCCATGCGCGCTCGCTTTCGTCGGGTCAACGAGTACTGATCGCCTGGCTAAGATTGTGGGTCGTTCGTGTCGGGGCAACCGACCGACGAGTCGTCTTGGGAGAAGTGAGTATCTTGAGCGGCGCGGAACGAATAGAAGGCGGTCGAGCGAACTGATCCATGAGGCCCAACACGGCTAGAGGAGGCAGCAATGAGCGTCGTTGTTATCACGGGTTGTAGTTCGGGGTTTGGGCTGTTGGCGGCGAAGCAGCTCGCTGAGCGCGGGGACCATGTCTTTGCCACCATGCGTGCCCCGGATAAAAAGAACCGACTGGCCGCCGAAGACCTGCGAGGTTTTGCCGCCTCTACGGGTTCGAGCCTCACGGTTCTTGATCTCGATGTCACATCCGACGCGTCGGTCGACGCTGCCGCGGCTGAGGTCCTTGCCAGCGCTGGTGCCCCCGACGCCGTCATCAATAACGCGGGCCAGATGTATGTGGGGCTTTCCGAGGCGTTTACGGCAGAGGAACTGACCTGGCAGCTGGATGTGAACGTGGTCGGCATTCATCGGGTTTGCCGCGCCTTTCTCCCATCGATGCGAAAGAGGGGGGCAGGGCTGATCATCAATGTCAGTTCCGTCGCGGGCCGCATGGCGGTGCCGTTCTTTGGTGTTTACCACGCGAGCAAGTGGGCGGTCGAAGGGTATTCGCTCGCTCTGCGAGCTGAACTCGCGAGCTCCGGCGTGGATGTGGTGGTGGTGGAGCCTGGACCGTTCACCACGGAGTTGTTTCCGCAGAGTCCGCGGCCCGAGGACCAGGACAACCGTGCCGGTACCTATCCGGCAGAAGCGGGGCAGGCGCTCGACGAGATGGGCGCCGCCTTCGATGCGCTGTTCAATGACCCTGAAGTGCCGACTGACCCTGCCGCTGTGGTGGACCGATTCGTGGAGTTGATCGACATGACTCCGGGAACCCGCCCGTTTCGCAGCGTCGTCGGCGTCGATTTCGGCGTCGTTGAACGGAATTCGATAATCGAGCCACATGATAAGCAAATCCTCCAGGCAATGGCCCTGGAAGAGTTCGCTCAACTTCGGACGACCTAGCGCGGGGCACCGCGCGATCAGCAATGTTGTCTGCAACGGGTCTTGGACGCCGTATTGGTGACGGTTGGATCTGGCGTGGTGTCGATGTGGAGCTCGAGACAGGCGAGAATCTGGCGCTCATCGGACCGACGGGCGCCGGGAAGTCACTCTTGCTGCGTTGTCTGGCCGGGCTCGATGCAGCTGATGAGGGTCGTATCGCCATCGACAACAAGCCGCTCGATGAACGGCAGATGCCGGCCTACCGCGCCCGCGTCGTCTACCTGCATCAGCGCCCAGCGTTATGGGAGGGCACGGTAGAGGACAACCTCCAGGCCGTCTTTCGCCTTGCTGCGCATCGTTCCAAGGGTTACGACCGCTCGGTAGCGATCCGGTGGCTCCAGGCGTTCGATCGTGACGCCGGGTTCCTCGAGAAGGACGCCGCTGACTTATCCGGCGGCGAGGCCCAGATCGTCGCTTTGACACGCGCCCTCAGCGTGGAGCCCTCGGTGCTGCTACTGGATGAGCCCAGCGCTTCGATGGATGCTACAGCCACCGAGCAGGCCGAAGAGCTGGTAGCGCGTTGGGTCGCCGAAGCCCCTGGGCGGGCCAGCATGTGGACGAGTCACGACGTGGCGCAGGTAGAACGCGTCGCCGATCGTACGCTGACCCTGGATAGCTCCCGGGCAACGATCTCGTGAACGGCTATCTCCAGATCGGATACGCGCAGACCGCTATCGCGGGACTCCTGATCATCGCCAACCTCGGGTTGTCCGCTGCGCTTAGGCTCGGCCTCGGTCGGCGCCTGGTGATCGCGGCGCTACGGATGAGCGTCCAGTTGCTTCTCGTCGGCCTCGTTCTCGAATGGGTGTTTTCCCTCGAGAACCCACTCCCAGTGTTGGCGATGGCAGCCGCTATGACCGCTATCGCCGGCGTGGCGGCGGTGAACCGCACCCAGCGCCGTTTTGCCGGCGTTTACTGGAGCAGCCTAGTGTCGGTGACCGGCGCCGCGTTCTTCGTCACCGGGCTCGCCCTGTTAGGGATCGTGCGGGTCGACCCGTGGTTCGACCCCCAGTACTTGATCCCGTTACTCGGCATGGTGTTGGGCAACACGCTCAACGGCATCTCGCTGTCGCTTGACCGGTTCGTGGAATCGCTGGTGCAGCGTCGCGACGCCGTCGAGGCGACGCTGGCGCTCGGCGGTACGCGTTGGGAGGCGGCGCACGATCAGATCCGTGACGCCATGCGGGTTGGGCTTATCCCGACGATCAACTCGATGATGGTGATCGGCGTCGTTAGCCTGCCCGGCATGATGACCGGCCAGATTCTCGCTGGTGCCGCGCCGACCGACGCTGTCCGATACCAGATCGTCATCATGTTCATGATCGCTTCAGCTGCCGCGCTCGGCGCTTTTGGCATCGTGTTTTTCACGTACCGTCGCCTGTTCGACGATCATCACCGGCTGCGGCTCGATCGTGTGCGGAAGGTGGCTGCGTGATGTCCTTAATTTGGCGCGTTGCCACCGTTGCTCTTCTCGTCTACGCGGCTTATGCGGTCATCTTCTTTTTCTTGCAGCGCCACTTCATGTACCCGGGTGCCTCGATGGGTGCCGCCGGCGCCACTGGTCGTGACCTGCCTTTTGTCGAAGAGGTGCAGCTCGTTACCTCCGTGGGGCGTGTTGAGGCGTTGTTTATGTCCGTGGCGGATAACGGCAACCCGGGCCCACACCCTGCCTTCATCTTCACCCACGGCAACGCCGAGCTGATCGACGTGTGGCCCCGTCCCCTGAGCTCTTTTCGCGAGCTCGGACTCAGCGTTCTAATCGTCGAATATCCGGGCTATGGACGTTCGGCGGGCACGCCTTCAGAACGCGTGATCATGGAGACAATGGTCGCCGCCCATGATTGGTTGATCGCCCGTGCGGACATTGACGAGAAGCGTATCGTCGCCATGGGGCGCTCGTTAGGTAGTGGACCGGCGGTGGGGCTCGCTGGGGTCCGCCCCGTTGCTGCGCTCATCCTGCAGTCGCCGTTCAAGAGCGTTGCAGCAATGGCCGCCGAGCGTTTCTTTCTGCCACCGTTTCTGGTCCGCGACCGCTTTGACAACCGCGCGATCCTGCAATCCTACGATGGGCCGGTACTCGTGCTGCACGGCACCCGCGATGCGGTGGTTCCGTACTCGCACGGTGTCGCGCTCGCGTCGTTGGCAGCGCGAGGCCAACTCATCTCGCAGGATTGCGCCCATAACGATTGCCCGCCGTCATGGCCGGAATTCGTCAACCAAGTGGAGAGTTTTCTCACAGAGGCGGGGATCTTGACGCCATCAGGGGCCTGATCGCACGTCGTGGACGATCACCTGCGTGCGATTAGGTTTGATCCGACACCATGGGCAGCCCAAGCGACTTTTCGCACTCCCTTAGTTTGACCTCCATCGTGGCGGTGGTGATCGTGTCCGTTTCGTGTGGCACATCCGCGCCCGCCGCGCAGAGAGGTCGCTACGCCGACCTGGTGGCCCTCTTCGAGGAGTGGCGGGAGTTCGAGAAGCCCGAGTTCGTGGATGGCGTCTCGGACTACAGCGCGGCTGCGATGGCTAGGCAGCACGCCGAGCTTCCCGACTGGCAAGCCCGGTTGAACGCGCTGAACCCGGAGAGCTGGTCGGTGGCAGAGCAGATCGACTGGCACCTCGTTCGTGTCGAGATGAACGGGCTCGACTTCGACCACCGGGTGCGCCAACCGTGGGCGCGAGACCCGGCCTTCTACATCATGATCTTCCCGGCCGAGAGTGACGTGCCGGCCCACGAAGGGGCGACGATCCACGGCTGGATCGATCTCTGGACGTATGAGTATCCGCTTTCTGCGGCCGACGCAGACGAGCTGGCCCGGCGCATCGGAGCAATCCCCGAGCTGTTGGAGCAAGCCAAGACCAACCTGACCGGGAACGCTCGAGACCTCTGGCTCGCCGGCTTCCGGACCTTTGAAGAGCAAAGCGCCGACCTGGAGACGCTGGGGGAGCGGGTCGCAGGAACCAGTGCGGAACTCGACACCGCCATAGTTGCCGCACAGGAGGCCACAGATGCGTTCCTCGACTGGTTACAGCAGAAGGCGCCCTCCAAGACCGGTTCGTCCGGCGTAGGCAAGGAGAACTACACGTGGTACATGCGCAACGTCCACCTGGTACCCTACTCATGGGAGGAGCAGGTCACCTTGATGCGGCGCGAGTTGGCCCGGGCCCACACATCGCTTCGGTTGGAAGAGAACCGCAACCGCCATCTGCCGGAGCTCGAGCGCATTGACAGTCCAGAGGAGTACGACGCGCGGTTGGACGCCGCTGTCTCCAAGTACATGGAGTTCCTCGAGGAAGAGGAGATTCACTCCGTCGAAGAGTGGATGGACCCGGCACTCCGCGCGGTGAGCGGCAGCTACATCCCGGTCGAGCCGGGGGAGCTCCGCCACTTCTTCAACGAAGTCAACTACCGTGACCCACTGGTCCTGCGCACTCACATGCACCACTGGATCGAGCTGGCGCGGATGAGAGAGGACCCACACCCGAGCCCGATCCGACGCATCCCATCGCTGTACAATATTTTCGACGCGCGATCCGAGGGGTTGGCCACCGGGGTGGAGGAGATGATGATGCACGCCGGGCTCTACGATGAAGCGCCGCGCTCCCGAGAGTTGGTCTGGGTCATGTTGGCTCAGCGTGCCGCTCGTGCGCTGAGTGGGCTGTACCTCCACGGCAACGAGTTCACCATGGAGGAAGCCGTGGAGCACGCCATGACGTGGACGCCTCGCGGTTGGCTCCCGGACGGCAATCTAGTCCGGTTCGAGCAGCACCTTTATTTGAGGCAGCCCGGCTACGGTACCAGCTACCTGAGCGGCAAGATCCAGATCGAGGAGCTCCTGGCCGAGGAGGCCCTGCAGCGCGGCGATGACTTCACCGTGAAGGCGTTCTTTGACGACTTCTTCGACGCTGGCGTGATCCCGATCGTGCTCGTACGGTGGGAGATGACCGGCAGCCGGGACGACATTCTCACCAATACGTGCACTCCAGGCGCTCGTTACGTCAGTACTGATCCGAGCGAGTGTGCGCGCCTTCGGTTTCGATGCGCTGACGACGAGGAGCCCTTTTCGAACAGATGCGGCTGTGGCTGTCAGGGTCTCTAACGAATTCTGAATCGATCCGGCGTCAAACACGCCACGAAGTGATCCCGATCGTGCTGACGCGCTGGGAGATGACCGGGAGCCGGGACAAAATCCTCGACGCGCCGTTAGACTAGCGGTCCTACGTCACCAGCAAAAAGCATCACGTAGAACGCGAATTCACCGCTGATTGCGAGCACCTCGAAGCCGCGATAGTGCCCTCGTGTTTCGCAAACGGGCAAGCGCATAGGGTGGAGTTCGCTTAAGGGAACAGCGGCGGGCTCAGAATTAGAACAGACGGAGACGAAACCGTTGATGGCTGACCTAGACGACCCGGTCAGAGTCACAACTGGAGCACGAGTTTACCTGATTGACAGTAACCTTCTCACAGGTATACTCGTGTAATCCCCCGAAAAAACGGTCGTTCTAGGCAACCCCGGCGCAGGCCGGGGAAGCACGTATTTTAACTCCTAGGGTCCTACTCCTCCGCGACGCCACAGGCCGACGTCACAAGAGATCCCAGGCGGCCGTATAGAACTCAACCGAAAGAGGTCCGAGCATGAGAGGGACGCTTGTAACCCCGCTGGTTTTCGGGTTCATCGTGGCCCTAC
>JBDHIC010000076.1:0-8187 GCA_039589035.1 Gemmatimonadota bacterium | reverse complement strand
GGCGTCACTTCGTCTCGACCTCCGCGGGCACGGTGAAAGCACGAACCTAGGGCGTTTCGTGCCGGGCGATAGTCTCACGGCGTCGTTTATCTGGGATTCAGAAGCGGACGTCATCGCGGCTCGCCGATATCTCGCATCTCTCGAGGCGATCGACGAGGAGAGGATCGCGATCGTCGGGGCGAGTTACAGCGGGGAGGAGATGGCAGAGGCGGGTCGTGACCACGTTCGCTCGAGCTTATGTGGCCTTGTCGCCTGGATCT
Organism: Gemmatimonadota bacterium; assembly: GCA_039589035.1. Classification (GTDB taxonomy): domain Bacteria; phylum Gemmatimonadota; class Gemmatimonadetes; order JACCXV01; family JAHWKZ01; genus CAMYLR01. The sequence goes on along the minus strand of JBDHIC010000076.1, from coordinate 7,927 downwards.
TTTAGCGACGAGTCGATCGTGGGAATCGACACGAGCGGTATCCCCTGGCTCTTCATCGCATCTCGGGAAGAGCGATTTCTAATGGAGATCACAGCTGCGGTTGTGGCTCAAACCCGAACCGCGGATATAATGCTGGTCCCCGGTCGTGCCCACGCGTCCGATCTGCTAGAGGACCGCCCCGACCTCGTTCCGCGTATCGTGGCGTGGTTGCATCAGGCGCTCGGCAGCGAGTAGCACCTTCTACAGCTCGAAGACGGTCAGCGTCATCGTCGGTCTAGTCCAACCTCTAGGCCTATCCAGGCGGATGCACATGAGACCGGCGTCTGCAGGTAATCCCATTCGTTTGACCGTCAAACGCGTTTCGTGGTAGGCTTAATGACGTAATGCACCTCGATAAAGGCAAAACCGACGAAAGTCGGGGACGCAAAGCCACGGGTCCTCGCTCCCTCCGCGACGCCTACAACAACGCCACGAGGGACCCCAAGACCGCCAAGCTGCCGAACAGTCGGTGCAGTAGCGAACAGGCCTTGAGTAATTAACGAAGTCGAGATTTTTGGAGGGGAAAAGTTGGACGATCGCATGAAAGAGCTTGTGGCAATGGGTGCGGCAGCGGCAGCCAACTGCCATCCTTGCATGGACCACCACTTGGCTAAGTGTGACGAGCTGGGAGTTTCTCGGGCGGAGGTCACCCAAGCGGTTAAGGTGGGCCTGATGGTGAACCACGGTGCCGAGCGCGCCATTCGTAGGAAGGCACGAGAGCTACTGGGTGAAGCGATGGTTGAAACAGCCTAGGGCACAGTTACGGGCCAAGGAGTATTGATCGTTGTTTGGCCATCTTTCTCATCCTGGAAGGTGGCCGCCGCGTGCATTTTGGCCGGGGACGCCATGCCCTAACGGCTGATTTCTCGGGCAAGGTTGACACCCGGCTCAGATGCACCGGCTCGTTCAGCAACTACTGCACCCGCGCCGTTCCTCAGAGCGGTTGGGGGTGGGTGCGCAACTTCTGATATGCAGCCCTCAGCAGAAGACCTTCTGAAGACCTACCTCGGCGAAGGTTCTGGCGCGCACGTTCTGGCGGGCCGGATGAAGCACGGGGAGGGTGAAAAGATTCACGCAGTCATCTGGCTGTGCGATCTGCGCGATTCCACCCGGCTTTCCGAAACGATTCCCGTGGAAGATTTCTTTCGTACCCTGAACGAATTCTTCGAGTGCACTGCCGGAGCCGCATTGGAGCATGGCGGGGAGATCCTGAGCTATGTAGGTGACGCGGTGTTTGCGATCTTCGCAATCGGTGGGACTGAGAGATCGCTCGTTGAAGCTTGCTTTCCGGAAGAAGGCGCCTGCGCAGCGGCGTTGAAAGCGGCCCGGGATGCGCGGTCGCGGGTTGATGTCCTCAACCAACGGCGGGAGTCGAGAGGCGAGCCGCCGCTGGAATTTGGTCTCGCCTTACATGTTGGTGATGTCATGTATGGGAATCTCGGGGTTCCTCAGCGTATGCAGTTCACAGTCATCGGGGCGGCGGCCAACGAGGCTGCACGCTTGGCTGGGATGTGTAAGGATCTAGAGCAGTGGGTTCTCGTTTCCTGGGTGTTCCCGCGTTGCTTCCCGGGCCAGATGGTATCACTTGGTCACCATGTCATGCGTGGTGTAGATGCGCCCCAGGAGATCTTCACGCTGACGTGAGGTCTGCGGGGCGGTGCTTCGGGGGGCATCCCTTTCTTTGTACCGCCGTATGTGTTTGTGAGGTGTGCTAGTAAGTGTGCTAGTTCAGTTTCGGCATTTTGCCGTATCGGGGGGCGGAGCGTTCGGCAGATAGGCGGAAAACTCCGCGGATTTACGGCATAATGACGAAAAAGCGTATTCTGGAGCCTGCCTTACAAGCAGGGGGTCCGTGGTTCGAATCCACGTGCGCCCACCATTGAGCGTGTCCCACTCAGCAGGGGAATCGTCTGTCTGGTTTTACGGAAGCTGAAGAACCAAGTACCCAGCGACGAGTGAGCCCACGATCGCCCCGCCATAACAGAACGGATTGATCAGCTCGTTCAGGTGCTTGATCTGCAAGCCGTCGTAGAGGGTGTAGCGGAAACGGTGGGCCCAGTGGAACAACGACAGGGTGCAGAGCAGGAAGACGATCAGTCGCGTGAGCGGATAACCGAGCACGGTAAGCATCCGTGCGTGCTCCGGTGGGTGGAGCCACCCGAGCGGGAACGCCACACCGAAGAGGAACAGGAGGCTCGGGATGAGCAGCGCCGCCAGCACGCCACCAGCGCTGAACGCCAGCCACAGGAACGGCTCGGTCGATCGAGTGGTCATCTACCTGCCGATCATCAACCAGACAACGAAGGCGGACACGAACGCCCACGCGAGAAAGTTGGGTGCAGCGATCCAGAACGGAGGCACACCTCTGCCGCGGATGCGCAAAGCGATCGCCTTGGGGGCCAGGTTGAACCACGTGATGGCATGAAAGATGACGAACAGAAGGCTGATGATATTGACGGTCAAGACCAGCGGGTTGCCCGACCACTCCAGGAACCGCTGGTAGGCCAGATCTCCCCGGCCGACGGCGCGGACGAGGAGCAGGAAAAAGATGACGAACCAGGCGACGAAGATGCAGCTCAGCTCTCGCAGGATGAACTTGAGGTACCGTCGGCGCTTCAGCCACCAGTAGGTCGACATCTTAGGCCGGAGCCAGCGGGGGTGATACTCGGTGTAGCCGGCGCCGTCGTTCATCGCTCGCCCCATGGCATGAGGAGGGACTTCAGCGAGTCCATGGCCGCTGTCAGCTTGTAGCGCTGGATGGCGCCCGCTGGGTCGACGTTCTTGGGGCAGACTTCCGTACATTCACCCACGAAAGTGCAACCCCAGATTCCGTCGTGCGCGGAAAGGATGTTACGCCGTTCCCAGGCCCCCTCATCACGCCCATCGAGGTTGTAGCGTTGTGCGAGGGCGATGGCGGCGGGCCCAACGAAGTCGGGATCCAGGCCGTAGACCGGGCAGGCCGCGTAACACAGCATGCAATTGATGCACATGCTGTACGGCTTGTATTGCTCTAGTTCTTCCGGCGTTTGCCGATATTCGCCATTGGACAGCGGCTTCTCCTCTTTGCGGATGATCCAGGGCTTGACGCGAGTCAGCTTCTCCATGAAGTCGCCCATCTCGACCACGAGATCGCGAACAACCGGGAAGTTGTTCATTGGCTCGACACGGACGGGACCGGAGCCGTAGTCGGTGAGGAAAGTGGCGCAGGTCAACTTCAGCTCGCCGTTGACGGTCATGCCGCAGCTGCCGCAGATGCCCATTCGACATGATGAACGATACGAGAGTGACCCATCCAATTCATCCTTGATGTAGTTCAGGCCATCAAGCACCACCCACTCCGGCGGGCACGGCACCTCGTACTCCTGATACGTAAGTTCGTCTTCCTGCTCCGGACGGTAGCGTGCGACTTGCATGGTGATCGTGTCCGCCATCTGCTACCTGCCGTAGACCCGCTCGCCCGGCGGCCAGCGTGTGATCGTGACCGGTAGGTACTCCACACGGCACGAGCCGTCGGGGTCGCGGTAAACGAGTGAATGTGCGAGGAAGTGTCCGTCGCTGCGGGCGGGGAAGTCGGTCCGCTGGTGCGCACCGCGCGACTCCTCGCGTTGAAGCGCCGAGTTCACGATCGCCTCGGCCACGTCGAGCATGAAGGACAGCTCCAGGACAGCGATCCGCTCGGTGTTGAAGGTCCGGTTGTAGTCGTCAAGACCCACGTCGCCCAAGCGCTCTTGCAGTTGCTGTAGCGTACTGGCTGCCTGTGCCAGCGTGTCCCCCGTGCGGTAGATCCCGGCGCTCTCCTCCATCGTCTTCTGCATCTCCTCTCGAAGGGACGCGATGCGCTCCCGACCGCCGGTTTTGCGCACCAACTGGTTCTCCAGCCGATTGCGCTCGTCCTGGGCCTGTGCCATGACGACAGACTTGGGGTCCTTTTGGCCGGAGGCGTACTCGGCCGCGGCGCGGCCGGCACGCGCGCCGAAGACCAGACACTCGGGGAGGGAGTTGGAGCCAAGCCGGTTCGCGCCGTTGATGCTCACACAAGCAACCTCACCCGCTGCGTAAAGCCCCGCGATCGGTGTCGCGCCGTGGATATCGGTGTGGACTCCACCCATCGAATAATGGACCACCGTTCGGACGGGAATCAACTCCGTGACCGGATCAATGTTCTGGTACTTTAGGCACAGCTCGCGTACGAAGGGCAGATCGCGCTCGATCAGTTTCTCGCCCAAGTGGCGCAGGTCGAGGTGGACGACGGGACCGTAGGGCGTGTCGACGGTGCGTTCCAGCTCCACTTCCTTAATGAACGCCTGTGACAAGCGATCGCGTGGTCCTAGCTCCATGCTGCGCAAAACCGGTTTGGGTTCCGGCTTGCCCAGGTCGTAGTCCTGCAGGTAACGGTAACCATCCTTGTTCAGCAACCAGCCGCCTGACGCTCGCGCCGCCTCGGTGATCAGGATGCCGGTGAACGGTAGCCCGGTGGGGTGATACTGCACGAACTCCATGTCCTTGAGCGGCGCGCCGGCGCGCTGCGCCAAGGCCATCCCGTCGCCGTTCTTGATGCTGGCGTTCGTCGTGAAGGGGAAGACTCTACCGCACCCTCCCGTGCACAGAATCACGGCCTTTGCCGTGATCGCCTCCACCTTGCCCGACATCAGCTCGATTGCGACGACGCCCTGAACGCGGCCGTCGTCGACTAAGAGTCTGGTCACGAACCACTCATCGTAGCGAACGACGGCGGTGTACTTCAGGGAGGTTTGGAAAAGCGTGTGTAGTATGTGGAAACCCGTCTTGTCGGCGGCAAACCACGTACGCTTCCTCTTCATCCCGCCGAACGGGCGCACCGCGATCCGGCCATCCTCGTCACGGCTCCAAGGGCAACCCCAGCGCTCCAGGCGAAGCAGCTCCTCTGGTGCTTCCTCGACGAACGCCTCGACAGTGTCCTGATCGCACAGCCAGTCACCGCCCGAAACGGTGTCGTACGCGTGCTCGTCAAGAGTGTCGTCCGATGCGATCACGCCGGCCGCACCGCCTTCTGCGGAAACGGTATGGCTGCGCATTGGGTAAACTTTGGAGATCACGGCCACGCCGAGCTGGGGATTGGTCTCCGCGATGGCAATGGCCGCGCGCAAACCGGCTCCACCTCCACCCACCAGGACTACGTCGTGGGAAGGAGTCACGCGGTGTGCCTCTCGGCAGCGCTAGTCGGAATCCGGGTCTCTGAAGCTGGTGTTCCCGACCGTCATGTGCCCTCGCCCTCCTCGATTGGGTAGGTCGGTTGGCTATTGGCCCTGCAAGTTATGGCCTTCGGTCATCTGAAGAAACTCTGTAGGAACGTCAGCCCAAATCGGCGGGAGGACGTCGAATCACGTGCAGGAGTTCCGCAAATGCCGTCGAGTGCTATCTTCGTGCACGGAGGTGTGCCCCGCCCCGCGTGCCCAGCGACTGAGCCACTTCCAGCCTTCAGGAGGCCACCAATTGGCCAAGCTCAAGAAGTTATCCGAGCAAGCGGTACCGGCCGCGCTCAAGCGCGCGGTCCACTATCGCCTGCTCAACGAGCCGATGCAGTCGGAGAGCATTTGCCGCGATGTCCTGCGCGTCAACCCCGACAATCAAGAAGCTCTGACGACCCTCTTGTTGGCCCAGACCGACCAGTTTGTCAGTCGTCTGGCGGAGGCCTTCCCCGCCGCACAGGAGACGCTCCAGCGCCTGACCGGTGAGTATCAGCAGGCGTACTACGGAGGGTTGATCTGCGAACGACGCGCCAACGCTCACCTCGAACGAGGCGGAATCGGCTCCGGATCGGTGGCTTACGATTGGTACCGAAAGGCGATGGACCTTTACGAAACGGCGGAGCAGCACCGCCCGGCCGACAACGACGACGCCATCCTGCGCTGGAACACCTGCAAGCGAATTCTTCGGCGACCTGGAATCGAACCCCGGCCCGAAGACGACTTCGAGCATTTTCTGGAGTAGAGCGCAGACGATCGCCTGGGGTGTCCGCGTTGACGGCTGTCGGGCGGTCAGCGTGCATTTCGCCCGTGCGCCCACCAGGTAAAACATCCTCGTTTGACCAGATTCTTGGGCTCGTGTAGGCTCTAAACAGAGTCACGGGTCCTCGCTTCCTCCGCGACGCTTTCCTATGACGCCACGAAGGACCCTGAGATCGCCGAGCTCCCAAAGGGCAGAGCCTCACCCAAGGAGGCACACTATGAGGCTGCTCGTTCTAGCTCCTTCCTTATTGCTGATTCTGCCGCTGGCATGCCAGAGCGGATCTAGTGGAACTGGAGTTGCGACCTCGGGCGAAGAAGTTTCGAACCCGGAACATGCCGCTTCGAGTCAAGATGAAGATTGGAACCGGTCAGCGGAACGGGAAGCCGCCGAGTGGGCAAGGAGAGATAGCCCAGCCGCCGAGCACGAAGCTAGAGCGCGCGCGGCCCGCGAGCGTTTGCGAGAGCGATTCGAGGAAGAAGGGCAAGCCCAAGCCGAGCGGTCGAGGTAGGGCAAGGAGGCCGAGGAAGCCGTCCCAGGGGTGACGGGTTGCTGGTGCTTGGTCGTGCTCCCATCGTCTTCGCGAAGTAGTCCCCACACCAACTCCCTTCTCTATCTGCCGTGCGTCGCCTCAAGTCCTAACCGCCTCGCTCAGCATTCACCTTTGAGTTCCAACAAAAGCGGCTCCAGCGAACCGATCGGCGCCGTAGCCGTGTCAACATATCTACAGATCTCGTTACGGCCTGACGAGGGTTGATTTGAGCCCGTTCTCTGTATTGCGTTGCCCGGCTTGATTATGCACGTGGTCTGCGGTGCGGCGGCACTAGGTGTGCTCTTCATGATCGGCGACCAACCCTCCTGCAGTTGCTAGCCTACACAAAGGACCTAATCGATGACTGGACACAGGGCATGTTTGGCGGCCCCCTTCTGTCTGCTTGTTGTTTTACTTCTTGGTGCTTGCAGCGAGGAGCCCTTTGCACCGGGGGAAAACCAGCAAGAAGTTACGAAACCTGAGATAAATCTCGCACGCCGTGTGAGAACACACGATGCTCCATCGTCACCAGTAGCGCCGATCTCGGCGCTTGAAGATGTGGCTCCGCACAGCGTGTCGCTTACGACGGTTTCGAGTGGAAATGTTGCGGTCGGTGGTTTTGATCCCCAGTACTGCGCCGATCCGGAAAAATGTGGTGGCAGCGGTGGCGGTGGTTGGGCGTCAGGCGAGGGGTACTCCTTGCCCGGTTTGACGATGGATACTTGCCGCTACAGGACTGTGACGGGACAAGATGTCGATGGGGATGGTGTCGATGATGAATGTGAGTGGCAGTTGGCGTACAACTTTAGGCCAGTCCTAAGATTCAGCCGGCACGATGGGGACAAGTCACGAGAGACCTATTGGATGGCGCATCACAAGAGATCCTGTGGCGCTTACTACTACAATGGTGTTTCGGGATACTGTACGGCAATCCTCGACGTAGTAAGAATCGCATACATCCTCGGGTATCACAGGGATACCGGATTGTTTAGTCATGATGGCGACAGCGAGATCATCATTCTTGAGGTGGCCTATGATTCATATGATAATAGGTGGAAGACGAGTAGAGCGTTCCTCTCCGCTCACTATGGAGTTGCAAATCCGCCAGCAGACAAGTCACGCTGGTGGTGGTATCCTGAGTTTGCCTACCCCAATCCCAGTCATTTCAAGTGGTACCCTCGGGTCTGGGTAGCGGATGACAAACACGCGAATTACGGTAGCAAGTCTGCGTGTAATTCAGGCGCATGGCTGTTTGCCGATGATTGCGACGACAACACCGTTAACGAACGTGTGGAGGTCGTAAGATCAAGAAATATTGGAGAAAGAAATCACAAGCTGATCGACCGAACAACAAGTGTTCAAGGCTTTCCA
>JBDHIC010000075.1:0-8607 GCA_039589035.1 Gemmatimonadota bacterium | reverse complement strand
TACCGCCAATGCGGCGATCCCTTCCTCACGACCCAGCACACCCAGCCCTTCGAAGGTCGTCGCCTTGACGCTCACCCGATCGCGATCGATATCGAGCGCAGTGGCGATCCGGTCGCGCATCGCGGACACGTGCGGTTGCATGCGCGGCGCTTCGGCGATCACCGTCGCATCGACGTTGACGATCCGGTACCCGCCGGCTCCGACGCGACCCGCGACTTCCCGCAGGAGCTCAATGCTGTCGGCGCCCTCATACCGCGGATCGTCGGGCCGAAAGAGTTGGCCGATGTCACCCAGCGCGGCAGCGCCGAGCAGGCCGTCGGCGACGGCGTGGAGCACCACGTCAGCGTCCGAATGACCGGCCAGCCCGCGCGGGTGCTCGATCGTGACCCCACCCAGCACGAGCGGGCGACCCTCGACCAAGCGATGAACGTCGAACCCGATCCCGGTGCGTGTCAGCGCCACCGGACGTGCCCCCGGTCGATCATCTCCTCGGCCCACTCCCAATCGGCGGTGGCGGTGAGCTTGCTGTTGAGCGGTTCGCCCTCGATCCAAAAGACGGGCACCCCGAGCGACTCGCACAGCCAGGCGTCGTCGGTCGCTTCCCCGCTATCTGATTTCGTGTGTGCACGCTCGAGGACCTCGGTTGGGAATCCTTGTGGCGTTTGTGCGAGCACGAACCGCTCCCGATCGCGAGTAGCGGTGATTCTGTCGCCGTCGATTTCTTTGAGCGTGTCGTGAATCGGAAGGGCCGGAATGACGGCGCGACCCTGGGCGGCCCGGCGACCGACGCGCTCAACGAGCCCGCAGCTGGCAAACGGACGGGCTGCGTCGTGAACCAACACGGTTCGAGCCTCCTCTATCAGGGCCAGGCCAGCGGCAACTGAATCACGACGTCGCGCGCCACCCGCTGTCACCAAGACTCGACTGGCGTCATCCCCGAGGTGACCGTGGAGCAGTGCCTCTCCCAAATCGAGCGCGTCGCCGGGCAGGACGACCACCACTGGGCCCGCCAACGCGCCGAGCAGCGCGCGCGCCGCCCAGCAGACCGTCGGCCGCCCGTCCAGGGAACGGAACTGCTTGGGTTCGCCACCCATCCGCCGACTGCTGCCGGCGGCTACGACCACGCCGGCGGCCCGGATCAGAGGCTGTTCGCCCCGCTTATCGCCGCGCCACTACCGACGTCGCCCTCGCCGCTCTTTTTGGCGAAGATCAATGTACCAGCCCGGGTTTCATGAAGACCGGTGACCGCGACCCGCAGTGTCTTTCCGATATCGTCGCGCGAGTCCTCGACCACGACCATGTTGCCGTTGTCGAGGTAACCGACCGCTTGCTCCTTCTCCTTGCCCTGCTTGACGAGTCGAACGACGAGCTCGTCGCCAGATAGGATCTCGGGCTCCAGCATCGTCGCCACGTCATTCAGGTTGACGATCGGGATGCCCCGGCGCTTGGCTTCCTCGATCATCGCCTCGTTGTGGGTCACCACTCTGGCGTCGTGTTGCACCGCGTAATCGAGCACACCCTCGATCTCGCCGTGCAACAGATCGAGCTCGCGAATGAACACCGGTCGCGTGCGGTTCTGCTGCAAACGCTTCAGGCCATCCAGACCGCGCTCACCGCGGAACCGCTCGATCGGGACGTGGCTGGCCATCATCTCGTTGAGTTGATCGACAACGAACCGCGGGATCACGATCTCGCCCGCCAACAGCGGGCTCTCGGCCAGCTTTACGATCCGCCCGTCGATAAGCGACTTCTCGCCGACCAAATACCGCGCCCGCCGGCCGGCTTCCGGATCGGCCTGGCGAAACAGCGTCAGGTCGAGCGCCACCGCGCGCCCGGTGACGGTTCCGAGATAGGCGAACACCAGCACCAAGAGCACGATGCCAAACACGGCCACCTGGGTGCCCCTGACCTCGGCGATGACCGGTATCGGCAGTCGCCCTATGACCGCCAGGATCGTTGACGCGAGCAAGACCCCCAGAATGAGGCCGATGCCTGCAGCCAACACCTGGCGCGGATCGCCTTGTCGGATTCTGGCTTCCAAGAGAACGGTGATCAGCAGGATCAGTGCTCCACTGGCGATCACCAGATACGTCGTAACGTTAGGCTGATCCAGGAGGGCTGCAGCGCCGGTCAACACAACCAGCGCGGCGAACACGAGGCGCAAATAGGTCATGGTATACCTCCGGTTTGATTGCGCATCGCCATATGTATTGAATGATGGGCGATGCGATCCAGCGGACAATCATCGTCATTTCGACAGCGCGAGCGCAACCGCCTCACGCACGGTGGCGGCTGTTTCAAGGGCGATCCCCACGTCGCGTTCGGTGAGGGTCCCGGTCCGATCACGATCGGGAGCCGCCAAAACGGCGCGCTCGAACCCGAGCCGGGCAGCCTCTTTGAGCCGCGCCGCGGACCATCGCACGGGCCGAACCTCGCCCGTCAGACCGACCTCGCCAAAGACGACCGTCCCCTGGCGCACCGGTCGATCCGCGCGGCTGGATGCCAGCGCCGTAATCACACCCAGATCGACCGCCGGCTCGGTCAACGTCAGCCCGCCAACTACGTTCAGGAACACATCGCTCGCCCCGAGCGCACAATCGGCCTTCTTCTCCAGCACCGCGAGCAACAGCGACAATCGGCGCGCGTCGAACCCGCCGGCCACGCGCTGCGGTGTCGAGTACGGGCTCGAGGCGACCAACGCCTGGATTTCGATAACCAGTGGCCGTGTGCCTTGCACGCTGGCCACGTGCGCCGAGCCGGCTACGGGCTCACCATCGCGTACCGCACCGAGGAACATCGCCGACGGATTGTCGACCACTTCAAGGCCCCCATCGTGCATCGTGAACACCGCGATCTCGTGGGTCGACCCGTAGCGGTTCTTGAGCGCTCTCAGAACCCGCAGCTCGTGGTGGTGATCGCCCTCGAACTGCAGCACCACATCGACCACGTGCTCCAACGTCTTGGGGCCCGCGATCCCGCCTTCCTTGGTGACGTGTCCGACTAGAAACACACTGCTACCGGTGGTCTTGCAGTGACGGTGGAAGGCGTCGGCAGCGGCCCGTACCTGGGACACCGAGCCTGGTGCGCTCGACAACGCCGGGTCGTACACCGTCTGAATCGAGTCGCAAACGATGATCTCGGGCGAGGCCTGCCGACACGCTGCGAGTAGCCCGTCGACCGCGGTCCCCGCGGCGATCCAGATATCGGATTGATCTATGCCCAGTCGCTCCGCGCGGAGTCGGATCTGAGCCGGCGACTCCTCCCCGGCAAGGTAGAGCACTTGATGACCGTCGGCGGCCATCCGGCCGGCCACCTGCAGGAGCAGTGTCGATTTCCCGACACCTGGCTCGCCGGCCACGAGCGCGATAGACCCCGGAACGACGCCGCCACCCAACAGCCGATCGAGCTCATCGAGCCCGCTCGATCGACGCGCCAAGTCGGTCGCCGCTACATCGGCGAGAGATTGCACATCGGGGACCGGTCCCGCGCTGGCTTCGCCGCGCTCGACGACCTCTTCGACGAGCGTGTTCCAGGCCTCGCACGACGGGCAACGCCCACCCCATCGGGGCGCGGTCGCGCCACAAGCCGTGCACGAGAACCGTGTCCGTACTCGGGCCGCAGTCAAGGAGTCGTGTGGAAGGGGTCGAGGTTCTCGAACCGCATGTACTCGCTCAAGAACGCGAGCTCTATCGACCCGGTCGGCCCATTGCGGTTCTTCCCCACGATCACTTCCGCGATTCCCTGCTTCTCGGTTTCGGGATGATAGTACTCGTCGCGGTAAAGGAAGATCACCACGTCGGCATCCTGCTCCAACGACCCGCTCTCCCTGAGATCCGCCAACCGCGGTCGCTGATCGGCACGGTGCTCGGGTCCGCGCGAAAGCTGCGACAGCGCGACCACCGGAATGTTGAGCTCCTTGGACAACGCCTTGAGCGAGCGGCTGATCTCGGTGATCTCCTGCTGACGGCTCTCGGCACGGGTGCCGCTTTCCATGAGCTGCAGGTAGTCGACGATCACCATTCCGATGTCGCGCTGCTGTTTGAGGCGTCTCGCCTTGGCCCGCATCTCGAGGACGTTGAGCAAGCCGCTGTCGTCGATGTAGATCGCGGCGCGGCGCAGCCGTTCGCAGGCATCAGCGACGTTCTTCCACTGGTCGCTCGAAGCCTGACCGGTGCGCAAAGTCTTGAGCGACACGCCCCCTTCGGTGCTGATCAGTCGCTGAACGAGCTGTTCCATCGACATCTCGAGACTGAAGACCGCGACCGGGAGATCATCCACGATCGCCGCGTGGGCGGCGACGTTCAGCGCGAAGCTCGTCTTCCCCATCGATGGCCGGCCGGCCACGATGATCAGATCGCTGAGTTGGAAACCGGCGGTGAACTCGTCCAGATCGCGGAACCCGGTTGCGGTTCCGGTGATCGCCTCCTTCTGCGCTGAAAGCGATTCGAGCTGCATCAGCGCGCCCTGAAGGAGCTGGCCGATGGCGGTGAACGACTTCTTGAAACGGTGCTCCGACAGACGAAAGATCTTCTCTTCTGCGCGGTTCAACAGTTGGTCGGAGCGATCCGTGGAGCGATACGCGTCGCTGGCGATGTCCGTGCCGGCTAGGATCAACCGCCGCTTGACAGCGGAATCCAACACCAACTGAGCGTGGTAATCGATGTTGGCCGCGGTCGGGACGATCTCGACGATGCGCGCCAGGTACTCTTCGCCGCCGGCCTCTTCGAGTGACCCCAACCGATTGAGCTCCTCGCGCACCGCGAGTGCGTCGGGCGCGTGGCCCTGGTCGCGAAGGTCGTTGATGGCAGCGAAGATTCGGCGGTGGGCGGGATGGTAGAAGTCCTCCTGGTCGAGGATCTCCATCGCTCGATCGGCAGCCGTCTCCTCGAGCAACATCCCGCCGAGAACCGAGATCTCGGCCTCGTCGCTGTGCGGTGGAACTCGCTCGACCCCGGTTGGGGTGACGATCGAGGAAGGGATTGTGGCCACGCCGTCGGTCATTGCGAAGCCCGCTTCTGCAGCTCCTCGTCGTACACCTTTTTAGCCAACTGAACATCCTCCCATGTTGGGCGCTTGAACTTCGGGTTTCGGAGCAGCGCTGCTGGATGATACGTCGCCACCAACGGTACGCCACGATACTCGAACACGCGCCCGCGGAGCGAAGCCATCGAGCCGTCGATGCCCAACAACGTGCGCGCCGCGTGACGACCGAGCGCCAGAATCACCGCCGGATCGATGATCTCGATTTGCCGTTCAAGGTACGGCTCGCAGGCTGCGACCTGTTGCGGAGTCGGGTCGGCGTTCTTGGGTGGCCGACTCTTCAAGATATTGGTGATGAAAACTTCGTCACGCTGGAAGCCGATCGCGGCCAGGATTTTGGTCAACAGTTGACCGGCCTTGCCGACGAACGCCTCGCCCTGTTGATCCTCGTAATAGCCCGGCGCCTCGCCGATGATCATGAAACCGGTGTGCGGAGTTCCGCTGCCAAAAACGCCTCGGGTTCGCGTCTTGTGGAGCTCGCACTTGGTGCAGCCCAGCACCTCCTGTTCCAATGCCTCCCATCCGGCGGCGTCAAAACTGGTCTCGTCCGGGGCGGTGCTGGTCGAGCCTACCGTCTCCTTGCCCACTTCGTCTGTCCGATACAAGAAACGCTCACCGAGAGCTTGGGCTCTCGCCAACCGTGCGACCGCCTCGCGACTCGCGCGTTGGTCGCTCACCTCTCGGCCGTCGTCAATTCGCTCTGTTGATCGAGAATGTGGTTCACGAGCCGTTCGGCCAGCTCGTGCTTTGACATCAACTCAAAATCGGTTATCGCCCCATCGCGGCTCAACAACACCACACGGTTCGTGGCGTGACCGAAGCCGGCGCCCTCTTCGAGCGGGTTGTTCACGACGATATAGTCACAGCCCTTCGATTCGAGTTTCGCGCTCGCTCGCTCGAGCATGTCATCGGTCTCGACCGCAAACCCGATCAGTAGCGTATCCGGATCGCGATCGGCGGCGGCGCGGGCCAAGATATCCTCGGTTGGGGAGAGGTGTAGCACGCCGTCCCACTCGTCCTTCTTGAGCTTGTGCTCAGCTGTGTCGGGCGCCCAATCGTTGACCGCCGCCGCCATCCAGAGCTGTGATGCGCCGGGCAGTGCCATCCGGACCGCCTCACCCATCTCGGCGACGGTACGCACGGCGACGGTGCGGACAAACGGTGGCGTCGGCAACTCGGTCGGGCCATGAATCAGCGTGACATCCGCTCCGTGGAGCCACGCCGCTCGGGCGAGGGCGAAACCCATTCGACCGCTGGCGCGATTGGTCAATGTGCGCGCCGGGTCGATGTCCTCCTCGGTGCGCCCCGCAGTTACGACGACGCGATGGCCCTCGAGACGCGTCGAGCCGTTGACCACCCGATCGAGCGCCGCCACGATCGATCGATTCCCCGGCCACCGGCCGATCCCCTCTTCGCCGCAAGCCAACGGCCCCTCGTCCGGGGTAACGATCCAGTACCCGCGTTCGCGCAACACCGCACGGTTGGCGACCACCGCCGGGTGGGCGTACATCGTCGCGTTCATCGTCGGCACGAGCACCACCGGAGTGTTTCGCGGATCGACCGCCAGCAGCGTCGTCGTCAGCAGATCGTCGCCGATCCCCGCTGCCGCCTTGCCGAGCAGGCTCGCGGTTGCCGGGGCTACGACCAGCGCATCGATGCCGCGGGCGAAGTCGAGGTGTGGAAACTGCGCGTAGGCCCCCTCCTCGTCGTGGGACCACCCCTCCCAGAGTGAAGTCCCAACCTGCTCGCCGCTCAACGCTTCAAACAGCGCCGGCCGCACGAGCTCGGCCGCCGAAGCACTCTCGATGACCCGGACTCGCGCCCCCGCGCGCTGCAGATCGCGCATCAGGTCGACCGCCTTGTAGCAGGCGATGCCGGACGTCACACCGAGGGTGATGACCCGGCCAGCGAATGGTTGAGGCTCGATTACGTCGACCTCTTTTCTACAACCGCGTAGTCGATCTCGCCGGAAACGAGGTCTTCAAGCGCGCGCGTCGTGTACTTCCTCTTCCACTCCTTGCCGCCTTCCTTGGGCAGCTCGTTGAGCTTGCGTGCATAAGCGGCCGCGACCATGATCGACTCGTACTTGTTCTCGCTCGAGGTCGCGGCGGCGATCTCACCTGCCGTATAAACCTTCATCAATTCCCTCCTGATCCACAGATCGCGTCCACTCGTCCCCGATCGGGAAAGCGGCTATCGATCCACTCTTGTAGGCTATCACGCCGAGCGCGTCGATGCTCCTCGGCGCGGATGATACTAGCGAACACTTCGACTGTTTTCTCCACCTCTTCGTTGACGATCACGTACTGGTAATCAGCTACGCAATCGATCTCGTTTAGCGCCGCATCGACCCGTGCCTGGATCGCCTCCGGTGACTCCGTGCGGCGACCCTGAAGGCGCTCTTCCAGGACCGCATGCGACGGCGGCAGCAAGAACACCGACACCGCGTCGGGATAGGCCCGCATGAGCTGCACGCCACCCTGAACGTCGATGTCGAGTAAAACGTAAAAGCCCTCCGCCAATGCGGCGGCGATCTCGGCCCTCGGCGTACCGTACAGGTGTCCGTGTACCACCGCCCACTCGGCCAACTCGTCTGCGTCCCTGGCGCGCTCAAACTCGGTCACGTCGACAAACCGGTAGTCGCCGTCGTCGATCTCGCCCTCGCGACGAGGGCGCGTCGTCAGCGAGACCGAGAACCGCAGCCTCGGGTCCTGCTTCAGCATCTCGTTCGCGACCGTGGTCTTGCCGGCCCCACTTGGCGCCGACAAGATGATCGGGAACGGCCGGGTCGTTACCTCGATGCTCACTCGACGTTCTCAGCCTGTTCGCGGAGTTTCTCCATCTCAGTCTTGATCTCGATCGCCGCCTGTTGCATCTCGGCATCGTTTGCTTTTGCCGCCACCGTGTTCGCCTCGCGGTTCATCTCCTGAATCAGGAACGTCAGCTTGCGGCCGACGGCTCCGCCGTTGGCCGCCGAGAAAACTGCTCGATGTGGGTCCGCATCCGCATCAGCTCTTCGCTGATATCGAGCCGATCCGCGATCAAGACGATCTCCTGCGTCACTCGGTGGTCGAGCTCCTCCGCTAGCTCCGGTATCAGCGCCTGCACTTTCTCGCGCAAGCGATGCCGCTCGCGTTGCTCACGCTCCGGCGCTCGCTCCTGGAGCACCTGGCGCCACCGTTCGATCGTCTCGAGACGGCTCCGAAACTCCCGCTCCAGCGCTTCTCCTTCCGTCCTGCGGCTCTCCACGAGCTGGTCCAAAGCCGCGCCGAGAGCCTCGCGAGCCCCGGTCAAGAACCCGTCGTCGCCGAGCCCCTCGCCGGCTGAGTGCCACTCTATTACCCCGGGCAGCGACAACAGCGTGTGTATGTTGAAGCCACCCTCGACCCGGCTGCCGAGTTTCCGGGCGATCTCGAGAAATTCGTCTACCAATGGCTGGTTCAACCGCGGCACCTGCGAAGCACCACCGACAGTCGGTTCGATCTCCACTTTCACCGCCAGATGACCCCGCTCACAACGCTCGGCGCATAGCGCCACCAGCGTGTTCTCGAGATGGCTGAACTCCCT
>JBDHIC010000074.1:0-9362 GCA_039589035.1 Gemmatimonadota bacterium | reverse complement strand
TCCAATAGGGGCTGATCGGCTGCATGAGCTGGTCGTCGCGCGGTTTTTTGACGGGGTGCGGTTCTTCCGGGTCATCGATGGTTTTATGGCTCAGTTCGGGATCGCGGCGAACCCGAAGGTCGGCGACAGGTGGCGAACGGCCCGGATCCCCGACGATGCAGTCGCGGCTAGTAATACTCGCGGCTGGCTTACCTTCGCCAATGCGGGACCAGGCACGCGTACGACGCAGTTGTTCATTAATTATCGCGACAACGCGCAGCTCGATGAACTTGGTTTTGCGCCGCTCGGTGAAGTCGTTTCCGGGATGGATGTCGTTGATCGGCTGTATGCGGGCTACGGCGAGGGGGCGCCGCGGGGCACCGGCCCTCGGCAGGATCGCGTCCACGCCGAAGGCAACGCCTATTTAGAGCGAGAGTTTCCGAAACTCGACTACATCGTCAGCGCGCGAATCTCGAACCCTACCGAGGCTTGATCGACTGATTCGCGACAAACGAAAGCCCCCTGACTGACGGAGACCCGCATGGCGGCGCGTGGCGTTCTCATGGTCGAACCAATCGGGTTTGCATCAAATCCCGAGACGCAACGGGATAACGCGTTTCAACTCGCCGCGACTGAAGGCTGGCTCGAGAGCGTCGAGACCAGCGCCAGAACAGAGTTTCGCGAGCTCCGAGACGCCCTGTTGGGGCAGAACGTCGAAGTGTCGTCGTCTATCCCCTGAAAGCCGAGAATCGCCGGCTCGAGAGAAGACCGGAGATCGTGGCTTATTTGAACGACCGATACGATGAAGTCATCGATCTCTCATCAGCGGAGGAGCGAGGCCAGTTCCTCGAGGGAACGGGGAGTCTCGTGATCGATGATCGTGAGCGACTCGTCTACGCCAGCGAGTCATCGCGCACGCATAGCGACTTGGTGCACGAGTGGTGTCGACTGTTCGATGTCACGCCGGTCTTGTTCACGAGTCATGATAGGGACGGAAGGGTGGTGTATCACACCAACGTTGTGCTGAGTCTAGGCTCGGATTTCGCGGTCGTCTGCCTTGAAGCGGTGGATCCGTCGAGTCGCGATAACGTGCGCGCTCGACTCGAGCAGTCGGGGCGTGAGTTGATCGAAATCACGCTCGATCAGATGCACGAGTTCTGCGGGAACGTACTGGAGCTCGAGAATGCTAGCGGTGATCGATTGGTGGTTGGCTCCAGCCGTGCGGGTCGCGCGTTTACCGATGCGCAACGGTCCGCGATTCAAAAATCCGCTGATTTCGTTATGGTTTCGTTGGATACGATCGAAAAGCATGGTGGTGGCAGCGCCCGCTGCATGCTGGCTGAACTCAACTGACCAGGAGCGTAGATGGAATTCTTTCAACGTATGGTCGACGTACTCGGGGGCATCGTTTGGGAGTCGGGGATCCCGGTTCAGGGTGAGAAGATACCGTTCGTCGTCATGGCACTCCTCGGCGTTGGGATCTATCTGACGATCTATCTGGGGTTTTTGCAGGTTCGCCGGCTCGGTCACGGGTTTGCAGTGACGAGCGGTCGGTACGACGATCCGAACGAGCCCGGTGATGTATCCCACTTCCAAGCACTCACCACCGCGCTATCGGCTACCGTTGGGATAGGCAACATCGCCGGCGTGGCGATCGCAATTCACTTCGGTGGACCGGGAGCGGTCTTCTGGATGTGGGTTACGGCGTTCCTGGGCATGGCGACCAAGTACACCGAAGTGACCCTGGCCCAGCAGTTCCGGTCGGTCACCGCACCGGATCTGGACGCCCACAAGTGGGAGGGCACGGTAGCCGGCGGTCCGATGTATTACATCGAGCGCGGATTGGGCTCGAAGTGGAAGCCGTTGGCGGTGTTTTTCGCGTTCATTCTGGGGATCACGGCGTTCTTCACCGGCAACGCGATTCAGGCCAACACGGTTGCCGACACGATGCTCACGACGTACGGCATCCCCGTATGGATCACCGGGTTCGTGACCGCGGGAGTCGTCGCATTAGTGATCCTCGGCGGAATCACTCGGATCGGAAGAGTGACCGGCGTCATGGCTCCGGTGATGGCCGCGATCTACGTGACCGGTGCGTTGTTCATCCTGCTCACCAACGCGGGTGCGATACTGCCGAGCATCAAGCTGATTCTGACCGAGGCGTTCAATCCCACAGCCGGGATTGCGGGGACGGGGGTAGGCGCATTCCTGGTCACGATGATGTGGGGTGTCCGCCGGGGCCTGTTCAGCAACGAGGCCGGTCAAGGGTCGGCCCCGATCGCTCACGCTGCCGCCAAAACGGATGAACCGGTATCAGAAGGTGTCGTGGCGCTGCTCGAGCCGTTTATCGATACGATCGTGATCTGCACGATGACCGCGCTGGTTATCATCACGACCGGGGTTTGGAACGAGGCCGTGCCCACCGAGATCACGCTCTCGGGTGGAGATCTATCGTACGTAGCCCAGAACGAAGATGGCGGCTTCGAGAGCGTCGGGTCGCCGGCCGAAATCCAGGTCGAGAACGGTGAGCCGATCGCGACGACGGGGCAGGCGATGATCGCGTGGCACGAAGTGGCGGTGCTGGAGCTCTTCACCGATCCAGAAATGACGCGTCCGTTTACCGGTCGCGTCGATCCCGGCTCGGCAACCGCTACCGCTGAGGATGGCTCGACGTACTCGTCGCTTTACGGGCCGGCGGTTGAGAGCGCGGCGCCGCTCACTCAGCTTGGCTTCGAGCGTGGGCTGCCGGGATCTTGGGGCGGGCTGATCGTGCTCGTCAGCGTGCTGCTTTTCGCGATCTCGACTGCGATAAGCTGGAGCTACTACGGTGATCGCTGCGCTTTCTACCTGTTTGGCTCCAAAGCCGTCTTGCCGTACAAGATGGCGTTCGTGACGATGCATTTCGTCGGCGCGGTCGCCCCGCTTGCCGCTATCTGGGCGATGGGCGACGTTTTCCTGGGGATCGTGATTCTCCCGAACCTACTCGGGATTTTCTTGCTGTCACCCCGGGTCCGTGAGGCGACGCGCAGCTATTTCGAGCGCGAGCCGTGGCGCGAGAATTACGAGGTGCACAAACGTCTACGCGAAGAGAAAAAGGCGAAGCGATGATATTGCGAACCCTCGCGGCGGGATTTCTCGTGGCAGTGATGATCGGGGCCGCCTGCCCGCGAGAGGAAGAGAGGCGTCGTCCCCCAGCAGATGTTTGGCACGAGGAGATCTTCCTCCGCGTCGGGGACAGTGCCGAGGTCGATGGCGGTAGCCTGCTGATGGCGATGCCGGTCTACGAGCCCGGTGATCGCGTCGCGTTCGTCACGATCGAGCTGAAGAACGCGAGCGGGGAGGAAGTGCGGGAGCGAATCAAAGTCGTCCGCCAAACGGATCTGTCCACAGCGGTCAGGCTTGCACCCTACGTCGC
Source organism: Gemmatimonadota bacterium (assembly GCA_039589035.1). Taxonomy (GTDB): domain Bacteria; phylum Gemmatimonadota; class Gemmatimonadetes; order JACCXV01; family JAHWKZ01; genus CAMYLR01. Next base: position 5,968 of record JBDHIC010000074.1, on the reverse strand, counting down.
CCGCGTGATCGGGTTCCCGGGCGCGGACTCGGCTCGCTTCCTGGTGTACCGGGAGTAGAGCCGCCACGTGTCTGACTCGACCACGGTTGCGAGCGGAACCCCGGAGATCGTCGTTCCCGACGATCTCACTATCGAGCGAACGCAGCATCTAGATCTCTACTGGTACATGCTTCTCAATCGCCGATTGGAGGAGCGGCTCGTCAACCTGTACCGGCAAGGTCGGGTCGTTGGCGGCGTCTATCGCTCGTTGGGCCAAGAGGCGGAGTCGGTCGGCACCGCCTACGCACTTGGGGATGGCGACTTTTTGTCGCCACTGATACGTAATCTGGGGTCGATCCTTGTCAAGGGCGTAGAGCCAGCGGACATCCTCAAACAGTACATGGCCAAAGCAACCGGACCCTCGGGCGGCAAGGACCTGAACGTGCACTTCGGAGACCTCGAGCACGACTTCATCGGGCCGGTCTCGATGCTCGGCGACATGATCTCGGTGATCGCTGGTGTGGCGTTGGCGTCTCGCATCCGAAGCGAAGATCGCGTGTGCATGACGTACATCGGCGACGGGGGTTTCTCTACGGGCGCCGCGCACGAAGGGTGGAATCTGATATGCGCACAACGGCTTCCGGTGATCCTGGTCGCGGAGGACAACTGCTACGCCTACTCGACCCCGACCCCGGCTCAGATGGGCAACCGTGACATGGTCGATCGGGCGCCGGGGTACGGTTGTGCCGGAGAACAAGTCGATGGCAACGACGTGCTGCAGTCGTATGCCGCGGCGCGTCGCGCTGTCGATCGAGCTCGCGGCGGTGGCGGACCGACATTGATCGAAGTCAAGACGTACCGCCGTAAGGGTCACGCCGAGCACGACGATCAGCGGTACGTGCCCGACGGCGAGATCGAGCAGTGGGAGGCCCTCGATCCGATCGATCGGTACCACCGCTATCTGTTGTCGGCCGGCATTGTGACCACCGAGCAGGTCGAAACGATCGAGGCCAAGATCGGGGCTCGGTTGGATGAGGCGGTGGCCGAGGCCGAAGCCGCCCCGATGCCCGATCCGAAGAGTGCATTGGAGGGCGTTTGGTCGACACCTAGGTGGCCGCATCCAAACCCCAACTTTCACGACTTCTCACTGGAGATAGGACACTGAGCCGAATCGCGATCCTGGCTGGCTTAGCGAGTCTGGCTGCTGCCGCGTGCACGGTCAACGTCGGGGAGCGTGGAGTGTCGAATCTCCCCGGCGAAGAGGTGTGGAAAACGGAGGTAGAGCTGCAGGTAGGCGAGGTGGCCCACGTCGACGGTCAGGGGCTTGAAGTGATACTGGTCGCTGTCGGTACAGATGAGGCCACGCTGTCACTGGTGTCGCGCGATGAGGCTGGAGAGTATCAGGTAAGCCTCGCCGGCGCCGAGGCCAAGGTCAGGCCTTATCGTGTAAAGCTCGTCTCGATGCAAGGTGATGACGCGGTCGTGATCGAGGTCCGTCGCGAGTGGGGGCAGTGGCGTCCATGAGTGCACCCGAGCGTGGTGGCGAGACGACGTACCTGGAGGCGATCCGGCAAGGTCTGTGGGAGGAGATGCAGGCCGACGAGTCGGTCTTCATGCTCGGCGAGGACATCGGCGTGTACGGTGGCGCGTTCAAGGTCACCGAGGGATTCCTCGACCACTTCGGCGAGCAGCGGATCGTCGACACCCCGATTTCCGAAGGCGCCATCATCGGCGCCGCGGTCGGTGCGGCCTTGATGGGGATGCGACCGGTGGCCGAGATGCAGTTCATCGACTTCATGAGCTGTGGGTTCGGTATGCTGACCAACGTTGCGGCCAAGAACCGCTATCGGTGGGGCGCAGCGGTTCCGATCGTCATTCGCGGCCCAGCCGGCGGCGGTGTTCGCGGGGGACCATTTCACTCGGGCCAAGCCGAGTCTTACTACGCTCACACCGCAGGGCTCAAGATCGTCTGCCCGGCAACGGCGTACGACGCCAAGGGGTTGATCAAGGCGGCGATCCGGGATGACGACCCGGTGATCTATCAAGAGCACAAGTATCTCTATCGAAGGATCAAGGAAGATCTGCCGGACGAAGATTTCGTGGTTCCGCTCGGAAGCGCGCGGATCGCTCGTCCAGGGCGCGATCTGAGCATCGTGACGTACGCGGCAATGGTTCACATTGCGCTCGAGGCAGCTGAAGAGCTGGCCGGGGACGGGGCGGAGGTGGAAGTGGTGGACCTTCGTAGCTTGGTGCCGCTAGACGAGGAGACGGTGCTGACAAGCGTGGCCCGCACCGGCAAGGTAATCGTACTCCACGAGGCACCGCGGACGGGTGGGTTTGGCGCTGAGATCGCGGCCACGATCGCCGAGAAGGCTTTTGAATACCTGGAGGCGCCGATCGTTCGTGTGACCGCCCCTGACACGCCGGTTCCTTACAGTCCGCCGTTGGAGGACTACTACCTGCCCGGAAAGAACGATCTGCTCGAGATCACAAGGAGGCTTCTTGACTACTGACGTCGGTGGCTCAACGACACAAGCTGGCCGCGCTACTTGGGGCTCCAAGCTGGCGTTTATCTTGGCCGCTGCCGGCAGTGCGGTCGGGCTCGGCAACATCTGGGGGTTTCCGACTGTCGCCGGACAGAACGGCGGGGCGGCGTTCCTGCTCGTCTACTTGGGCGGGGTGGCACTCATCGGCGCACCAGTCATGCTGGCCGAGCTGATCGTTGGACGCCGGACACTGCGCAACCCGGTGGGAGCTTTCAAGGCGTTGGCTCCACGCTCGGCGTGGGTGATGGTCGGTGGATTGGGCGTTCTGACCGGCATCATGATTTTGAGCTTCTACACCGTGATCGCGGGATGGACACTGGCGTACATCCTCAAGACGATCACCGGAACGTTCGGCGCGGGCGTTGACACCGCAGCGATCTTTGCCGATGTGGCCGGTAACCCGGTAGCCGCCATCGGCTGGCACATGGCGTTTATGGTGATCACGATTGCGGTGGTCTTCGGAGGCGTTAGGGACGGCATCGAGAGGTGGACGAAGGTCCTCATGCCGGTGCTCGCCGTGCTGCTCGTCTTGTTGGCGATTCGCGCGGTTACCCTTCCAGGAGCAGGCGCCGGGCTCGAGTTTTACTTCAAGCCCGACTTCAGCAAGGTCACCGGTGGGGTTGTGCTGGCCGCCATCGGCCAGGCGTTCTTCAGCCTGAGCCTCGGCATGGGAGCGATGATCACCTACGGCTCCTACGTGTCGAAGAAAGACGATCTGGTGTCGTCGGCAGCTTGGGTGACCGCGTTTGACACGACCATTGCGATCCTGGCCGGGTTGATCATCTTTCCGACCCTCTTCTACGCCGGGCTCGAGCCGGGCGTCGGTGGAGCAGGGATGGTCTTTGTCGTCTTGACATCGCTGTTCGGATCGATCCCGCCCGAGCCTTACGGCGGGGTGATCTTCGGAACCGGGTTCTTCCTGTTGCTCGCGATCGCCGCGCTGACGTCGAGCGTTTCGCTGCTCGAGGTCACCGTGGCCTGGATGGTCGACGAGCGCAAAGTGCCGCGCCACCGTGCGGCGATCATGCTGGGCGGGCTCGCGTTTCTGATCGGGATCCCGAGTGCGCTGGCCAACGGCGCCGTCGGGTGGCTCTCCTCGCTCCCCGGTGTCGGACTCGATTTCTTGACCTTCTTGTTCACGATCTTCGGCCAGTACGCGTTGGTGATCGGGGCGCTCTTTATAAGTTTGTTCGTTGGCTGGGTGTGGGGCATAAGTGCGGCCGGCGAAGAAGTGCGCGTCAACGATGGCAAGTTCCCGCTCGGCCGCACGTGGGCTTTCTTGATACGGTTTGTATGTCCAGTCGCGATCGTGCTAATTCTGGGCCAGCTCATCTACTCGTTGATCGGGTGAAACGGTGCCGGCGCGGCGTCTGGCTCGCCGCGCCGCTGCTGCTGTCGCTGGCGTGCAGGACGACTTCGGCGGCCGGTCCGGTTGTCCGTCAAGTGGACGTCGACGGCGACGGTCGGACCGACCGGTTCGAGGTCGTGGCTCCCGATGGCAGCCTCGAGCGGTCGACCGAGGCGCCACGTCCGGGTTCGGATCCCGATCGCGTGCTCGTCGTCGCGATCGACGCCGTACGATACGAGATCTTCGCCGACCTCCAGCGCGAGGGGTTGTTCAAATCGTTCTTCCCGGCGTCGCGGATGGTGGCGCCCTTTCCGTCGCTCACCAACATCAGCTTCACAGCGCTCTTGAAGACTCGCCCTTCAGCCGCCTACGAAGATCGGTTCTACGACCCGGTCGAGAATCGGATCGGCGGTGGGATGAGAGATCGACTGACGAGTCGATACAAGGAGTTTGCCGACTTTCATTCGGTTTTCGATTGGGAAGAGCCTCACCTGTGGGGAGGCGCTGCGTACTTCGTTCCGGAGCGCGTTTCGTGGGCCGAGCTACTGGAGTTCGAACGTCAGCTTGAGTCGCGTGACGAGCCGGAGCTAGTGTTGTACTTGGGTTCGCCCGACCCGCTGGGACATATGCTCGGCAGGAAGGGTTTGGAGGAGTACCTGCGACACGTCGATCGGGTGTTGGAAGCGTACCTGGCAGCCGGTGGTGGCGCGCGTCGGGTGGTCTTGTTTTCCGACCACGGCATGAGCGACGCGCCAAGTCGACTGTTCGATCTCGATCGGGCGCTCGAAGACGGCGGTTTCAATCTGCGGGATCGAATAGAGAGCCCCAAGGATGTCGTGGCGCCGGCCTATGGTTTGGTTGGCTCGATCCAGCTCTACACCTGGTGCGGCAACGAGGAGGCGGTGGCGCGGGCGGTGGCCAAACACCGGGGTGTCGATTTTGCGGTGTGGCTGGCCGGCGATTCGATGCGTGCGGTGGATCGCTCGGGAGACCTGGAGCTGAAGGACCGCCCAAGCGACGAGTACCCGAACCTCATCGAGCGCGTGCACCAGGCCCTCACCAATCACACCCAGCGCCCGGCCAGCGTGTTGGTGAGCCTGGACGACGGCTATCACTACGGGAGCCGGTTTTTTGATGGGATCGTCAGTATCCAGGGTACGCACGGTTCGGCCCGCTACACTTCGTCGGTCGGTTTTTTGGCCTCGAACGTCGACCGGACACCTGAATGGCTGCCGGCCGAGGAGGTCTATCCGTATCTCGGGCTGGCCCGACCACCCGAGAGCGAGGTCCCGGTCACGAAGCGCTGTTATAGCGGACCCGATGGGGCTGAGGACGTTATAGATTCGGGAGGCTCGCCATCGGCGATTTCGTCGATTACCGTAGAAGACGAGCCAATGAATCGAGAAGCGCGCTGAGGAGATAGCCATGCCGATAGATGTCATAATGCCCCAGATGGGGGAATCGATCGCCGAGGGGACCCTGACGACTTGGTACAAGAAGGAGGGGGACCACGTCGAGCGTGACGAGAACCTGTTCGAGATCTCGACCGACAAGGTCGATGCGGAGATCCCGTCTCCGGCCGAGGGGACATTGGGCAAGATCTTGGTCAACGAGGGGGAGACGGTCGAGGTGGGGACGGTCGTGGCGACGATCCTGCAGCCGGGCGAAGTGGCAGGTGTCGAAGCTGAGCCCGAAGCCGCACCGGAGCCGGAGCCCGAGGTGACGCCTGAGCCAGTTGCGCACGAGCCGCCACCACCACCACCCGTTCCCGAGCCGGTTGCGGCCGAGGCGGTGACCGTTCCGTCGCAGCCGCCGGAACGACCTGCCGGCGATGGCCGGTTGGTGTCGAAGGAGGAGCTGCGCCGGACGCGGTCCTCACCGTTGGTGCGCAACATCGCGGCCGAGCACGGGGTCGATCTGACGCAGGTGACGGGCACCGGCCTCTCTGGGCGCGTCACGAAGCGTGACATACTGGCGTTCGTAGAGGGCGCGGAAGCGCCGCCCGCGCTGCCGCCATCCGCCGTCGAGCCGGAAGCGGCCATTGAGCCGGTCGCGCCACCGGAGCCGGTGAAGCCGGCTGCGCCCCTGGCACCCC
>JBDHIC010000073.1:0-10761 GCA_039589035.1 Gemmatimonadota bacterium | reverse complement strand
CACCCGCCGCAAATCTCACGATACCCGCAGCGACCGCACTTCCCGCCCAGCTCTCCGCGGCGTAGATCAGTAAACACCGGCGAGTCGCGCCAGATCTCACCAAACGATTGCGCATTCAAGTCGCCAGCCACGACCTCCATATACGGACACGGGGTCACCTTACCGTGGGGTGTGATCCGACAGTACTGCACTCCGCATGGGCAGCGTGTGGCGTAGTTCAACAACGGTGAATCGGGATCCGAATCGTAGACGTGGCGCATGATCTGGGGTTGGCACTTCGACCGGACTAGCATTCGGCCACGGTATTCGCGCTCAAGCTCGGCGAGCTCGACCAAGACATCATCGTTTTCGGCAGTCGACATCCCCTTCATGGTGTCGGCCCTTCCAGTGGCGACAACGAAGTAGAGCAGCCAATGATGCCAGCCGCCCGATCTCGGCGCGATTCCCGCGCGTGACGGTGGTCTGCAAGACCAGATCCAAGCGGTTGTCGCTCAATCGCTCGACCGCGGCCAACGTGTCCGAAAGCGCACCCGCGCCATGCCGAAAACGATCGTGATACACCGGGTCCAAGGAATCGACGCTCACCGCTACACCCTGGACACCGGCGTCCATGAGCGACGCGATTCGCGCATCGGTCAATCGAGTGCCATTGGTACCGACGACGACCGTCGCGCCACCCGCCGAAGCGCGAGTGGCGATCGACTCCAAGTCATCCCTCAGCAGCGGCTCTCCACCGGACAGGATCAACATCGGCGATGGGTTAACCGCCAGGATCTCGTCCACGATCCGGTAGCAATCACCGGTCGTTAGCTCTTCTCCAGCGGCGTGCCACGATCCGGCCGCGATGTAACAATGGGCGCAAGCGAGATTGCAGCGCCGGGTGAGGTTCCACGCGACGATATGCGGTACTGCCGAGATCAAGCTTCGTCCCGCTGGTCGCCGTTGGCGTCTGTCTTCTGCTTGTTCATGACCGCCTCGATCGCCGCTTTGGCTTCGGCCGGGGTGGCGGTCTTGAAGTCCACCGGGCACTTGTCCGCGGCGGCCTCGATATCCCGAATCGGACAGCGTGTGACCCCGGCCTCCTTGGCCTCGTCGATGAACTTGCGCATCTCGGGTGTCAGTCCATCGACCCCTTCGGCCGCGGCTTTGATCTGTTTTGTCTGCAGCTCCTTGAACATGACCAGCATCGTATCGAGATCGAACTCGTCGGCTTCGATCATCGCCTGTTTGTTCTCGTCCATGACCGGCGTCGTGATGCGCCACCATCCGCGATCGCGGGCAAAGCGTTCGACGGTATTGCGGGCCAATGGGCGCGCGATGAGCGGAACTAGCTCCAGCCGTTGCCGTGCCTCGTGCGTCCAGACGACCGGATCGCTAGCTGTCCACGGTCGCTGCTCGACGTGGCCGGTGTAGGGGCACTTGGCCTCGACGGTCCGTGTCTCAGGCACGGGGGTGTCGTCGTGCCCTTCGACAACCGTGCGCTTCATCGCCTCTTCCGCCTTGACCTCCGCGAGCGCCAACTCTTCGGCGGTGCCGATTCCCATGATGAGCTGCATGTGAGTGGGAAGCAGTTTCTGAATCGCTTCATCGAGCCGCGCGTTGGTCACTATTGGTAACGCGCCCGAGCCTTTGCCGTTGGAAGCGTACCGTTCGATCACGTACTCCTCGACCGCCTTGCGCGCGATCCCCAGCGCGAACGGCGGGACTCGAAGGATTCGGACTTCCGCTTCGGGTGCCCACTCGAGACCCGTCTCCCCATCCTCCTCGATCCACGGGATCTCCTCCGGGTGGACCTCGGTGGTGCCGATCAGGAGCACGTTGGTGGGTGCCAGGCGGGCCAGGTTCTCGGCCTGGGAGCCCAATTCGGTCCCCTCGATCCGATGGCTGCCGTGGCGAGCGAAGATCAACAGCGACGGCTCGATCTCTTCGGCCCACTGAAGCACGACTTGGAACGGTTTGCCGATTAGGATCTGGGTTTCGACCTCTACGTCCGGGTACTCCTCGGCCATGACCTGGGCGCGCTTGATGTTCGCTTGGCAGAGCTTGAGCAGACCCTTGTCGATGATGTTGTTGTGGAGCTCTTCCTGTTCCTCGAACTTGAACACCTTCGATGCCTGAACCGACAAGACATCCTTTATGTTGTGGAAGACGACGTGGTGGTACTCGACGTCGAACGCACTGCAAACGAACAGCTTGCCGCCAAACGTCTGCGCCAGCTCGAGCGCGTGACGCATCGCCTTGTAGCTGTACGCGGAGCCGTCGACGCATACCATATACTTGCCGTCGCGAATCGGTCGGTCATCGCGGACGATCAGGATGTCCTTTTCGATGCCACGGATCGCCCGCGCGACAACCCCGCCGAGCTGGCTGAACTGCTGCCGGCCCAGCCCATGAGCGCCGATCGCCACCAGGTCGTAGGCCCGCTCCGAGGTGCCCGCCAGCTTCTCCTCGAGTGATTCCTCCTCGGCCTCGATGCGGCCGTCGGCGCCCAAGCGCACGTCGGAACGAACGGCGTCGCCGCCGTCGTACTTGTCGGCGATGTTGGGGTCGAACCCGATAAGCGAAGGCAACCGCCCGGCGCCCCGATTGGCCTCGCGGATCAGCTCCTCGTAGTGGATCCCCTCGAGCAGCTGCCGCGTGAGATCGACGCCCGCCTCTCGGCAACGCTTCTCGACCTGATCGAGAAAGCTGTCGCTGATCAGCTGCAGACCCTTCTCGATCAGCTTGTCGTGAACCTTGCGCTGACGCTTGATCTCTTCGGGTGTCTGGAACTGAGCCGGGAGTCCGGTCTCGAGCTGTCGGAAGCGAACGTCGTGAAGGCGAGCCGCGTAGACGTGGTTACCGGTGATGCGGCCGCCGGATTGAACGGTGATCTCGATGGCACGATCGACCGCCCAATCAGAGTGCTCTGAATTGTCTACTGGAACCAGTATCTCGTGGTACATGCCGTCCGGGACTAGAGCGGCGGGGCGTAAACCCTTCGGCGATGTTGGCCCGTTATATACTGGCGGCTGGGGATAGTGTCAATCCGGCCGTCTTGGGTCACACGTCCCACGCCGCCCGCGCGATCATCCACATCGCGGCGATAACCACGATCCCACCGGCGAGATAGAAGCCCGGGGCGACGGTGGTCGCGGTCCCCAAGAAGGCGCCCGCCATGAGCGCCGGGAGCCGCAACGACATCACCACCCACACGACGCGCGCGAACCACCGATTCTGCCACCACCACAGACCCCAAACGACGAGACCCGTGATTACGACACCGAAAACCAGCCATATCGTCGGCGACCCGCGGCTGGCGGGAAACATCCCCTGCTCGTAGAGCGCGTAGACGCCGAACTCGTAGAGTACCGCGTAGTGGAGGTAGGCGATCGCCGCCTGGCGGAATTTATGAGCCCGGTGCGGCTCGTGCTCGACCCGCCGCAGCATCGCTACATGCCCTCGAGCCCGAGATCTTGGCGCGCGCGATCCATGACCTCTGGGGTGATCTCCTCGATCCCGCGCTCGACGGCGTACTCGCCGTAGATCTTCTTCACCATTCCACGCACGAATCCCGGCACGCCTTGGAGGCGCTCGGCAGCGGCCTCGCTCCAGCGCACCGTCCCAGCGGTTGACGGTCGATCGGCGAACGCGTGGTCATCGCCGGTGGTCACCGATGACCGCACCAGCTCCAGCGGCTGATCGGGGACGGTGCGGCCTCCGACCTCGATCCCGAGACCACTCACCAGCTTGGTCTCCATCGGGTTCGTGAGCATCGCCATCTCGCGGCCGCAATCGGGGCACTCGAAGACCGCCGCCAGTGTGCCGTCTCCGGGCAGCTCGCGTTCGGCGAACGTCATTACCTCATCACAGTCGATACACAGGAACTTCATGGGGTTTCGCTCGTCGGGTTCTCGAGCCTCTCCGCGAGCCGTTCAAGCTCACGCGCGGCTGGCGATTCAGGCGCTTCCAGGACGAGCGGCCGTCCGGCGTCGGTGGCCACAGCGAACCGGGGCTCGAACGGCACCTCGGCCCACAGCTCGAGACCGGTTTCGGTCGCCAGCCGCACGGCGCCGTCGGCCTCGAACATCGGTTCCGACCGACCGCAGTCGGGGCACTCGTGAGCGGTCATGTTGGCCACCAACCCGATCGTCGAGATCCGTGCTCCTCGCGCCTGTTGAACCGCGCGCCCGACCGCTCGGCGAGCGGCCTCGGATGGCGTTGTGATCAACAACAGCGTGTCGATCGCCGGCAAGAGCTCCAGCAAATGCGCCAGTTTGTCTGTGCCCGGCGGTGCATCGATCAGCAGAAGATCGAGCTCACCCCACACGACATCAGCCAGCAGTTCGCGCATTGCACCCGTGTCGAGGGTGCTCTGATACACAAATCCAGCCAGTTCGGGTTGGCGCCACTCGAGCGGCGCACCATCTGACAGCACGAGGTCCATCGACATCAGCCTGACGCCAGCCGCACCGACGGCTGGCTCGACTCCGTGCTCGGAGACGACCAGCGGTGTCCGCTCGGCACCGAGCATGGCAGCCAACGACGGACCGTGCAGATCCCCATCGATGGCGCCAACGCGGCGTCCGCGTTCCGCCATCAACGCCGCCAGGTTGGCGGTTATCGCGCTCTTTCCCACGCCGCCCTTGCCGCTGGCTACGACCACTAGTCGATCGATGTTCGCCAAACGGTCGGCCAGCTTCGAGCGCTGAGCCTCGATCTGGCCGACGATATCCTCGGAGCCCGGATCAGCGACCTGGTGGTACGTCCGTATCTTGCGCGTCCGCTCGGTCACTCTACCGCCAGCGGGTTGCCGTCCGCGTCGTGCACCGACAGGGCATCGACCGGACAAGCTTCGCAGGCGCGGATAAGTCGCCCGCGGTCGACACCGTTGACTGCCTCGCCAAACTCCGCGATCCCCTCATCGTCCAACGCAAACGCCTGCGGTGCCTCTTCGATGCAGTCACCAAAACCGACGCACAAGAGGCGGTCGATCCGTATCGTCATGTCGCCCAATGTCCGCTCGATCGTATCGCTCAACTCACGGCTCCGAATCGGGGACAAACGCCACCGCGCGGAGGGGACCGCCGGTGCCACGTTCGATTTGCATCGGCAACGCCAACATCCACGCTCCGGTCGGTGGCAGTCGGTCGAGATTGGCCATGTTCTCGAAGATCGGGACATTGGCCTCGGCCAACACGCGATGCGCGCGGAACTCGGTCGACTGACCGCGGTCGATCGAAGCGGTATCGATCCCCACCGCTCGCACTCGACGCTCGTCGACCAGCCACGCGGCCGCACCGGGATCGAGACCCGGAAAGTGAAGGTCGGGGACGGCGCCTGGGCCCAACTCCGCCGTGCCCAGGTAGCTCGACCGATCGGGCCATCGCGCCCCCCAACCAGTCTTGAGCAGCACGATCGCCCGTTCGGGTATCACGCCATGCTCCGCTTCCCACGCTTTCATCGCCGCCACGTCGACCAAGTAGTCCACATCCTCGGCGGCAGCCGACCCGACGTCGACGACAACGGCCGGCCCCATTAGATCGTCGAGCGGAATCTCGGCCGTGGTGCGCTTGCCTTCGGCGAAATGGATCGGTGCATCGAGGTGAGTCCCACCGTGCTCAGCGGCGCGAAAAGAGTTGGCAGCATACCAGTAACCCGCGTCGGTCTGACCCGCCGCCTCGACGGTCAACTCGAACGGCGACGCGGTCGGCCAGTACACCGTCTCCTCGTTGAACGGGTACGACAGATCGATTGCGGTCCCTGTCGGTCCCTGGGCGCGGCCCGACGCGGCGCCCAACAGGAGCAACAACGCCGTCCCGGTCGCGGTGAGACTGTATCTCATCGTCGACTCCTACTCTTGTGTCAGGCGATAGATCATGAGCGCCGCCCGTTTCGTTACCGCGGGCAGCGATACCAGATCGAGTTGCTCACCCGGCGTGTGAGCGCCTGAACCGAACGGACCCAGTCCGTCCAGGCCGTCGACGTACGGGGCGACAAACGAAATGTCGGCGGCACCGCGCTCGGCCGGGTCGAACGCTTCGACCGGCCCTTGCCCAAGCTCACGGCTGACTTGATCGAGCAGCGCCAACAGCGCCTGATTGCCTTCGGTTGGCGGCATCGCCGGATACTTGTCCTTGAAGAACACTTCGGCCGAGGCGCCTGGTAGGTGATCGGCTACAATGGCACGCATCTGCTCGCGGGCGGCTTCCTTCTGCTCTTCGGAGATGAACCTCAGCCCGCCATCAACCACGACGCGCTGGGCGATGACGTTGGTCTTGCCAAAGCTCGTCCCACGGTTGTCGGTGGAGTTGTAGTCGACCTCCGTGCCACCAAGGATGATCCCGGGGTTGAACGTCAGGTACTCGGGTCCACGAACCTCGTCGTGAAAGCGATGCAGTATGCGTGCGGCCTCAAAAATCGCGCCGCTGCCGAATCGGTCGCCGAAGATCAGCGAGGAGTGACCCTGCTGACCGCTGACCTCGAGCGTCCAAGCGCTCGATCCGCGGCGGGCGACCACCGCTCGTCCGGTCTCACCACCCTCGAAACCGAGCGCCACGTCGCTCTCCTGCGCAGCCGCCACCAAATCCCCGCGACTCAACTCGAGCGGCAGCCCGGCGAACTCTTCATCGCCGATCAGCGCGATGCGGATCGTCGCACCGTCCAGTGCGCCAGCTGCATCGAGTGCCGCGAGCGCATAGACCATGGCCACGATCCCACCCTTCATATCGACCACGCCGGGTCCGGTCGCGGTGGATCCTTCGCGCGTCAGCTCCTGGAACGGGTCACTCGGTTCGAACACCGTGTCGAGGTGCCCGATCAGCAACACTCGACGCCCGCGTGTGCCGATCCGCTCGGCGAATAGATGCCCGGCGCGGTTGACGCTATCGGGCATCTCGATCCAACGGGTCGAGAACCCCAGCGCATCAAACTCCTGCTGGAAGATCGAGCCCACCTCGCGGATACCGTCGTGGTTCATCGTTCCGCTGTTCATGTTCACGACTTGTTCCAGCAGCGCCTCGGCGTCCACGGCGTGACTCTCGACGTGCGTCGCGATCGCCTCTTCGACCGGCGAGAGCTCCTGGGCCGTGGCCGTCCCGGCAAGCGTCACGACCACGCCCACCGCCGCGACCGCTATGGGCAACGTGCGATATCTCATACGCTCGGCACCGCGGTCGACCCGATCAGTTGATCCACTTCGGCGATTGCGGCGGGGTCCAGATCGAGATCTCCAGCGGCGACGTTCTCATCGACGTGCTCGACTCGGGTCGCGCCTACGATCACACTCGACACCCTCGCCTGTCTCAGGCACCACGCGAGTGCCAGCTGGGTCAGCGAGCAACCCAACCGCTCAGCCACAGGCCGTAGAGCCTGGACGGCGTCGAGGACATCCTGGCTCATGTAGCGACCCATGAAGCCCGCCGCCTCTCCAGTGGCCCGACTGCCGGACGGCAGGTCATCCACCGACACATATTTGCCCGTCAAAACTCCTTGTGCGATCGGCGACCAAACGACGTTTCCGATCCCAAGTTCCTCGGATATCGGCAAAACGGCCTCTTCGATCGATCGCTGGAGCGCGTTGTACTCCGGCTGATTGCTGACCGGCGGTGTCCACCCCATCGCTCGGCAAACGTCAAATGCGGCGCGGATCTGGTCTGCCGACCACTCGGACACACCCCAGTACAGAATCTTCCCTTGCCGGATGAGATCGTCCATGATCTCACACGTTTCCTCGAGCGGCGTCTCGTCATCGTGCCGGTGGCACTGGTAGAGATCGATGTAGTCGGCGCCCAAGCGCTTCAACGAGTGGTGGCACTGCTCGAAGACGTGTTTGCGGGACAGGCCACGGTCGTTAGGGCCGTTCCCCATGGAGAAGTACACCTTGGTAGCCAGCACGTAGCTATCGCGCGGATACTCCGCCAAAGCTCGGCCCATTACCTGCTCGGCCGACCCATGCGCGTAGACATTCGCGGTATCAAAGAAATTGACGCCGAGGTCGTACGCTCGTGCGATGCACGTGTGGGCGATCTGCTCCTCGACCCGACCACCGTAGGTGAGCCACGATCCCAGGCTGATCACCGAGACTTTGACCCCGGCATCGCCTAATCTACGATAACGCAACAACGCCTCCTGTCTTGGGTATCACACCAGACCAACGCGGAATATACGCACACTTGCCGCGGCAACCGCTGTCACGTTAACTCTGCGCCCCGGGTCGCGGAACCAGACTGATCAGGGCATCCCAAAAGAACTTCACGAGGAGAAACGATGCGCTTCGTTTATGCTACCGCCGCCGTTTGTATGGCGCTCGCATTCACAACCACCCTCACGATGGGCTTCCGATCCGAGACGATGATGAAGAAAGAGATCGTCGACGGCCACCCAGTGTTCGTGCCGGCGCAATTCAACGGAACCAAAGATTCCCAGTGGGAAAGCCCCCAAAACTGGTTCCGTCAAATCGCCGATCGAGCGAAGTACGATGGAACCGAGGAGGTCGACGGTCACCGCTGTCATGTTGTGTCGATCGACAACTTTGAAGGCATTGACGTCGGCCCTGGAATCCAGTCAGACGGCGAGTTCCAGCCAACCTGGATGTCGATTGCGCTAGATACCGAGAGCTCTCTTCCCCGCCGCATGCGGATGAAGGGCAACATGGTTGTCGAAGACTCAACTCGGCCCATTTCGATCGAGGCTCTCATGACCGACTATCGACAGATCAACGGCATGTACCATCCGTTCCGTATCCTGATCGAGGCGGATGGCTTTATGGGACCTGGTGGCGCGTCCGAAGTAGACATGGAGGAGGCTCAGGAGTCGCTCGCAGAGCTTGAGAAGAGTCTCGAGGAGATGTCCGACCAAGAGCGGGCGATGGTCGAGCGAATGATGGGCGACCAGCTGAATAATCTCCGGGAGATGGCCAGCTCCGGGAAGTTCAAGATCGAAATGGTGGTCACGTCGATCGAGCCGAACGTCGCCGAGTAGGCGATGCGGTCGGGCCGCTAGTCGAGCGACATGAGGTAGTGGTTCTGACAGTTCGGGTGGCCGGTGTCGCCCAACCGCTCGGGAATCGCACGGAAGCCGGCGCGCTCGTATAGCGCGCGCGCTATGGTGAGCTGAGGCATCGTCTCCAAGTAACATTGCCGAAAACCGGCCGCGCGCGCTGCTTTGAGGCACCGCTCGAGCAGCTGCTTGCCCAGCCCGCGGCCGCGGGCGGCCGGGTGCAAGTACATCTTCTGGAGCTCACATGTATCTTCGGGTCCGGCGTTGAGCGGAGCAATTCCCGCACCTCCGACTACTTGATCGCCGACAGTCGCCACGAAGTAGGCGCTTCGGGGGCCCTGAAAGTGTTCGTACATGCGATCGACCTCGGCGTCGAAGTACGCAAACCCCTTCCGGGCCAGATCGAACTCCATCATCACCGTGCGCACGATGAACGCGATATCTGCGTTGTCCGAGCGGCGGATACGCCGCGTGCGCGCTACCCCTCGGAGACCCGATCGCGCCAGGGCGTCGACGTACAATCGAAAGCCTTCGAGCACCGTCTCGCGTTCGATTGGGGTCAGTAGCGCCAACGCATCGCTGACCCTCCGGTCGGCGGCTTTGTCGATCCGTTTGAGGAGCGTCCAACCCGGTTCGGCTAGAGCTAGCCGCTTGTATCGACCGTCGTCGGGATCCTGCCGCGACCGAACGAGCCCTTTCTTCTGTAGGCGAGTCAGCTTGCGACTGATCGTCGACTTCTCGAGCCTGAGGTGGCGGCCCAACTGAGCCGCCGTCAGCACGTCGTGACGGCCGAGCTCGATCAGCGCGTGGCAGTCGCTCATCGTGCAACCACCGTGCGGCACGTCCAACAAGTCCAATTCGCGCACGAACTCGCGCGAGGCGTGACGGATGGCGGGGACGATTGACTTCAAGTCACGTGAATCACGCATCGGCTCCTCCAGCTATTGGACAAACCCGATCCAAACCAGTAATAGTTGCAGTCTACAACTGTATCGCCGTCTCGTCTACCGCCCGGATCGTCACGCCGTCCAGAGGGTATTACGGTGCTGGGTCGCCGTGACTCAGCGGAGGAGCGAATGAGCAAATCGGGTTGGATTCTCATGGCTGTTATGGCCCTGATACTCGTCGGGGCGGACGATGCTTGGGCGCAAGGACGCGGACGCGGCAACGACCGAGATGGTGGGCTGGTCATCGTGCTCGACGACGACCTCTTCCGTAGTCAGCGACGTAGGGGCCGTGGCCCCTCTTTCTGTCGCTCAGGAGCGGGCCACCCGGTTCACGGTCGACGGTGGTGCTTACGGAAGGGATTCGGACTGGGTAACGACTTCTTGATCGACACCCGCCGCCGCGGTCGCACCCGACAGGGCGATATCATTATCGGTCGCGACGGCGAGATCGTCATTCGTACCGGTCGGCGTTAATCCCCTTCCCCGCTAAGGGATCGCGTATCTCGCCTGGAGCCAAGCGTGGACGTCGGCCAGCTCAGTGTCGGTCAACGTGCGGGTGTAGATCAATAGCTCCGCGATCGAGCCGTCTAGCCTGTCGCCGTACGTGCCCTCCTTCCCGAGCATGATGTTGCCCGGGTTTGACACCGACCCCGTTGACTCCACGAAGGCGCCATCGATGTGCAACTCGGCCAACGACGCAGACTGGCGCAACGTGTGGATTACCCACCGACCGCCCGTGACCCACGGACCGGTCGCGTAGCCGTTCGTGTAGTTGCGATAGTAGCCCACGTATGGCCCCATGAAGAACCAGTATCCGCCGTGCAGCGTCTTGCCC
>JBDHIC010000072.1:0-15815 GCA_039589035.1 Gemmatimonadota bacterium | reverse complement strand
CCAAGGTGTAGTTCAGGTACTCCGGGTCGTATGTCCCGCGCAGTGCCTGTTGGCGTGCGTTGACCGAGTCCTGATAGGCCATGGCTCGAAACATCTCTTCGGCCGTTTCAACCGACATGCCTTCGGTGTGGAGACCAATCGACGCCAGGTAACGGACGACCCTCAACAACGCGTCCTGAACGACCGCCAGCCCGAGCTTGGGTCCGCCACCCACCAGACCTTGACGCCAGCTCATCTCCTCACCGTAGTGGGCCCACCCCTCCGTCGTGACGTACGCGGTCAGCAGCTGCTGGGCCCGAGTCGCGGCGCGGTTGATGTGATTGCGGTGGTGGTAGTGGCCGGGGTAGGCCTCGTGACCGCTCGTGTTCAGGATCGCCCAGTCGTTGTTGCGCGTCAGAAACTCTGCTTTTACCGCTTCCGACCACTCATGTTCGACCGGTTGTATGAAGTAGAATCCGGTGGTGGCGGCGGTCTCGAACGGACCGGGGATGAAGATGTACGCGAAGTTCGTGCGTCGAAACGGCGGGATCTCTCGAACCTCCACGTCACCCGGAAGCACCGTCCCGATCTGTGAGTCCTCGACAAATGCTCTCAGGTCACCGATCACGTCGGCGGCGGTGCTGACGATCTCTTCCGCCACTGGCCGATCCTGCCCGATGGCGTCGAACGCCGCGAGCACGACCGCATCGCGGTCTGGGTTCTCGACGTCGCCGGTGATCTCGAGCGCCAGCTCGTACGCGAGGTTCTGCAACCGGGCGAGCTCTTCCTCGCCGATCGTTTTCAACTCGTCGAGCGGCAGGTGGACCGCGGAGAGCTGCGAGTTCATGCGCCCATAGCTCTCGGGGCCCATCGCGAACTCGCCGAAGGGCGGTGTGCCGAGCCGTGTTTCGAGCTCGCGGGCGTAGTCGTCGAGCGCGTCTGATGCCTCATGCATCGCACGCTGGAACCGTTGCTGCAGCTCCGGATCGTCAACCGATGCCAGCGCCTCGACCAGATCGTTCTCTAGGAAACGGGGCAAGCCGCGGTAGGTGATCAGCGCGGTCTCGAGGAAAGGACGCGGCGGGTCGTCGATGTTGGCGCGCGCCGCTGCGACCAGGCCTGGAAACTGCTCGAGCCGTTCGACGATCGACACCATGCGCGTCTCGAGCGGAGCGTAATCGAGCAATAGGAGCAACGAGAGATCCATCTGGCCGGAGTAGTAACGCGGGTTTTGACGCCAGGCCGCCAGCTCCTCCAGCCAGAATTGATCGCGATCGATTTGCCGCAGCACGACGACGCGGTCGAGTTGCTGGTCCGGCGAGAGCTCCGCGGGCTCATACGCGAGGAGCTGTCCCTCGAACGCGTCGATGTCTGTCAAGTAGGCTTCAATCGCAGCTGCGCTTCGGTCGCCAAGGCGGCCATCGTACTCATGTAGACCAGCTGCCATCGCGGCAGTCGGGTAGAAGTCGAAATAACGATCGAGAAAGGCTTTGACCACGGTGTCGAACGTATCGTCGGATCTCTGTTGCGCGTGGACCGATGTCGTCACCAGCGCGAGCATCGCCAGCGCGAGTAGAGTTGGAAGTACGGTTTTCATGAGCTCTCCTAATCGATGTGCGTAGAGCGGTGGCTCGCAGTCGTACAACGTAGCATCCGGCAGGTATATTGACCCGATGAACACCGAGTCATGGGAAGACGACACCGCGTTGACGTTTTGCGATCAGTGTGGTCACCTACAGCCGGGCGTCCAGGCGGCGTGTCAACGATGTGGCGTCCCGCTCGACCGCAGCGTATACGATCCCTTTGTTGCTATCCACCAGAATGCAGCGGTCGTCAGACAGGCCGTTCGCGGTCGCGGCAAGCCATCCAGGTTTGGCAAGTTCGCGCTGCTCACGTTGGGCGCGTTGTACCTCGTCTACTCGGCGATCTACCTCAAGGTCCTGCTCGAAGACCCCTTCTCGATCGTCGCTCTCGCGCTGCTGTTGCTGCACCTGGCGATCGGTGTGCTGATCTTCGCGGGGTTCCGACGCATGGCCCGGCGTGACACCTGGGCCGAGTATCGCCTCTACGACGATTAAAGAAGCAGGTTGGCATGACGCCGGTAGAGCTCCCGATCTCGGCGCGCGTCCACTCGCGGAGCCTCCTCGGTTCCACCTGTGGGGTCTCCGCTCGCTCCTACGCAAGCGCCTCTTCGGGAGTTCTACCGGCGTAATACCATCGTGTGCACGCTGATCGCATTTCACCACGTTTTCCACGACGCACCACTCGTTGTAGCGACGAATCGGGACGAGGAGTACGCACGGCCGGCGTCACCCCCGACGTGGCAAGATGATCGGCCTCGGTTTCTGGCGCCGCGCGATGAGGAGGCTGGTGGGACGTGGATGGGCGCCAATGAAACGGGGTTGTGGGTTGGGCTGACCAACGCCGAGCACCATCGCGTCGACCCCGACCGGCGATCGCGAGGGTTGTTGTGCCGCGAGTTGCTCGGTTGTGCCGACAGTCATGAGGTCGTGGCCCGGTTGATCGGGTTGGAAGAGCTCTACAACGCTTTCAACCTGGTTGCCTCCGACGGGGAGACGACCCACTTGGTGGAGTACGCGGAAGGTCTCGCAACGGCGCGAGCGCTCGAGCCCGGGTGTTACATCGTGACCAATCGGGCCATCGATGACACCGCTTCGGAGCCCAAGGTGCAGCGCGCGATCGAACTGCTCGGGGCGGCCGATCTATGGGACCTGCGACTCGGATCACGAGTGCCGGAGTCGTTGATGTCGAAGCTGGCCCTGATACTGGGTGACCACGGCCTCAGCGGAGACGACGCGTTGTGTTTGCACGGTGAGCGGTACGGGACCCGGAGCGCCGCGGTGTGGCTGATCGGCTCGCCTGGGACGGCGATCACCATCGAGCTCCACTACGCTGACGGGGCGCCGTGCTCGACACCGTTCGTGAGGGTTCAAACGGCCCGCTGACGCGCTCCCCGCCTCGTTGACGGTCAAAAAAGGGGCCGCTAACGTTTCCCCACTCGCGCCCACCGCCTGGCGAAACTTTTCAGGAGAGCCCCATGTCAAATATCCCCGACGATTTGCGCTATTCAGAAGATCACGAGTGGGTGGCCTTCGATAGTGAAAGTGGCGTGGCCACGATCGGGATCACCGACTACGCCCAGGGAGAGTTGGGCGACGTCGTATTCCTCGAGTTCCCGGAGATCGGCGCCACGGTCGCCAAGGGCGACTCGGCAGGCACAATCGAAGCGGTCAAGACGGTGGCCGATCTGTTCGCTCCGTTTGGTGGCGAGATTACCGAAGTCAACGCCGCGCTCGACGATCGTCCAGAGACAGTCAACACCGACCCCTACGGCGAGGGTTGGATGATCCGCATGCGGGTCGACGACCCATCCGTCGTCGATGGACTCCTTGATGCCGACGGGTATCGACAACACATCGGCTAGGCTCTCACCCAAATGACGGCTATCCCGCTATCGGACCGGTTCGCCGACCGACACATCGGACCGCGCGATGGTGACATCGCCGCGATGCTCGAAGTGCTCGGGTACGCGAGTCTGGATGAGTTAACCACCGCGGCCGTGCCCGCGGAGATCCAATCAACCAAGGAGCTCGTTCTCCCACCGGCGGCTCCGGAGGAGGACATCCTCGCCGAGCTGCGCGCGATCGCCAGCCAGAATGAGGTTTACCGCTCGTATATCGGGATGGGTTATCACGGCTGCGTCACGCCGCCGGTGATTCTGCGGAACATCCTCGAGAACCCAGGTTGGTATACCGCCTATACGCCCTATCAGGCAGAGATCTCTCAAGGTCGTATGGAGGTGCTGCTGGCGTTCCAGACGATGGTTGCCGACTTGACCGGCCTCGAGGTCGCGAACGCGTCGCTGCTGGACGAGGCGACGGCCGCGGCTGAGGCGATGGCGATGTCGATTCGCGTGAAACGGAATCGCAACGTCTTTCTGGTCGATCGGGGATGCCATCCGCAGACGATCGCGGTCGTCGAAACGCGAGCTGCAGCGCGCGAGATCGATGTCCGGGTGGTCGATGCGCTCGAAGCTGAGATCGGTCCCGATACGGCCGGTGTCTTGGTGCAATACCCGACGACCGAGGGCGCGATCGTCGATTACCGAGCATTGTGCGAGCGCGCGCACGAGGTGGACGCGCTGGTAACAGTGGCAACCGATCTTTTGGCACTCACGCTGTTGTCTCCACCAGGTGAGTGGGGTGCCGATATCGCGATCGGCAGCAGTCAGCGCTTTGGCGTGCCGATGGGATATGGCGGGCCTCACGCCGCTTTCTACGCGACGCGGACGGAGTTCGCGCGCAAGGTGCCGGGTCGAATCATCGGTCTCACCCGGGACGCTGCTGGTGATCCGGCGCTCAGGATGGCGCTGCAAACGCGCGAGCAGCACATCCGCAAGGAGCGGGCGACCAGCAACGTCTGCACGGCGCAAGTCCTGCTCGCCGTCGTGGCGGCGATGTACAGCGCCTATCACGGTCCCGAGGGGCTCGAACGAATCGCCCGCCGGGTACACGGGCTGACGCAGCAGCTGGCTACGGGTTTGCGCGGGCTCGGTTATCGCGTCGTCAACGATACGTACTTCGACACGCTGACGATCGAAGTCGAGAACGCGGCGCAGATCCATCGAGCCGCCGCCCAGCACCGCATCAACCTACGACCGATCTCCGACATGCGGATCGGCGTGTCGCTCGACGAAACCACGACCGCGAGCGACGTGGATGACCTGATTCGGGTGTTCGCGCCGGATGAGGCCCGGTTAGAGGCCGGTGGCTCGTCTTCGGGCGACTCTGAGGCGATTCCGGCCGACCACCAGCGAACGTCGCGTTTCCTTACGCATCCCGTGTTTCACAGCTATCACTCCGAAACCGAGATGTTGCGCTACCTCAAGCGGCTCGAGAATCGTGACTTCTCGCTGACCCACGGGATGATCCCGCTGGGCTCCTGCACCATGAAGCTCAACGCCACAACCGAGATGATCCCGATCACGTGGGAACCGTTTGGAAACCTCCACCCGTTCGCGCCACGCGATCAGGCGCGCGGCTACGAAGCGCTGATCGCCCAACTCGCAGATCAGCTGGCGGAGATCACCGGGTTCGCCGCTATATCGATGCAACCGAACGCGGGTTCGCAGGGAGAGTTGACCGGTCTGCTGGTGATCCGGGCGTACCACCGGGCGCGGGGCGACCAACCCGGCCAGCGCGGTCATGGCCGGGATGCAGGTCGTGCCGATCGACACCGACGACGCAGGCAACATCGATGTCGATGACCTGCGCGCCAAAGCCGAGCAGTACCGCGATACGCTCGGCGCGACCATGGTCACCTACCCGTCGACGCACGGCGTCTTCGAGGCGTCGATCCGCGAGGTCTGCGACATCATCCACGAGTTTGGGGGACAGGTCTACATCGACGGGGCCAACCTGAACGCACAGGTCGGGCTGTGCCGACCCGGGGAGTACGGTGCCGATGTCGCGCATTTGAATCTCCACAAGACGTTCTGTATCCCGCACGGCGGCGGGGGACCGGGCATGGGGCCGATCGGCGTGGCGGAACACCTGGCGCCCTATTTGCCCGATCACCCGATCGTCGGGATGGGTGTGCCGGAGTCGTTTGGAACCGTCTCTGCCGCGCCGTGGGGCAGCCCGTCGATCTTGCCGATCTCCTGGGCCTATATCCGGCTGATGGGGGCGGGCGGCCTAAAGAAGGCGAGCCAGGTCGCGATCCTCAACGCCAATTACATCGCCCGCCGGTTGGAGGGCGAATACGATCTACTGTATGCGGGGGCGGACGGTTTGATCGGTCACGAGTGCATTCTCGATCCGCGACCGTTTCGTGACACCAGCGGCGTTGACGTCGAGGACATCGCCAAGCGCCTGATCGATTATGGTTTTCACGCGCCGACGATATCGTTCCCGGTAGCCGGCACGATGATGGTCGAACCGACCGAGAGCGAATCGAAAGAAGAGGTGGATCGATTTTGCGACGCGCTGATCGCGATCCGTGAGGAAATCCGAGAGATAGAGACTGGCGTTGCCGACAGGGACGACAACCTGCTCGGGAATGCACCCCATACACTGGCCGCACTCACGACGGACGAGTGGACCCATCCGTATTCACGCGAACGGGCGGCGTTCCCAACCCCCGCGTCGCGCGAGCGCAAGGTGTGGCCCGCAGTGGCGCGAGTCGATGCGGCTTTCGGCGATCGGAACTTGGTGTGCGCGTGTCCTCCGATGGAGGCGTACGAACCTGAGCCCGCGGTGGCTTCAGCGCACCATTCGCCGTGAAAGGAGGGTTTGATGGCTAAGCTGACGTGGCACGGACACTCGTGTTTTGAGTATCAAACCACGCGCGGGAAGATCTTGATCGACCCGTTCCTATCCGACAATCCGAAGGCTGACGTGAGCCCCGACCAGCTGGACGAAATCGATGCGATCGTGCTGAGCCACGGGCATGGGGATCACTGGGGTGACACGGTGTCGATCGCGAAACGTACCGGGGCGCTAGTCGTCGCCGCTTACGAGTTGGCACAGCTGGCGATGGAGCAGGGCTGCGAGGCACATCCGCTGGCGTGTGGAGGTGGTCACGAGTTTCCGTTCGGGCACGTGAAGCTGGTCCCCGCGGCGCACGGCTCGATGACGGAAGCCGATCCGAAGTACTCGACGACAGCATGCGGAATCGTGATCACCGCCGACGATAGGGTTCTCTATCACGCCGGCGACACCGCGCTGACAGCTGACATCCAGCTGTTGGGACGCCTATACGCATTCGACTGCGCTTGTCTACCGATCGGCGACAACTTCACTATGGGACCCGATGACGCGCTCCACGCGGTCAAATTCCTCGAGGCCAAGCTGGTCGTGCCGATGCACTACGACACGTTCGACCTTATTGCGCAGGACGCGGAAGCATGGAAAGCGCGGGTTGAGGGCGAGACGTCGGCCAAATGCGCGGTACTGACCCCCGGCGAGAGCGTCGATTTCTGAGCCCGGGCTGGCGGTTGCTCGAGACGGGCGCGCGGCCTGGCGCCTGGAACATGACATGCGATCGGGCGATCCTGAGCGCGGTGGAAGGCGGTGCCGCTCCACCCACTGTGCGGTTCTACGGCTGGTCACCGCCCGCGGTCTCGATCGGTCGCCACCAACCCGAGCCCGATCCAGAAGCGATCGCCGTGCTTGAAACCCTAGGCATCGACTGGGTGCGTCGCCCGACCGGCGGTCGGGCGGTCTATCACGGAGAGGTTACCGAGGAGCTGACCTACAGCGTGGTGGCGCCGATCGGGGGGCTCTTCGCTGGTCGCGGCGTCGATGCGCATCGACGAATTCACTCCGTGTTGGCAGCGGCGCTGGCTGAGCTCGGAGTACGCGCACGGCTCGCCGACGACGAGGCAGCGCGTCGAGCGCGCCCCCTTCGCCCCGACGACCGGTTGGCGTGTTTTGCGTCTCCAGTCGGTGACGAAATCACCGCCGCAGGCAAGAAGCTCGTCGGGAGCGCCCAACGCAGGACCCGGAAAGCGTTTTTGCAGCATGGCTCGATTCCGCTGGCCGGCGATCACACCATTTTGAACGCTGTTTGGCCGGGCAGCCTCGACTGCAGTGCAGCGACCACCGTGAGCGCAGCCGCGGGTCGCGACGTCAGTTATACCGAGTTAACGGTGGGCATAGTCCGAGCTTTCGAACGGAAGTTGAACGTGAGCCTCACGCCGGGGGTACTCACGCCCGAGGAAGAGGCAACGATCGATGCCACTCGTGGTGCGCTTGCCACGACTTGACACTCTTTGACGCGGAGGACGATACTCTTGCCCCGAATCGTGATATCCCATCCGATCTCATTTCTCGCGCTCAGCCTCACGCTGCTGGCAGCCTGTAGCCGGGGCGGTGAGTCAGCGGGTGGCCGCCCAGACGCCGAATCGGCCCCGGTCAACGGGGGCACGGCGGTCGTCGCCACCGTGAGCGATTTCGATGCGTTCAACGATCTCGTCTCGACCGATTTTGAAACCAACCAAGTCCGCAACTTCATGCTCTTCATGCCGCTTCTGCGCCTCGACGAGGAGCTGAACTTTGAACCTTATCTGGCCGATTCTTTTGGCGTTGCGAAAGACGGGCTATCGATCACGTTCCGGATCCGGGACGGTGTCACGTGGCACGATGGCACGCCGACGACGGTCGACGACGTCATCTGGTCGTTCGAGATGATCAAGAGGCCGGAGATCGCCTACGCCAACAGCGCGTATTTCCAATACGTCACGTCCGTCGACCGGATCGATGACCGTCGGGTTCGGTTCAACTTCTCCCGGGCCCACTCCGACGCGCCCATGAACTACACGCAGTGGCAGACGATGCCCAAGCACTTGCTCGAGGATGTCGACCCCGCTGACATGAAGAACGCCGAGTTCAACCGGAAACCGGTGGGCAACGGGCCGTTCAAATTCGTGTCCTGGCAGCCTGAGCAGCAGGTCGTGTTCGAGGTCAACGAAGAGTTTCTTCTCGGGCGACCGCACCTCGACCGCGTGGTCTTCCGGGTCATTCCCGAGCAGACGACCGAGCTGACCGAACTACTGACCGGCGGAATCGACTACATGCGAGCGATACCACCCAAGGAGATGGCTCGCGTCGAGTCGAGCGATCGGGCTTATTCGATTACGTACCCGACGCGGTCGTACACGTTTTTGGCTTGGAACACACGTAACCCATTGTTCGAGGATCCGTTGGTGCGGCGCGCGCTCACGATGGCGATCGATCGCAAACAGATCGTCGACGCCTTGTTGTACGGTTACGGTCAGATCGGTGTAGCCGACGTGATGCCGTTTCAGTGGCCATTCCACGAGACGCTGGAGCCCTGGCCGTACGATCCGGAGCGGGCGAAGGCGATGTTGAGTGAAGCTGGGTGGACAGACACCGACGGTGACGGTCTGATCGATAAGGATGGACGACCGTTTCGCTTCAGCTTGCGGACCAATCAGGGCAACGACCTGCGTGAAGACATCGTCGTGATCGTCCAGAACGATCTCGAGAAAGTCGGAGTCGATGTCCAGCCGCGGTTGATGGAGTGGAACACGTTTATCGACGACCTCAAGGCGAAACAGTTTGACGCCGCGGTAAGCGGCTGGGCGGTCGATTTCAATTTCGACCCGACGGACCTCTTCTCGACCGCAGCAATAGAAGGGCAGTACAACTACCCGTCGTACACGAATCCACGCGCCGACACGCTGATGCAGCAGGCGCTGACGACGATCGATCGCGAGAAGGCCAAGCCGCTTTGGCACGAGTACCAGGAGATCATCCACCGTGATCAGCCATACACGTTCCTCTACTACCTCGAAGAGCGCGTCGGTGTCAGCACACGGCTGCAGAACGTCGAGGCGGATGCACGCGGCTACTTGGTTGGCATCGTCAACTGGTGGATTCCCGAGTCGATGCAGCGGCGAAGCGGAGGTCGGCCACTAGCGGCCAAGTCGAACGAGTAGCAGAAGCTAGATAATTCACGCGGGAGGCGATAATGCGCACAGGCGTTTGGCACGTGGCCGCGATTGGTGCGGTGATGTTCTCGGTTGGGTGTGGTGGAGGTGGAAGCGGCGACATGGGTGATACCGGCGCCCCGGAGCTGCAACCCGCCGACGGCGATATGCTGGTGGTCGGTCTCGAAGTCGATCTCGATACGATGTTCCCGCCAACCTCGAACTCGGTGTCGTCGAGCGACGTTTACGGGCAAATCTACTGGTACTTGATGCGATCCAACCCGGATTTCATCACTGTCCGACCTGGCTTGGCGGACTCGTTCCGTTTCTCTGCAGACTCGCTATCGATCGATTTCTTTATCCACCCCGGCATCACCTGGCACGATGGCGAGCCGTTTACCGCTGATGACGTCGTCTTTGCCCACGACGTATGCAGGGCACCGGAGATCGGCTGGAGCGCGGTCGACTGGCTCGAGCACATCACCAACGTTGAGGCGCTCGACCCGCTCACCGTGCGGTTCACGTTCGACGAGCAGTACATGTATCAGGTTCAAGACTCCAACGTCTGTTATCCGCTCCCGAAGCACATCCTGGGTGATGTTCCATTCGCCGAGATGTCGGAGCACCCGATCGCTCGCGAGCCGGTCGGCAACGGGCCGTTCCGGTTTGTCTCGTGGGAGTCTGGCCAGGAGGTAGTGATCGAGGCCAACCCCGACTTCGCGCTCGGCCGGCCACACCTAAACCGCGCCACGTTCCGCATCATCCCCGATCAGACGTCGCTAGTGACCCAGATCCAGAACGGCGACATCGACCTGTGGACGCGTTTCGGACCGGCGTTCTACCCGCAGCTTAGCGAAGCGCCCGGGCTTACCGTCCACTCCTATCCCGGCCGGTCATACACGTATGTGGCGTGGAACCGGCTCGACCCGCTGTTCGAGGACAAACGCGTGCGGCAGGCGCTGACGATGGCGATCGACCGCCAACAGATCGTTGATGCGTTGGTGTACGGGCAGGCTACCGTGGGTACTCAACCGTTGATCTCGACGATCTGGGCTCACGACCCGACGATCGAACCGTATCCGTTCGATCCGGAAGGTGCGAAGGCTCTGTTGGACGAAGCCGGTTGGACCGATTCCGACGGCGACGGCGTGCGTGACAAGGATGGTCGTGAGCTCAAGTTTCAGATGAGCACCAACAGCAACAACCGGATGCGGGTCGACATCGTGACGGTGATCCAGGAGCAGCTCAAGGCCGTCGGCGCAGAAGTCACGCCAAACGTGCTCGAGTTCAACACTTTTATCGATCAGCTTCTCGCCAAGGATTTCCAGAGCGCTGTCGGTGGTTGGTCGGTTGGCATCAAGGCTGCATTGACGTCGCTTTTCGGCAAGGATGCGTTGTTCAACTTTGTGAGCGCCGACAACGAACGGATGCTTGAGCTCATGGCACAGGCAGAGCTCGAGCGGGACATGGATAAGGCGAAGCGGCTCTGGTCCGAGATGCAGCGCATCTCGGTCGACGAGTCTTATTACACGTATCTGTTTCAGCTCAATGATCTTCACGTGATCAATGAACGGTTCGAGAACACCGATATGAACGCCTACGGTTGGTCATTCAACCTTGAGGAGTGGTTCGTGCCCGAGGGGCGGCAGCGATACAACGTGCCTGTTGGAGCGTCGCCGATGGCTGAAGCCGGTCAAGGGTCAGGCGCGGCAAGTTCGACCGGCCGTTGATCGGCTACATCATAAAGCGCACGCTGCAGGCGATCCCCATCCTGCTGGGGGCGTCGACGATCATCTTTTTCCTGATGCACGCCGCCCCCGGCGATCCCACCTCGATCTACCTCGCCGACCCCAACATCGACCCTGCGGTCATCGAGCAGATGCGGCGGAATCTGGGCCTCGATCAGCCGATCCACATCCAGTACTTCCGCTGGATCTCGTCGTTTCTGACCGGTGATTTTGGCTACTCGTTCTCGCAGCACCGACCGATTTCGGACATCCTCAAAGACGCCATCCCAAACACGCTGCTGCTGAGCTCCATCGCGCTGATCGTCATCTTCATCGTGGGCGTCGTCGTCGGTACGATCCAGGCCGTACGGCAGTACTCCTGGATGGACAACACCGCGACCGTCGCGTCGTTCTTCTTCTACTCGATGCCGTCGTTCTGGTTCGGGTTGATGCTGATCCTGCTTTTCGCCTACAAGCTGCAGTTGCTTCCCGCCAGCCAGATGACGGCCGTCGACTATGAGTTCATGAGCGGCAGCGACAAGCTCGTCGATCGAGCGAAACACTTGATCATGCCCTCGCTCGCCCTGGGACTCGGTGGGGCCGCGGCGGTCGCTCGGTACATGCGAAGCGGGATGCTCGAACAGATTCGGCAGGATTATGTGCGCACCGCCCGCGCCAAAGGGTTGGACGAACGCAAGGTGGTGTTCAAGCACGCGATGCGGAATGCTCTGATCCCGATCATCACGCTGTTGGGCTTGTATATCCCGTTCCTGATGAGCGGCGCGGTCCTGATCGAGACGATTTTTGCATGGCCTGGAATGGGACGCACGATCATTGGGGCGATCTTCCAGCGCGACTACCCGGTCGTCCTAGCGAGTGCTTTTGTCATCGCGATCTTCGTGATCGTCGGCAACCTTGTGGCTGACATTCTCTACTCGGTCGTCGACCCGCGGGTGCGAGTCGAGGAAGCGGAAGCATAGTGGAATCCAAAACCCAGACCGGCGAGATGGAGACCGCGGGGCTAGTAGTCGGCGCGCCGACTGCGCCCGAGCCGGTTTTGGACGGTGGACAGGAGGGGGGGCCGAGAAAGAGCTGGGCGGTGGTGCTGTCGGCGATCGTGCCGGGGCTCGGTTCACTCGCCGTCGGACGAAGACAGGCGGGAATCTGGATCTTCAATGGTTGGGTGCTGGCGTTTGCGACGCTGCTATTGTCGCGCGAGGACATCACGCGGACCCTCGGCGAGGGTCGGCTCGATGATCAGATCGCACTGGTTACGTTGGTGGTGACGCTGATCACGTTGTGGGTGTGGGGCATCTACGATGTAGCGGTGGTGGCTACCAAGCCGATCCGCCGCACCGGCGTCAGCCAATGGCGGTTGGCGGGGCGCCGTTTTCGCAAGAACCACCTCGCCATGGCCGGGCTGGGCGTCATGGGGTTTCTGTACTGGGTCACTCTGATGGCGCCATTCATCGCGCCCTTCGATCCCAACTTTCAGGGCAACATCGTGCTGAATCGGTATCTGCCGCCTAGCGCCGAGCACTACTTCGGCACCGATAAGTTTGGCCGCGACGTCTTCAGCAGAATCCTCTACGGGGCGCGCATCTCGCTGACGATCGGTTTCTTGGCGGTTGCTATCTCGATCACGTTGGGCGCGCTGCTGGGCTCGCTGGCCGGCTACTTCCGCGGGTGGATTGACACCGGGATCGCGCGCTTTATCGACATGCTGCTCTCGATTCCACGACTCATCCTGGTGCTCGTCATTATCGCCATATTCGAGCCCTCGATCTGGCTCATTATCGCCGTGCTAGGTCTCACTGGATGGGAGGGAAGCGCCCGCATCGTGCGCGGGCAGTTCCTTCAGTTGCGTGAACAGGAGTTCGTGCAGGCGTCGCGCGCCCTGGGCTACTCTGACAGGCGCATTATCATGCGCCACATCCTGCCCAACACCCTGGCGCCGATCATCGTCATCGCGACCCTAAACATCGGCAACACGATTCTGCTCGAGGCAGGGCTGTCGTTCCTCGGGCTCGGGGGGGCTGTCGTTCCTCGGGCTCGGGGTTCAGCCGCCGACCGCTTCTTGGGGATCGATGGTCAACGACGGCAGAGATGCGATGATCACTGCGTGGTGGATCTCGACCTTTCCTGGCTTGGCGATCGTTGCAACCGTCATTTCGTTCAACCTCCTCGGGGATGGGTTGCGTGACGCGCTCGACCCGAGGCTACGTAATTGACCGACTGACTCCCGACCCCGGCGCTGAGGAGGAGTCCAAATGGTAACCGGCATCAGCGAAGGAACGATTGGCAGGCTGATGGAGCTGTTCGACCTCGACACGAAGGCCATAGCCAGTGCCGTGGGCTGTACAGCAGGCACGCTGAACCGCTGGCGTAGAGGCGAGCAGATACCGTCCAAGGAATATCTGGAGCGTTTGGAGTTATTAGACGCGTTCTTGTACCAAGTACAGAAGTCGTTGCGCTCGCGGCGTCGCTCTCGGGAGTGGTTTGATGCGCGGATACCGGCGCTTGGGAACCGGACACCGAGAGACGTTTTCTTGAGTGCGAATCTGGCGCATTTGGTCGTTTACCTACGACAACACGAGCGTTTATGAACGAGCCGCTGCTCACGGTCCAAGATCTCGAGACCTACTTCTACACTGACGAAGGCGTGGCCAAGGCGGTCGACGGTGTGTCGTTCGACCTGAAAGCACAGGAGACGCTCGGCATCGTCGGCGAGTCAGGGTGCGGAAAGTCGGTCACCGCCCTGTCGATCCTGCGACTCATCCCGGACCCTCCTGGACGTATCGAGGGTGGACACATCCGCTTTGAGGATATCGATCTGCTCACGCTTTCCGAAAAGGAGATGCGCCGGATACGTGGCAACGAGATCGCAATGATCTTCCAAGAGCCGATGACATCGCTCAATCCGGTCTATACAGTCGGCGATCAGATCGGCGAGGTGTTGCGGCTCCATCGTGGAATGTCGAAGGACGAGTCACGTGAAAAGGCGATCGAGATGCTCACTCGTGTGCGGATCCCCGACGCTGCGCACCGTGTTGACGAATATCCACATCAGCTATCCGGTGGTCAGCGTCAACGTGTAATGATCGCGATGGCGCTGGCATGTGACCCAGCATTGTTGATCGCCGATGAGCCGACGACAGCGTTGGACGTCACTGTTCAAGCGCAGATACTGGACTTGCTGAACCGGCTCCAGGACGACTTCGGGATGGCGATCATGTTGATCACGCATGATTTAGGCGTGATTGCCGAGACCGCCCATCGAGTCGTCGTCATGTACGCGGGCATTGTGGCCGAGATCGGCACCGCCGAACAGGTCTTTGGAGGCCCGAACCATCCCTACACCGAGGGTCTCAAGGCGGCGATTCCGAAGCTGGGCGAACAAGTCGAGCGGCTGAACACGATACCTGGTGGAGTACCGTCGCCGTTCGAGGAGATGGTGGGCTGCCCATTCCACAATCGCTGTCCCCGCGTGATGGACATCTGTAAACGTGAGTTGCCCGAACTCAGAGAGGTCGGGGACGACGGTCACGTGGCGAGGTGTTTTCTCTTTGAGTGACGCTACTCAATCCGGAAACGGCGGCCCGGCCCTGGTCGCTGTTCGTGATCTCAGAAAGCACTTTCCGATCAAGCGCGGGTTCTGGTCGCGCACGGTGGGCTCGGTGAAGGCTGTGGATGGGATCACGTTCTCGATCCAGCCTGGCGAGGTGTTGGGGTTGGTTGGGGAGTCGGGTTGTGGGAAGACGACCGCCGGTCGCTGCATTCTGCGGTTGATTGAGCCGACGGGTGGCGAAGTGGAGTTTCGGGGGCAGGACGTGCTCGCGCTCGACCGGAGCGAGATTCGGAGCCTGCGGCGCGACATGCAGATCATCTTTCAAGATCCGTACTCGAGCTTGAACCCAAGATTGACGGTGGGATCGATGCTCGTCGAAGCGCTCCGGATTCATGGCATCGCACAAGGTGCCGATGGCAAAGCGCGCGCCAGGGAGTTGCTCGAAGTCGTCGGTCTTTTGCCGCAGCACGCGAACCGCTACCCGCACGAGTTCTCGGGTGGCCAACGGCAGCGGATCGGGATCGCCCGCGCGCTTTCAGTAGATCCGAAGTTCATCGTCTGTGACGAGCCGGTGTCGGCGCTCGACGTTTCGGTGCAGGCACAGGTCATCAACCTGTTGCTCGACCTGAAACAAGAGTTTGACCTGACGTTTCTGTTCATCGCCCACGACCTGGCGGTGGTCGAGCACATCTCCGATCGCGTGGCGGTCATGTATCTGGGGAAGCTGATGGAGCTGGCGGACGCCGACGAGCTGTACAGGAATCCCCTACATCCGTACACGAAGGCTCTGATGTCGGCGATCCCGGTCCCCGATCCGGTCGTCAAACGCGAACGGATTATGCTGGAGGGCGACGTCCCGAGCCCCGCCAATCCGCCTTCGGGGTGCCCGTTTCACCCGCGTTGCCCCATCGCCACCGCCGAGTGTGCCGAGATCGTCCCCGAGTTTCGGGAGGTCGAGCCCGGCCACCACGTGGCGTGTATAAAGGTCTAGAACCACTCTTGTAGCACGCGGAGGCGCCACCGGCGGTGACTTGACGGCCCTTCGCGAGGACTACTAATGTTGCCGCCT
>JBDHIC010000071.1:0-8130 GCA_039589035.1 Gemmatimonadota bacterium | reverse complement strand
AACAGGTCTGGTCCGTAGACACGAGAAGTTTCGAAACCCTTGAGCCGGCTCACCCAAACGAGCGGCATCCCATCGGGCGTCACTAACCCTGCATCGTTGTGGATCCGGCGGAGCTTTGCGTCGCGCTGGCTTTCCATCACCCCGTGAACGCCCGTCACGCAAACGTATTGTCGGTCTCCAGCCGAGATCCATCGTTCAATGACGTCCAGCGCGATCGACATGTCGATCGCGCTAACACCCACACCGAGAACATTTACTCGTTGTTCAACGGCGACACTCAACTCGTGATTCGCTCGGGTGCTGAGGCACTCGCTGTGCTCTGCCTCACTTGATCCTCGATCCACTCGTACGTAGTCGCAAGACCCTCCTCGAGGGACACCTGAGGAGTCCACCCAAGGGTTTTCTCCAAAAGGGAGTTGTCCGAGTTCCGGCCCCTGACACCCTGCGGACCCTCGATGTGCTTCCTTACGATTTCGACGCCAGCGACTTCGGCGATCAAGTCGGCGAGCTGGTTGATCGTAACCATCTGGTCCTGACCGAGATTGAGGGGATCGGAGAAACCAGATTGTTGCAGGCGATAGATCCCTTCTACGCAGTCAGACACGTAACAGAAGGACCGGGTCTGCTCGCCGTCTCCCCATATCTCGATTTCGGGATTCCCCGTGAGCTTGGCCACGGCGATCTTCCGACACAGTGCTGCCGGGGCTTTTTCACGCCCTCCCTCCCACGTACCGTAAGGACCATAGATGTTGTGAAATCGAACTGTGCGGGTTTCTACATTGTACTCATCACGGTAGTGCATGCATAACTGCTCCGTAATGAGCTTTTCCCAGCCATATGCGTCCTGCGGTTGAGCCGGATACGCATCGTCCTCCTTGAGCGGAGTTACATCTGTTTCTTCTTGACGATACTCCGGGTAGATGCAGGCCGACGACGAAAACAGGTAACGCTCCACACCGTTCTCTCGTGCGGCGTCAAGCGTATGAGTATTGATCAGTATATTGTCGTGGAGAATCCGCGCATGATTCGCAGAGATGAACCCCATCCCACCCATTTCTGCAGCCAAAGCGTAGACCTCATGCACGCCTTTGGTCGCCTCCTGGCAGTTCTCCCAGCGACGAAGATCCAGCAGCTTGAACTCGTCTGCAGCTGAGGCGTCAAACAGAGGGTGCTTGAGATCGACACCACGGACCCAGTAGCCACGGTCCTTTAGGTAGCGAGTCAAATGATAGCCGATGAAGCCACCGGCGCCGGTGACGACTGCTCTCCGCGGTTCCATTCGCTTCTCCTTATTTGATTAAGTAGCGCTTAAGTCGTTGTCCCACAGCTGATTAGCCTTGGAACGCTCCCTCTTCTATACCGACCGCTTTCGTGCAATATTCATACCTGTCAACACTCAGAGTTGTCCAAAAGATAGGCCGGTGGATCAGCTGACCTCTCGGAGAGATTGTTCACCGATCTGCAACGCGGGCAGGAGCGGTAGGAGATGGTTCGCGATATCGCTCGTGCCTGAACCACCGGGCTGCCACTTCACACTATCGCCTTCGACAAACACGACGTCTTTCCCAGCCTCACCCGCCCACTGCTGAACATGGCGCAAATCAGTGAGTACAAGCTTGGCCCCCAAAGTGACCGCCCGGAGCTCAGATCGGCTCGTATACGGAATGTACTCTATGTGCGTTTCGTCCCGCTCTTTACCGCTCTGCGGTTCGTCAGCCAAATGATCGAAGGCCGTCACATTGTCTGGAGCCACCAGTATCTTCACTGTTTGATTCGCACCAGCAAGCTCATAGAGTGCTGGCATACACGTCAGCCAGCTCTGAGGCAGCGCACCGTCGACCCGTTGATCCAAAGCAGCAACTACATAGCCATCGCCGGCCACCGGCTGTTTCAGAGTATCGTCAGCTGGTGTGCTATCCGGAAGAACCGTATTCAAGTGAGGGACCACTCGCCGCCGACTCATTCTTCTCGGGACCAAGCCAATGGTAAAAAACAGCGTTTCAAACAGGATCAAAACGTCCATGAGGAGTGACTGATGGCGAATGTAGTACAGGTCATACTCCAGATTCTCGTGTATCTCCGAGTGCCTATCGGAGCTCAGCTGCCAGATGCCGGTTATTCCCGGTTTCACCACAAGTCTCTGGTGCTCTAGTGGGCCGTATCCGTCGACGATAAACGGCATTTCCGGTCGTGGACCCACGACGCTCATCTCACCGCGAAACACGTTGACGATTTGAGGCAGTTCGTCAAAACCACCCATGCGAAGGAACCGCCCGACCCTCGTGATTCGTAGGTCTACGTCGCCACCTGGCGAACGTTCATACGGACTAACGTCCTCATACATTGTTCGAAACTTAAGTATCTCGATTTCTTTTCCGCGCAAGCCACGGCGCTTTTGACGGAAGAACACCGGCCCGGGCGACTCAACCTTGATGGCGACCGCCGCGACCACCCAAAGCGGTGCTGTCAGAATCAAAAGAGTCGTCGCCACAGTAAGGTCAAAGACCCTCTTCACCACAAGGTAGATCCCTCGCCGTTGAGCCAAGCTGGGCCGAACAACAGGGATCGCGCTCAGATCTTCTACATCGAGCAGATCGGCTCGCAGCTCGCCCACCCGGGGAACGATTCCGACCTCTATCGAGAGTTCGCGAGCTAGTCTGATGATGGCTCGGTGGCGTTCAGAATTGGTCAACGGAACGGTTACCAGCATCTCGTCGATCTCGTGTTCCTTGACCAACGCGGGCAGGTCTCTCAATCGACCTAGAATTCGCGCTCTAAACAAATCTGAGGGCATCGTTTGATCCAAAGTGCACGTGATGATAGCTCCCCGGGGTGCAAAGTCGTCGATAAACCCAACTACTCGGCACCCACGATGCGGTGCATGAAGGAGCTTCTTCATCAGGAGTTTGCCCGTTTGACCGCAACCGTATATCAAGACATTACGCCCCAACCTTCCCTTGACATCCAACGCGTTGAAAAAGGTCGAAACCGATCGGCGAGCTAATAGAACAAGGAGGGTAGAAAACAACAACCCGCCGATCACGACAAACCGGGAGTACCCACCGAGCTTGAACAAGAACAGGATGGCAAAAAATATGGCGGCGGCCATGAGCACGCCTTTGACCGCTGTTTCATACTCTCGGAGATTCAGTACGCTTGCGCGCTCACGATATAGATCGAGGCTCCAGAACACAGCCACACAGATCGCCCCGAATAGAACAGCGACCTCGAAATACGTGATTTCTATCCCTGGTTCCTGAGTCCAGGTACCCCCGTGGCGCCACTGATTGTAGATGCGAAGGCTCAGCCCGAACCCGATCAACACGACGAGAAAGTCGATCACGGCGCGGCAGAGCTTGATCCCCCGCTGGTCCAACCTCATCGGTGAAGTCCTGTTCATTCTGTTTGGAAGTTCCCCCCAAGCCCGGTTTTGGAGAGCCTAGCGCGTCATCGCACCAACGACGATAGCGGTGACCGAGATCGAGGCAGTAACCAGAAGCGTGCGGTTCCTTTCGAGCCAACCCTTTTCGGGAACCAATATCTGGTCACCGGACCGAACTTGTTGGAAGACCTCGCTGTGAAGGTCAACTTCGAACTCTTCCCCGTCTCGGATGATCCGCATCTCATCACGCTTTCCGAGGTTTGTCGCACCTCCGGCCAGAGCCACAACGTCGGCAAGGGTCATCGTAGGATCCGCATGGTAGAGCCCCGGGGTTCTGACTTCCCCCAGCACCCGAACACGGCGCAGGAATGTGATCTGAATGGTCTGGTTCCTCAGCTGGTCGACATAGGCCGAGACGAGCTCCTGCTTCAACGCCGCCGGGGTCTTGTTGCTCGTTTCACGCAATCCGATAAGAGGGAGCGCGACCATTCCGGCTTCGTCCACCGTGTAGTCGCCACTCATCTCGACCTCACGTGACAACGCCACCCTCACCATATCGCCCGGTTGCAGCTGATCAGCCAGAGGGCCGGGCTGCTGCGCAAACGTGTTGGCGGAACCCAGCATGAGAGCCGCTACCAATAGCGCGGCGGGCTGAGTCTGTTTACGCAACTACTCAAACTCCGTGATGTAATCGTGACTGTAGGTCGTGTAGTACTCGGGCAGATCGACGTCATTCAGAACTAGACCAACGACGCGAGCATTCGCACGTGTCAACCGTTTCAGTGTAAGGTCCAACGCGGAACGATCTGTTACCCCCCCCCGCACGACAACAACGACGGCATCTACTCGTGAAGCGATCGTCGCAGCATCGGTAAGCACATTCAATGGAGGTGTGTCAACAACCACAAGGTCAAAATGCTCTTCCCCATAGTCGAGCAAAGATCCCACCCTCATGGCGTGCTTCTCGAGCATTCCAACCGACCGCACTTGCGGATTCCCTGCCGAAATGATCCGCAGCTGCCCACCATCGCGCAAATCCAACTCTTGAAGTACAGACGGCGTCTCAGCCTGACCTGTTAAAACATCGGTCAAACCAGCGCTGGTCCAGGCGAGATCGAAGAACCGGGCCACTCCGCTGGCTCTCAGATCAGCGTCAAGAAGCAACGTTTTCCTGCCGTGAACGGCTTGGGCGATCGCTAGATTGCACGCGGTGAACGTCTTGCCGTCCCCACGAGAAGCACTTGTGACGGCGACCGAACGGAGCCCTCGTGTGCCGAGTCGTTGTCCTGTAAACCGCAAGTCGGCGGCAAGACTACGGAAAGCTTCGATAACAAGCTCTTCCTCCCACAAATCTCGAGACGCGGCGACCTTGGCAAGCTCGCCACCACCGTCACTCGCTGCCGGGCTTTCGCGAATGAGGCGCTTACCGGCGGCACCATTCCCTGCGACGGCTGCGATCGGTCCAGGGTGTCGCAGTGTCGGAATCATGGCGAGTACTGGCACGCCTGTCTCCCGCTCAACATCTCTGCGTTCGCGAATCCTGGAATCCGTCAGCTCACGAATCGCAGCCAAGGCCCCCCCTACACACAAGCCCAAGAGGAGACCCAGCGCTAGGTTCATTCTGACATTCGGGGCCGACGGATGAAATGGAAAGGACGCACGATCGACGATGCCCACGCTGGGCAAGTTGACCATCTCCGCAACCTCAGCCTCGCGAAGACGCACTTGCAAGAACTGATAAAGGTCCTCCAACAACGTCACCTGTCGGCTTAGCCTCGCCGTCTCGACCTGCTTCACCGGAATCACTGAGAGCTGGCCACTCGCGCTACCCAACGATTGATTCAGTGACGTGATCTGTGCCGTTAGACCGTCCTGATAACTTACGGCAAAGTCCTTGAGCTGATTCTCTATCTCGAGAATGCGACTATCAATGGCGGCCACGTCTGGATTGCGCTCTGTTCTGGTTATCGTCAACTCACTGCGGCGGTTCTCGAGGTCGACCAGGGTCTCAACCAGCTGCCCCACGATGCGGTTTTGCGTCTGCATAAACGTCGGATAACTCGCGAGATCCCGGTAATTACGGCTTCCACCTTCGTTCTCTGTTGCGCTGAGGAGGGTTGCGAGCGCAGACCGTTCAGCCTCCAGTTGCTCCCTTTGAGCTCGGACCCTTGCATGCTGCTGAACCTCGGTGGAAGCACGTTGGTCAAGAGCGACCGCTTGATTCTCACTTTGGTATGTGGCTAGCTTGTCCTCGGCAGCAGTCAGTCGGCTCTTCACTTGCTCGACCTGCTCCGCGAGGAAGTCCGCTGCTCCGGCGGCCTCGGCGTGCTGCAAATCAGCCCTCAACTGCAGATAGGACTTGGTGACGTTCTCACACAGGTTGTGTGCCTGCTCCGGCGAACCCTCCTGGCAAGTAAGTCGGATCAGATCGGCATCTCTTCGTACCGGCGCCGCGGCGATCCTATTCTGGATTCCAACGACTGCCCCCTCAAATGGCGCGACGGAAATACTGATTTCGTTGAACTGGAGATCACCGGGCAGTGCCAAGCTCAATCCACCGAGTGAGACCTCTGCCGATTCATACTTTGCTGGTATCTCGGCAATCGTTGCCTCCGTCTCTGCGTCAATGATAATGACACCCTCGCTCCGCGGTTCGATAATGTATTTGCCGGGTTCGGCTTCCCGTGAAGCGTTGACACTCGAGAAGATGTCTGTCCCTCGGACGCTTTCGCCATTGAGCATTACCGATACATGCATGGCTTGCTGTTCAACGATGGGCTCAATAACCCTACGGCTTGTGATCAGCTCGATTTCTGTTTCCAGCGTGTTCGTTCGTCCCAGTCGCTGCAACACTTCGAGTGCAGAGTTCTCTTGTTGCTGCCCTCGCGCCTCAACGAGAACCGTAGACCAAGATGTGTAAGTCTTAGGGATTGTGAACGTGTAGGCAGCAACGGCCGCGCTTACCGGCAGGAACCCAGCCAGAATCACCCAACGGCGTCTCCGAATAACGGTCCAGAGCAGGTTAATGGTCGACACCTTACTGCTGGATGGATCCTGACCCGGAAGCAAATAGGTCATCGATGTTTCCATCGGCCGTGGCCAGTAGGATGGTCTCTGGGCAGGAGGATTTTGGCTATGTTCTAGAGATGTGGAATCCATTACCTAACAACACTCCCGAGAAGTTTTCGTATACCAGTCTGAGAATATGCTGTAAAGCGCTTTATTCGTCCATTTTGATAGCTTATTTGGTTGCAAGACGAAGGCCATGGCAATCGGGGTCTTGGAAGCTCAAAGAACTACGTAAACCGTCTCCCTAAAACGGCTTAGGGGCTTCGACCGTACGCGACAGGTCCATCAGAACCGGAGACTGAGAAGACTAGGATACAGCTCTGTCCGGGCCTAAGCGGCACCTGTTTTGCCTCCAAGGAGAGCGATGAAAGATCCGCCACCCGTACTTGGTTCGACGAACTCCCAGCGCAATCAGCAGCTTTCCCGTGTCCTATCGTGGAGTGAGCGTGGCTTTTCGGCTGTACTGGACCAGGGGCTTTTCTCGATCTCAAACTTCGCACTGAACATCTTCCTGATCCGTTGGCTTGAGACCGCGGATTACGGGGCGTTCGCTGTCGCTTATTCGCTATTCGCTCTATTGGCCACCCTCCACGCAGGCTTTCTCACGGAACCCTTGCTGGTTTTTGGACCGGGCCGGTATGCCAAGAAGAGAGGCCCCTACCTTGGTACCGTCACAAATGGCCATTGGTTGTTCGGGGCCGGTTTCAGCGCTGTTCTAGTTGCCGTCGCCATTGCTGGATTCCTTTCTTCCCATCCGACCGCTGCGGGGCTGTTGGGTTTAGCGGCTGCCGCCCCCTTCATCCTTTACCGACAGCTTGGGCGAACAGCAACGTACATGATCCTCAACCCTCGGTTGGCTGCATTCGCAGCGGCTGTGTACATGGGGTTGACACTATCCGGCGTCTTCATCCTCCAGCAAACTGGCTGGCTCTCGTCAGCGATGGCATTCTTGCTGATGGGCCTGGCGAGCCTAGTATCCGGTCTGTGGCTCTTCCATCGCTTGAAGCCCGCCCGCGTCCCGCTCCGAAACAACCCGCTGACACGGGAAGTGCTTCAAGACCATTGGCACTATGGGCGCTGGGCCGCAGCCACCGGCATCCTCTTGTGGGTACCCAGTCAGATCTACTACTTCGCCTTATCAGTTTCGATCGGTCTCGATGCGACGGCACAACTCAGAGCAGCCATGACGCTCATTATGCCGGCGTTAGCAGCACTCAGCGCCATAGGTACTTTGCTTGTTCCAGCTTTGGTGCGCCTTCGCAGCCGAGACCACTTTCGTCGTACGGTCATTGCCGGAATGACGGTTCTCACGTTTCTGGCAACTCTCTATTGGTTGATCCTGGGCAGCTTCGGCGAACCCGTCCTGCTATGGTTGTATGGCGAGCGTTACATCGAGATCGGCCAGTTCATATGGATTATCGGGTTGGTTCCGGTTTTCACCGGAAGCATAACCGTCCTGGGTCCCGCACTGCGTGCGCTAGAGCGCCCGGATCTTGTTTTCTGGGCGTATGTCTTGTCTAACATCGCCACGGTCACGATTGGTTTGGCGCTGATGACGATCTACGGATTGCAGGGAGCAGCTCTCGGCATGGTTGCAGCATATGCTACCACAGCCGTGACGATGACGTGGTTCCTGTTTACGGGTGGGGACAAACAAGCAGCTCTTGCCTCTCCAGAAA